>DATGCX010000464.1:0-21131 GCA_035311445.1 Xanthobacteraceae bacterium | reverse complement strand
AGCCACAGCTTTTCCGACGTCGCCAAAAAGGTGGTTTCGATCATCAATCTCGCCTCGGTCGCCGCTATCCAAGACATGGTGGGACGTCCGGTTGATCCATTGCGGTTTCGCGGCAACATTTATGTGGAGGGTTGGCCGCCTTGGCGCGAATTCGAGCTGCTTGGTCAAGAAGTCGCGATCGGGGAGCAGGCGCGTGCAAAGGTGATCAAGCGCATCGCGCGCTGTGCCGCCACCAATGTGGAACCCGCCACCGGCATCCGGGATCTCGACATTCCGAACACGCTCCTGCGTCTTCTTGGCCATGGTGATTGCGGCGTGTACGCAGAGGCGGTGGCCGGCGGCACCATCTCCGTGGGTGATGCGGTTTGCCTGTCCGACCCCGCCTTTGGCGAGGGCAGCGCCGGGCATGTTTCCAAACATACTACGCCGGCTTATCCCTCCGTGCGCTCGCCGAACACGGCGCGGCATGAAGAAGCACCTGCGCCGGACGGCGACTGACCATGCAGGTGCTTGTCGTCGGCGCCGGCGTGGTGGGGCTCGCGATCGCCCGTGAAGCCGCGCTTGCGGGACACGACGTGATCGTGGCGGACGCAGAGTCCCATATCGGCAGCGGCACCTCCTCGCGCAACAGCGAGGTCATCCACGCCGGCATCTATTATCCGACCGGTTCGCTGCGCGAGCGTCATTGCGCCCGCTCGCGGCGAATGCTCTACGCGTTCTGCACGTCCCATGGCGTGCCGCACCGTAAGCTCGGCAAACTCGTGGTGGCCAGCCGCGATACCGAAATTCCGCTGCTGGAAAAGCTGTTTGCCCAGGCGACCCGGAACGGCGTCGAGGGCCTGCAGATGCTGGACGGCCCGGAAGCGATCAGGATGGAGCCGGCGCTCGCCTGCGCGGCGGCGTTCCATTCGCCCGAGACCGGCATTATCGACAGCCATCGCTACATGCTGGCGCTGCAGGGCGACCTGGAGGACGCGAGCGGCGTATTGGCGCTGAACACGCCGGTGGAGCGGCTGGCGCTTACGCCGGCCGGCTGGGAGGTTCGCTTCGGCGGCCCGGATCCCGGATCTCTCACGGTCGACGCAGTGGTGAATTCGGCCGGGCATGGGGCGCAGAAGCTTGCGCGCGCCACGGAGGGGTATCCGGCGGATCGCGTGCCACGCCTCGTCCTCGCAAAGGGAAATTACTTTTCCTACACCGGGCGCGCTGTGTTCAGCCGCCTCATCTATCCGGTGCCGATTCCGGGCGGGCTCGGAATCCATGTCACCCTCGATCTCGCCGGCCGCATGCGATTTGGCCCCGACGTGCAATGGATCGACGACTACGATTTCGATGTCGACGCCGGACGAGCCGCGGTCTTCTATCCGGCGATCAGGACCTATTGGCCAGGGTTGCCGGACGGCACCCTCGTTGCCGATTACGCCGGCATACGTCCCAAACTCACCGGCAAGGGTGAGCCGGCCGCAGATTTCATGATCGACAGCCCGGCCGATCACGGCCTGCCGCGGATCGTGCACCTGTTCGGTATCGAATCGCCGGGTCTGACGGCCTCGCTTTCGATTGCGCGGGACGTGGTTGCGAAGCTGGCGGCATCATGATTTCTCATTACGGCCGTTGCGGCACGGCGCACACCGTCACAAAAATCCATTAGAGGGAGCTGTCCAATGCGCATCCATCGCTTTCTCAACCCGCCGGCGATCGGGAAGCCATCTGGCTATACCCACGTGGTGGAAGCCACAAGCCCCGGGCGGATCATCTACATTGCGGGCCAACTTGGCCTTGATGTTGACAACAGGATCGTCGGCGGCTCGGGCGATTTCCGCGCCCAGGCAGAGCAAACCTTCGTCAACCTCAAGAATGCGCTGGCCGCCGTCGGCGCCGGTTTCGAGCACGTGGTGAAGCTTAACAATTATCTCATCGACATGGCGCATCTCGGCATTTTCCGCGAAGTGCGCGACCGCCATATCGATCCCTCGGCGCCCCCCGCCAGCACCACCATTGCGATCTCGAACCTCGCTCGGCCGGGCGCGTTGATCGAGGTGGAGGCGGTCGCGGTGGTGCCCGAAAAGGCGCGCACTGCCGCTGTGCGCAGCCGGATCGGAGCCGCAAAGACGGCACGCCGCGGTGCAAGATCCGTCAAGGGCGCGGCCAAACCTAAGGCGCGATCACCAAAACGTAAGTAAGGACGGCGAATACCGGCAGCAGCACAGCACCCGACCAGATCATGTAACCGAAGAAACTCGGCATCTTCACGCCGCGCTCGGTGGCGATGGCGTAAATCATGAGATTCGGCGCGTTGCCGATATAGGTCAGCGCGCCCATAAAGACCGCGCCCATGGAAATCGCCGCAAGTGTCGGGGCAAGTTCGCCCATCAATCTTGAGGGGTTGCCGCCTGCAAGCTCGAAGAACACCAGATAGGTCGGAGCATTGTCGAGAACCGCCGACAGAACGCCTGTGAGCCAGAAATAGGCGACATTGTTTGGGTCCCCGGCGCCGCCCGTCATGAGTGCCAGCAACCAGAAAAATGGCCCGGTGCTCCCGGCGCGCAGCGCGGCCAAGACCGGGATGATGCAGACGAAGATGCCGGCGAACAGTTTGGCAACTTCCCCGATGGGCTCCCATGTGAAGCCGTTGCGTTCGCGGTGTTCTTCTCGCGTGAATGCCAGCGACGCGATCGCGATGGCGATAAGCAGGCCGTCGCGGACGATATCCTGCAATTCGAGCGTCGTGCCATATACGTCGAATGTAATGCCCGGCTTCCACAGGGCGGACAGCAGGGTCGCCCCGATGATGAGGCCGATCAGCGGCAGGTTGACGAGACCACGCACGCGTATCGGCTCGTTGGGTGGAGTTTCTCCGACCACAGCGACGCGCCGATCCAGACGGTAGAACCAGATATCGACTGCCACGAAGGCGGCGAGCACCAGCGCTGCCGTTAACGCCGTCGCTTTCCACAGATGCATCGTGGTCCAGAAGAAGTCGACGCCGTGTAGAAAGCCGACGAACAGCGGCGGATCGCCAAGCGGCGACAGCGCGCCGCCAATATTGGCAACCAGGAAAATGAAGAACACCACCGTATGCACGTTATGCAATCGAGCGGAATTTGCCCGTAATAACGGCCGGATCAGGATCATAGCGGCGCCCGTGGTACCGACAAAGCTGGCGATAATCGTGCCGAACGCCATGATGGTGGTGTTGATGAGCGGTGTGCCGCGCAAGTTGCCGGTGATGAGAATTCCGCCCGCCACCACGTAGAGCGCTGCAATCACGACGATGAAGCTCAAGTATTCACCGAGAATAGCGTGCACCAACGCCGCAAGTGCCGTTGGGACGCCATAGAGCGCCGCCAGCGGCGTCACGGTGAGCGCGCTCCAGATGAATGCGATCTTGCCATAATGGAGGTGCCAAAACTTCGGCATCAGAACTGGGCCGGCGGCGATCGACAGCAGTAAGCCAAAAAATGGAAGCGCCCACGGCCATGGGAGCACGACATCGTCAAGCCCGGCGGCATTCGCCGCTGTGGGCGCACTCGCGAGCACGACCGTGGCAGCCAAGGTCCGGTAACCGACTTTCAACGGCAAGGGCATCAGCAGGGTCCTAAAGTCCAGGCAGAGGGTATTGCCGGACAAGGGTGTTGCCGGGCAAGAGTTGTGTGCCAAAAATAACGCTTGAATTGCCGTCGAGCACTCACCCAACGTCATTGCCGGGCTTGACCCGGCAATCCACCTTTTACACGGAGAAGATGGACCCGCACGTCAAGCCCGCGGGTGACGGGTAGATCAATTCACTAAGACGGGGTCTAATGTGCCTCGTCCCAGTTGTCGGCCGCCCGCGCATCGGCCCGAAGCGGCACGGTGAGCGCGACCGCGGGCAGCGGCGCCTCTTCCATCACCCGCTTGACCACCGGCAGCGTGGGGGCAATCTCCTCCTCCGGCACTTCGAAGATGAGCTCATCATGGACCTGCAGCAGCATTTGCGCCGAGAGGCGCTGCCTGGCCAGCGCATCCTCCATCCGGATCATCGCGCGGCGGATGATGTCAGCGGCGGTACCTTGCAGGCGGGCATTGATGGCGGCGCGCTCGTTGAAGGCGCGGATCGACGGGTTCGATGCCGTAATGTCCGGATAGTGGCACTTACGGCCCAACAGCGTCGTCACATAGCCGCTCTTCCGACAGGACTCCTTGGTTGCGTCCATGTAGGCACGGATGCCAGGGAAGCGTTCGAAATATTTTTTGATGTAGGCGCCCGCCTCCTCGCGTGAGATGCCGAGCTGATTGGCTAAGCCGAATGCCGAGATGCCGTAGATGATGCCGAAATTGATCGCCTTGGCGCGGCGACGCACCTCGCCTGGCATGCCGTCCACCGTTACCCCGAACATTTCCGACGCCGTCATGGCGTGAATGTCCAGCCCGTCCCGGAATGCTTGCCGCAGCGCCGGGACATCGGCGATCTCCGCGAGCAGGCGAAGCTCAATCTGGGAGTAGTCCGCCGAAACCAGCTTGTGGCCGGGCTTCGCCACAAAGGCGCGGCGAATCTTGCGGCCTTCCTCAGTGCGCACGGGGATGTTCTGCAGGTTGGGCTCGGAGGACGATAACCGGCCCGTGGGGGTGGCGGCGAGCGCATAGCTGGTATGGACCCGGCCGGTATCCGGGTTGACGAACGACGGCAGCAGGTCGGTGTAGGTTGAGCGCAGCTTGCTGATTTGCCGCCACTCCAAAATCTTGGTCGGCAGCAGATGGCCTTCTTCAGTGAGCTCGTCGAGGACGGACGCGGAGGTAGACCATGCCCCGGTCTTGGTTTTTCTGCCGCCCGGCAGTTTCATCTTACCGAACAGGATATCGCCGAGCTGCTTCGGACTGCCCGGATTGAAAGGGTCGCCAGCGATTTCCTGAATTTCCGCTTCAAGCGCGCCCGCTTCTTGCGCAAACTCACCCGACAGTCGCGACAGCACGTCGGTATCGATCGAGATACCGCGCTGCTCCATGCGGGCCAGGACCGGCAATAGAGGGCGTTCGAGCGTCTGATAGACCGTTACCATGTGCTCCGCGACCAGACGCGCACTTAGCAGGCGCCAGAGGCGCAGGCTAACGTCGGGATTTTCAGCGCAAAAATTGCAAGCACGCGCGATCTCGATAGTTTCGAATGGCGCTTGCGTTCGCCCTTTCCCGACGACATCGGCTACGTTGAGCATGCCGTGGCCCAGATGCCGCCGCGCCAGCTCCTCCAGCCCGTGGCCGCCGCGGCCGGCGTCCAGCACATAGGACATCAGCATCACATCATCGAATGATCTGAGCGTGATACCGTGCCGGTCCAGCACCACGGCGTCCGACTTCAGATCGTGACCGATCTTGAGAACACCGGCGTTTTCGAGCATCGGCTTGAGCAGTTCGAAGGCCTGCGACTCAAGCACCTGACCGGGCGCAAGACCCCCGCCGTTCAAGAGGTCATTGGCGTTGCGATGGCCCAGCGGCACGTACGCGGCCTCGTTGGGGGCGAGCGCCATCGAGATGCCGATCAACACCGCTATCATCGGGTCCGGAGAGGTAGTGACCAGATCGATTGCCACCATCCCTCGGTCCATCGCTTGTGCAACCCAGTGTCCCAGCGCATCGGTGTCGCCGATCATTTGATAGCCGGCGCGATCGATCTTTTGGTTGGAAGCCTCCGCCAGACGCTGGCGCACGAGTCCGAGCGGCGTCGTCGCCTCAGCTCTCCCACCCTGGCGGCGCTTGATGTCGGACGCGGCAGGAGGCAATGCGAGTGACAACTGACGGGCGGAGGCCGTGGGAGCAGCGGCTTGGGCCGCTTGGTCGGCGGGAACGGTCGGCGACGGTTCCGCTGCGACTCGGTCCCCGCGGCCGGCACTCAAGGCGGGATCTGGATCAATTACGTTCGGATCGACTCCGGTGGCCTCGCCGACTCGCTTAGTCAGATTCGTGAACTCCATCGCCTTCAGGAACGCGATGAGGGCTTTCGGATCGCGGCCATCGAGCGGCAGATCTTCGAGAGGGCATTTCAGTTCCACATGGTCGTCGAGCAGAACGAGGCGCTTCGACATGCGGGCCTGCTCGGCGAATTCGATCAATGACTGGCGGCGCTTCTCCTGTTTGATGTCGGATGCCCGCGTGAGCAGCGTTTCGAGATCGCCATATTCGTTGATCAGCTGAGCGGCCGTCTTGACACCGATCCCGGGTACGCCCGGCACGTTGTCGGTGGTATCGCCGATCAGTGCCTGTACGTCGGTCACCTTCTCGGGTGGGACACCGAATTTTTCCGCAACCTCGTCGGGGCCGATGCGGCGCTCGTTGCCCGGCATCGGATCGAACATGGTAACGCCGGGGCGTACCAGCTGCATGAGATCCTTGTCGCCGGCGATGATCGACACGTCGGCCCCCTTCTCCAGGGCGACGCGCGCATAGGTCGCAATCAGGTCGTCGGCCTCGAAGCCGTCCTGTTCGATCGGGATGAGGCCGAAGGCGCGGACGGCGTCACGCATCAGCGGAAACTGCGGCACCAGTTCATCCGGCGGGTCCGGACGGTGCCCTTTGTAGTCGGAATAGATTTCGTTGCGAAAACTCGTGCCCGAGTAATCGAAGACCACCGCCACATGGGTCGGCATCACCCCGTTGAGCCCCTCGCGCAACAGCTTCCACAGCATGTTGCAGAAGGTGAGCACTGCGCCGGTCGGCACGCCATCGGACCGGGTGAAGCTGCGGCCGCGGCTCTGCGCAGCCTTGAACATGGCAAAGTAAGCGCGGAAAATGAATGACGACCCGTCGATGAGGAAGACGTGGTCGCCTTTCTTCAGCTTGCGAGGTGTGACAGCTGTGGACATTGGCCCTGCATATGTATGTGGTCCTCTTCGCCATACCACCGCATGCCCTGAGCGGAAAGTCTGCTTGGCGGTTGTATGACTACAGCGGCCGCTGAAACATCAGCCGCCGTGTAGCAAAGTACCGAGCGTTTGATGACGGCCTTCGCGCCCCTCCCGATCGACGCAATCTTGCCCGACCTTGTCGCCACCCTGGCGCGGAACACGACTGCCGTGCTTGTGGCCCCGCCTGGAGCCGGCAAGACCACGAGGGTTCCACTCGCACTGGCGGCCGAGCCGTGGGCAAGCGACAAGAAAATTCTCGTGCTCGAGCCGCGGCGGCTCGCGGCGCGCGCTGCCGCGGCCCGCATGGCAAAGACACTTGGTGAGACGGTCGGCGACACGGTCGGTTACCGGGTCCGTTTCGGCACCAAGGTCTCAAGGCGTACTCGTATCGAGGTCATCACGGAGGGCGTGTTTACGGGTCTCATTCTCGACGACCCGTCGCTGGATGGCGTCGGCGCCGTGCTGTTCGACGAATTCCATGAGCGTTCCCTCGATACCGATCTTGGCCTTGCCTTTGCGCGGGATGCGCAGCAAGGTCTGCGAGAGGATTTGCGACTGGTGATGATGTCGGCCACGATCGACGGCGCGCGCATCGCCGCTGCGCTTGGCGATGTGCCGGTGATCGCGAGCGAAGGACGGGCATTCGAGGTCGAAACACGCTATCTCGGCCGCGATCCCGGGAGACCGATCGAGCCGCAGGTGGCCGATGCCGTCCTGCGCGCATTGCGCGCCGAAACCGGATCGATTCTGACATTCCTGCCGGGCGCTGCCGAAATCCGCCGTACAGAAGCGATGATCCGGGAGCGTTGTGCCGATCCGACGGTCGATGTCTTCGCGCTCCATGGGACACTCGACTTCGACGCACAGGACCGTGCCATCGCGCCGGCGCCTTTCGGCCGGCGCAAGGTCGTACTGGCGACCTCGATCGCCGAAACCTCGCTCACCATCGAAGGCGTACGGGTGGTAGTCGATTCCGGTCTCGCCCGTGTGCCGCGCTTCGAGCCGGACGTGGGGCTGACTCGTCTCGAAACCGTGCGGGTATCGCGCGCCGCCGCGGATCAGCGACGTGGTCGCGCCGGCCGTGTCGAGCCCGGTGTCTGCTATCGGCTGTGGGATGAACCACAGACCGCTGCACTTGAACCGTACGCGCAGCCGGAAATCCTCGCCGCCGATCTGTCGTCGTTCGTCCTTGACCTCGCCGAGTGGGGTGTCGCCGATCCTGCAAAGCTCGTTTTTCTCGATCCGCCGCCGGTTTCGGCTCTCAAGGAGGCCCGTACGCTTCTCGCCGATCTCGGCGCCATCGACGGCTCCGGCCGCATCACGCCGCAGGGCAGACTTCTCAATCGCCTGCCTCTCCCGCCGCGCCTCGCCCGCATGGTGGTGGAGGCGAGCCGCGAGGGCGCAGGTCGCGTGGCGTCCGAAATCGCCGCAATCCTGACGGAGCGCGGTCTCGGCGGCAACGACGCCGACCTGAGGCATCGCATCGAGGCGCTGCGTCGCGACCGTTCCACGCGCGCCGAAGAAGCGCGACGCATGGCAAAGCGATGGGCGGAATTAGCGGAACACTGTTCTCCTTCCCCTCTCGTGGCTGCGAGCACACGCATTGACAGAGCCGCAACCTCCTCCCCTCCCCCTTGCGGGGAGGGGTCCGGGTTGGGGGTCGGGAGAGGCGGCAAGGCTTTGCCACAATACCCCGACCCCCCACCCCGACCCTCCCCCACAAGGGGGGAGGGAGCCGCAGTGGCTCGGCCTAGAGAAGGAACCTTATCCCTCGGCGCCATCCTGGCGCTCGCCTATCCGGAGCGCATCGCCAAGAATCGCGGCGCCGCCACAGGGGCGTTTCTGTTGGCCAATGGCCGCGGTGCTTATGTGGATCCAGCATCGCCGCTGGCGCGAGAAACGTTTCTGGCCGTCGCCGAACTGATCGGCAGCGCTGCGCAAAGCCGGACGATGCTGGCGACTGTTCTCGACTTGGCCGACATCGAAGCACGTTTTGCCGATCGCGTTGAAACCACCGAGGAGGTGACCTGCGATACGAAAACGTTGACATTGCGGGCCCGCAGGTCGCGCCGTATCGGCGCCATTGTGCTGAGCGACCAGCCGCTCCCCGTCGCAGCAAACGATATGACCGCAAAACTGCTCGTCGACGCCATCGTCAAAGCGGGGCTCGCCCGATTGCCGTGGACGAAAGCACTACGGCAATGGCGCGATCGCGTCCTGTTTCTGCGCCGCGCCGAGGGGGTGGAGTGGCCGGACCTGTCCGACGCCGTTCTTGCGGCAACGGCCGAGGCCTGGCTCGCGCCGCTATTGACCGGCCAGACGGCGCTTGATGGGCTCACAGCATCGGAGCTGGACGAGGCGCTTCACAATTTGCTGCCGTACAACCTGCGGCGACGGCTGGAGGCCGAAGCGCCGACCCATTTCGACGCGCCGTCAGGATCGCGGGTGCCGATCGACTATGCAGCGGAGGAAGGTCCGAAGCTCGCAATTCGGGTGCAGGAGTTGTTCGGGCTCGATCGACACCCTGCAATTGCAGGGGGCCGCGTGCCGCTCGTCATTGAGTTGCTGTCGCCGGCTCACCGCCCGGTGCAGGTGACGCGCGACCTGCCGAATTTCTGGCATGGCAGCTACGCCGCAATAAAATCGGAAATGCGCGGCCGCTATCCGCGCCATCCCTGGCCCGACGATCCGGCTTCGGCGCCGGCGACGCGGCGCGCAAAGCCGCGGGGGCAGTAGCGTCAAGTATCATTAGTCAACAAGATTCCGTCTGGAATCACGACGGTCACTGCGCATCGGGCATCCGGACGGAACTATCGGCTCGACCTCGCGTAATCTCGCCGCCGTGGTGTTGCCTGACCAAGCCGGGAAAATCTGCTCCGTGGGTCGTTCCCCAAGCACTGGCAGGGCCATTCCTGTAGGCCTGTGTTGGAGCAATGACTTTGCGGCCTCGGTGAGCCGGCAAGGAGGCACGCCCGCGGCCAAGAGATAATCGGCGCGCATGAGACCTCCAAGTCTTTGCGGAGAGCGCCGTGTAAGATATGTGCTGTGCGCCAGCTATTTCTGCCTGAGGTACGAGATGTTCCCTGTCCCGAAGCCAGCCCTGTCTCCCAACACATACGCTTACGAATCCGCGCCTATGGTGAGGGCCACCGGGTTCCGCGAATATGATGCACGATGGCTGTTTGAGAAAGAAATCAATCTGATGGGCATACAGGCGCTGGGCATGGGGCTCGGCACGCTCATCCATCAGCTGGGGGTGCGGCCGGAAATCGTCACGGGCCACGATTTCCGCAGCTACTCGGCGTCGATCAAATACGCGTTGATCTCCGGTCTGATGGCGGCCGGATGCAAGGTTCACGACATCGGGCTCGCCGTCACCCCGATGGCATATTTTGCCCAGTTCGATCTCGACGTGCCGTGCGTCGCCATGGTGACGGCTTCCCATAATGACAACGGCTGGACCGGGGTGAAAATGGGCGTCGACCGGCCGCTTACCTTCGGTCCCGACGAAATGACGCGGCTGAAGGAAATCGTGCTCGGCGCCAAGTTCGACCTGCGCGGCACTGGTTCCTATCAGTTCGTCGCCGATTTTCCGGATCGCTACATTGCGGACCTCACCAGCCGGCCAAAGCTCAAGCGTCGCCTCAAAGTCGTGGCTGCATGCGGCAACGGCACTGCGGGTGCGTTTTCACCACGAGTACTGGAAGCGGTCGGCTGCGAAGTGGTTCCCC
The DNA here is from genome assembly GCA_035311445.1 of Xanthobacteraceae bacterium. Taxonomy (GTDB): domain Bacteria; phylum Pseudomonadota; class Alphaproteobacteria; order Rhizobiales; family Xanthobacteraceae; genus JAJPKK01. The sequence continues at coordinate 10,522 of DATGCX010000464.1, read as the reverse complement.
TCGATTGTGCACTTGACTACACGTTCCCGCGCCATAATCCCAATCCCGAAGACATGAAGATGCTGCACGCGATGCGGGATGGGGTGCTTGCGAACCATGCCGATGTCGCCCTTGGCTTCGATGGCGACGGCGACCGCTGCGGCGTGGTCGACGACCGAGGCGATGAGATTTTTGCCGACAAGATCGGCGTCATGCTGGCGCGCGATATGTCAACCTTGCATCCGGGCGCGACGTTCGTTGTCGACGTTAAATCGACGAGTCTGTTTGTTACCGATCCGGTGCTGCGGCAGAACGGCGTCAAGGCGGACTACTGGAAGACGGGTCATTCCTACATGAAGCGTCGTACTCACGAGATCGGCGCGCTCGCCGGATTTGAGAAGTCCGGCCACTTCTTCTTCAACAAGCCGCATGGTCGCGGTTATGACGATGGACTTATCTCGGCCATCGCGATCTGCGAGATGCTCGACCGAAATCCCGAAAAGAAGATGTCGGAACTCAAGGATGCGCTGCCAAAGACCTGGCAGTCCCCCACCATGGCGCCGCACTGCGCCGACGAGGCGAAGTACGATGTCGTTGATCAGGTGGTGAAGCATTTCGAGGCGGCGCAGGCCAAGGGTGCGACCGTGGCAGGGCAGCCGATCCGCGATCTCGTCACAGTGAATGGCGTGCGGGTCACTGTTGAGGACGGCACCTGGGGCCTGGTCCGCGCCTCCTCCAACAAGCCCGAACTCGTGGTGGTGGTAGAAAGCCCGGTGTCGGATGCGCGAATGCGTGACATGTTCAAGGCGCTCGATGAGGTACTGCGAACTCACCAGGAGATCGGCGCCTACAACCAGACCATCTGAACGCGCACAATCACTACGTAAGGGTGAACGGCGAATCGCATCCTGCGACAATGTCAATGTCTTACATTTTTAAGTTTTTCCGTTTAGCTTCTGATTCGTCGTCAACAACCGAAAGGAGGTGATCCAGTGTCTCATTGTCACTCGCCGCGTTCGCCGGCAACCGTGAGCTGGATCCTTGCCTTTACCGAGGTCCAGGCCGCGTGACACCACGCGTCACGGTCCGTTAGCCGGGCCGCGGTCCGACAATGGAAGGGCCGCCCGCGAGGGTGGCCCTTCTTGTTTGCGGCGGCGCAGCATAAATCAGCGCCATGACAGAAACCTATCCGATCCGGCATTGAGATGGCGGCCCCGCTGCTTCAACTCAGCGACGTCGCGCTGACCTTTGGCGGCACGCCGCTGCTGGAAAGCGTCGATCTCATGGTCTCGGCGGGCGAGCGCGTGTGTCTCGTCGGTCGCAACGGGTCAGGCAAGTCCACGCTGCTCAAGATCGCGGCCCGCCTGATGGAGCCCGATCGCGGGACGACGTTCGTTAAGCCCGACGCAACCGTCCGATACTTGCCGCAAGAACCGGATCTTTCTGGATTTGCCACCGTGACGGATTATGTGGAGGCGGGTCTTGGACCCAATGACGATCACCATCCGGCCCGCTATCTCATGGAGCAACTCGGACTAAGCGGGGAGGAAAATCCGTCTGCGCTCTCGGGAGGAGAAGCAAGGCGGGCGGCACTCGCACGTGCGCTGGCGCCGTCGCCTGATATTCTGCTGCTGGACGAACCGACCAACCATCTGGATCTTCCGGCCATCGAATGGCTCGAGGGCGAACTTGACGCCCGGCAGGCAGCACTTGTCATCGTCAGCCACGACCGACGCTTCCTCGCGAACCTCTCCCAGGTGACTGTGTGGCTTGACCGCGGCAGGACGCGTCGCATCGAGCGCGGCTTTGCCGAGTTTGAGGATTGGCGCGATAACGTGCTGGCGGAGGAGGAGCGCGATCGCCGCAAGCTCGATCGCAAGATCGAGGCTGAAGAGCATTGGATGCGCTATGGCGTCACCGCACGGCGCAAGCGTAATATGCGCCGTGTGGCCGGCCTACGTGCACTGCGCCAGCGCCGGCGCGATGTCCGACATGCGGCCGGCACGGTCGCCATGTCGGCCGCCGAAGCAGAACGGTCGGGAGCATTGGTGATCGAGGCGAAGGGCCTCTCAAAGAGTTATGGCGCGGTACCCATCGTGGCCGATTTCTCCACCCGCATCATGCGCGGTGATCGCATCGGTATCGTCGGGCCCAACGGTAGCGGCAAGACCACGCTCGTGAACCTTCTCACCACCGCACTCGCGCCCGACGGCGGCACCGTGCGGCTTGGCGCCAATCTGGAAAGGGCAACTCTCGACCAGCACCGCGAAAGCCTCAATCCGGACTGGACCCTAAGCGAAGCTCTCACGGGCGGACGCGGCGATACCGTGGTGGTCGGCGGACAAGCAAAACACGTTGTCGGTTTCATGCGCGACTTCTTGTTCATGCCGGAGCAGGCGCGCACGCCGTTGCGCGTGCTCTCCGGCGGCGAGCGTAGCCGTTTGATGCTTGCGCGGGCGCTGTCGAAGCCGTCCAACGTTCTGGTGCTTGACGAGCCCACCAATGATCTCGATCTGGAAACGCTTGACGTGCTGGAGGAGATGATCGGCGATTATGCCGGTACCGTGCTTCTCACCAGCCACGATCGCGACTTTCTCGACCGAGTCATCGATGAGGTGATCGTGCCGGAGGGCAACGGTAAATGGCTTCAATACGCCGGCGGGTATACGGACATGCTGGCACAGCGTGGCGCTGATGTGCGTAAAGCAGATGCCAAGCCGGCCGTCAAAACGGTTGAACCGGATAAGCCCAGGTTCCCGCGAACTGCCGCCAAGCCGGCCAGACGCAAGCTGACCTTCAACGAAAAGCATGCGCTGGAAACGCTGCCGGGCAAGATCGCGACCCTGGAGATCGAGCTTGAGCGCTTGCAGAAGCTGATGGCCGATACGACGCTCTATGCGCGAGACCGCGCCACTTTTGATCGAGTTTCATGCGAAATGACTGCCATGCAAGTGGAGCTCGCGTCCGCTGAGGAACGATGGCTTGAGTTGGAACTGCTGCGCGACGAAATAGAAAGTACTTGAGGAGAAGAGTTCTAATGCGCTGGCAACAATGCTGCCGGCAAAAGGAGCGGCCCACACCTTGGAGCTGTTTACTTGGTGGGGCCGCCTAGTCGAGAACCGTCTCGGGAGGAAAGCCAAGACAGTTGCTACCTTACGTGACGGGGTGGTGCTCAGCAATCGGGCAAAGGTACATGATAACAGGCGATTTTGTGTCCCTTTAGTACGTCCCGTTCAGGGAAGGACGTAATCGCTTTGTGTTTGTCCATGGTAGAATCGGTGCTTGAACGCGGGGTGAACGAATATTCATTTGGTGACAAGGTTCACCGCCGACGATCGGTATTACACTACGGGTAAAGATAAATTAGTCACCCATACGGGATTAAAACAGCGAGGCTCCTCATCGTGATCGATCTTTACACCTGGACCACTCCCAATGGCCGGAAGGCTTCCATCGTGCTGGAGGAACTCGGCTTTGCCTATGAGGCGCACGCGGTCGATATCGGCAAGGGCGAGCAGTTCAAGCCGGAGTTTCTCAAGATCAGCCCGAATAACCGTATTCCGGCAATCATCGACCGCGATAATAACTTCAGTCTGATGGAGTCCGGCGCAATCCTGCTCTATCTCGCCGAGAAGGCCGGCCGGCTGTTGCCAACCGACAAGTTCAAGCGCTACCGCGTCATCGAGTGGCTGATGTGGCAGATGGGCGGTCCCGGCCCGATGTTCGGGCAGGTGCACCACTTCGTGAAATACAACAAGGGCAAGGCGCCGTATGCGGAGGAGCGCTACCTCAAAGAGGCCCAACGCCTCTACGGAGTCCTGGACCGTCGGCTGGCCGACCACGAATTCGTTGCCGACGACTATTCGGTAGCAGACATTGCAATTTGGCCTTGGGTTTCACGGTTCGAGTGGCAAACCATCGATCTCAACCACTTTCCCAACGTCAAGCGCTGGTATGTAACGATCGCCAATCGCCCGGCAGTGCGAAAAGGCTATGACGTGCCGAAGAAGGTACAGGACATACCGATGCCGTAAGAGAAAAAGGACGACGCTGGTAAGTGTCTTGAGTGCGGCGAAATCTGGCAAGGGATACTGCACGGAGGCGCCGAGATGGTTTCGCTGTGCTCAACCCATCCTTGCTACGAGCCCACCTCGAATCCTGCCGCCTTCCAGACGTGACGTGCATCAGGCGCCGTCAGCAACGCGATGAATGCCCGTGCTGCACCCAAACGCCTGGTGAGTGCCGATATTCCGGCCGCGTAGGCGGTGACGTGATCGTGCGGCGGCGGCAGCGGACCGATGATTCTGGCACCCCTGCCCTGCAGCAATTCCGGAATGAAGGTGATCGCGAGTTCCACCTCGCCGCGGCCGACCGCATCAGCCGCCGCGGCGCCGCTCTTCTGCGGCACGGTCTTGGCAGTGATCAACTCGGCGAGGCCCATACGGGCGAACAGATCGCGCAGATAGATACCGGCGGAGCCGCCGAGCGCGGGATCGCTTAACGCGATCGAGCTTGCAGCGATCAATGTGGCCCGGAATGCCTCGGGTGTTGAGATGTCAGGCGCTGCCGTACCATCCCGGATGGCGACACCGATCGGCGCGCGCGCAACGTCGGCACGACTACCGGATGTGAGCGCGCCGGCTCTCGCAAGCGCATCGATCTCGGGCGCGGCGAGAAGCAGCACATCCGCGGATTCGCCCGCGTCAAGCCGTCTCTGCAGCAAGCCCATCGGCTCGAACACGAGATCGGCTGCCACGCCCGAACGGACCTTCAGCTGCCGCGCCAGTGCGCTGACCGCTACATGCATTGAACGGGCGCAAAAAACCCTGAGCATCGCACCGCTCCTTCCGGCGGCTCTGGCATTTTACCTTGAAGCGGATACAAATCGGAAATCAGACTGCTCAATAAATTCGGGGGAGGAGAACAGCACATGACGAAATCCGTCAATGCCGGCGTGCGACTTGACCGGCTGCCCATCGGATCGTTCCACTACGGCATCTTCTGGCTTGTCGGCGCCGGCATGTTCTTCGATGGTTACGACCTCTATGTTGGTACCAACGTGCTGCCGGCCGTGCTCCAATCCGGATTTTCGACGCCCAGACTAAACGCCGACTTCATCTCCAACACGTTCCTGGGCATGACGATCGGAGCGCTCGTTACGGGCTTCCTCGGTGACCGGTACGGGAGACGCTTCACCTATCAGGTCAATCTGATGATCTTCGGACTGGCCTCGGTGACCGCTGCATTCGCGCCGGACATGACAACCTTGAACTGGCTCCGCTTCGTGATGGGACTGGGACTCGGCGCGGAAATCGTGGTCGGCTATTCGACGCTGACGGAATTCGTCCCGCCACAGTCGCGCGGACGCTGGCTGGCGTTCATGTCCTTTCTGGTCGTGTCGGGCCTGCCGGTTACGGCATTGCTTGGCTATCTGATCATCCCGACCTGGGGCTGGCGGCCGATGTTCGTCATCGCTGGCATCGGGGCTCTGATCGTCTGGTGGCTGCGCAAGAACCTGCCAGAATCGCCACGTTGGCTGGAATCCCAGGGACGCAACGACGCGGCCGAAGCCATTATGACGGCGATTGAAAAGCGATTCGTAACACCGTTGCCTCCAGTCCCTCCGCCAGCTCCGGTCCCCCGTGCGGATTTCGCCGCGCTGGCACGCCCGCCACTGCTGTTGCGCATGATCGTCGGCTGTTGGGTACTGATCACCATCAATACGTTGATCTTCGGCTTCGTTACCTGGCTGCCGCAATTCTTCGTGCAGCAGGGCCTCACCATCACGCGCTCGTTCGAATACACGTTGGTGCTGGTGACCGCGTCACCGGCGGGCTGCGCGCTAGGCGCTTTTTGTGCAGATTTCGTCGGTCGGCGTATGAGCATCATCGGCGCGTCCATCGCGACCATCGTGTTCGGCGCCATCTATGCGACCTTCACGGCCAGCACGGCGCCAGCGTTCATATTGACGATCGGATTCCTGCTGGTCCTTGCCATCTATGTTCAGGTCGCGATCCTGTTTGGCGTCTACACGCCCGAGCTGTTTCCAACCGGGTTGCGGCTGCGTGCCAACGGCATCTGCAACGCCTTCGGGCGTGCCGCCACGATTGTGTCACCTTACGCGGTGTTGTGGCTCGCCACGGGCTTCGGGATGCCGGGCGTGCTTGGCCTGATGATCGGGCTCGTAATGGTCCAGATCATCGTGGTGTGGGCCTGGGGGATCGAATCGCGCCAGCGCGTGCTTGAGGATGTGGCGCTTGCGGCGGCTTGACCGGAACCGTCGCCACCGCTGCCATGAACGTCACTTCTTGACGTACTTCATCACGCGCTTGGGTCCGACCTCGGCGCCGTAGATGTTGCCCTGAGCGTCCGCGGTAACGCCTTCCGCGGCGCTGGTGGTGGTCGCGTTCTCATCCGGATCCGGAATGAGAGCCATGACCTTTCCATCTTTGGCACTACCGATCCGGATGCCGCGCTTCCAGTCGCCGTGTGCCTTATTGACCGAGCCTGACTCCGAATCCGCAACATAGATTATGTCATTCTTGTCGATGGAGACACCGCTCGGCCGGCTGAACTGCATCCACTGGTCGATGAAATTGCCGTCCTGATCGAAGATCTGGATGCGGTTGTTGCCGCGGTCGCCAAGGAAAAGGCGGCCACGCGAATCCATTGCCAGCGTGTGCGGGCCGTCGATTTCGCCGGGGGCACTGCCCTTCTTGCCCCAGGTCTTGATGAACTTACCGGTCTTGTCGAATTTCACAATGCGGGCATTGGTATTGCCGCCGTGGCCGTCGGCAACGAAAATGTCTCCGTTGGGCGCAACCAGCGTTGCCGAGGGAGCGTTGAACTCATCCGGACCGCTGCCCGCGACGCCGGGCTTACCGAGCGTCATCAACACCTTGCCATCCGGGCTGAACTTGAACACCTGGTGGCCCTTGCCTTCCTTCCCGAGTCCATCAGTTACCCATACGTTTCCTTCAGGATCGACCGAGAGACCGTGCGGGAACAATATGAGGCCTGCGCCGAAACTTTTTACCAGTTTGCCAGTCTCGTCGAACTTGAGAACCGGATCGAGTGTTGAACCGTCGCAGCCGACTTGTACACCGGGTCGTCCGACCTGGGACGGCGGCGCAAAGGCGCCGCACCGCTCCGCGACCCAAATGCTCTTGCCATCGATATCGACGCCGATCCCGGCCGTCGAACCCCAATTGCGGCCATCCGGTAGTTTTCCGAACGGCGCGCCAACATAGGGATCGGGCAGCAAATTGGTCGGGGCGACGGCCTGAGAATAAACCGCGCCGGCCGAAAGTGCGAACAGCGCCACAAGGCCGAACTGCGCAAGCCGAACGGTGATCTTGTCTCCACTGAGATCAGACATGAGGGCGTCTCCCTTGGCTTTCCCCCTCCCTACCCTCCGCCGCTTGCGGCGGAGGGTAGGGAGGGGGGCTGTCAGGGCAGTGAAGCCCTGAGCATCTCCGGATCATTGAAAGCGATCTCGATGATCAGTTTCTTCAGGATGGCTTCGGAAAAGCTTTCATAGCTGTCCGCCGGAACCATGACGGCGCCGGGGCCGCCGACGACGTTCTCAAAATAGTAGGTGTCGAGGTCCGGCTCGACCGAGAGGATCGGCAGTCCGTTGATGGTGATGCCGTCGCGCACCGCTTCGTCTCGCGCGAGGCGAGCGGGTCGTCCGATATTGTTGGCGCCGTCACCGGATACATCGATGGTGCGGCGTGTCGCAGCGAATGGGCTCTGTGCGAGGATCAGCCGCGAAAAGTCTATGGCACCGCTTATGGAGGTGCCGCCGCCGAACAGCTTGCGGGATGTGTTGTCGATGGCTGCGGCCAGCGCCTCAGCTGAGGCCTCGTCCTTCACCACCATCCAGGGTACTACGAGGACTTGCAGGCGCGGCCCGGTCCATTGGTGCATGGTGACGGCGATCGCCTGCGATATGCCGGAGCGGATGGCACTGATCACGCGCGGATTGCGGAAGGCCGCCGCATAGCCCTGTTTCTGCAGTTCGAACCGGCGCATGTTCACGCTGCCCGAGGCGTCGACCGCAAGAACAAGTTGAAGGTCGACCTGCGCCTCCGCCGCGATGGCTGTGTTCGCACCGGCCAATAGAGTGGCGAATGCGCCCGCCGCAACGGCGCGCCGCGTCGGTCGGCCAGGATCGAAGTTCGGGTGGTTCGGCATGTTCATTCGGCCCCACGGAGACGCCCGACAGTAACCGAAATTCCTGGTGCCTGGAATGGCAGTGTTAAAGGCGTGTAACCCGGCATGTCGGATGGCAATCGTAGGATGGGTTGAGCGAAAGCGAAACCCATCACGGCCGATGTAAGCGGCACGGTTCGTGATGGAGATTTCGTAAGCGCTCAGCCTCCTGCGCGGCACCCCGCGGATAAGCCGTTGATGGGTTTCGCTTCGCTCAACCCATCCTACTGTCTATCGGTGAATCAGCGTTCCGGCGCCGAGATCGGTCAGCAATTCAAGCAGGACTGCGTGTTCCACCTTGCCGTCCAGGATAACCACGGCCTCGACACCGGCGTCGAGGGCGTAGAGGCAGGTCTCAACCTTCGGGATCATGCCACCCAAAATCGTGCCGTCGGCGATCAGCCGCCGCGCATCATCCATAGAGAGCTGCTTGATGAGGGACTTGGACTTGTCGAGCACGCCGGGCACATCGGTCAGCAGCAGCAATCGTTTTGCCTTCAAAGCGCCCGCGATGGCGCCTGCAAATGTGTCGGCGTTGACATTGTAGGTGCCACCTGCCGCCGCGGTCGCGACGGGCGCCAGGACGGGGATCAGCTCGCGACCGAGGATCTGATTGAGCACCGTGATGTCCACCGTTTCAGGCTCGCCGACAAAGCCAAGATCGACGATCTTTTCAATCTGCGAGCCGGGATCAACTACGGCACGGCTGATCTTGCGGGCCTTTACCATGTTGCCGTCTTTGCCGCACAGTCCTACTGCCTTGCCACCCGCCTCGTTGATGAAGCCAACGATCTGCTTGTTGATGGAGCCGGCCAGCACCATTTCGACGATTTCGATAGTCGCGGCATCGGTGACGCGAAGCCCACCGGCGAATTCCGATCTGATGCCGAGCCGCTTGAGCATGTCGCCGATCTGTGGACCGCCGCCGTGCACCACCACCGGATTGATGGCGGTTTGCTCCAGCAGCACGATATCGCGGGCAAAGCTGCGGGCCGCGGCTTCCTCGCCCATGGCGTGGCCGCCATATTTCACCACGACGATCTCGTCGTCGTATTGCTGCATATGCGGCAGCGCTTCGGAGAGGACGCGGGCGATATCGAACGGCGAAATGGTCATGGCGAAAGGATCCAGGCGTAACCCGCGCTATTTAGCGGTCGCGCCGCACTCGCGATAGGGGCTTGGTGTGGGAGGCGCAATCTGAAGATTATGCGTCACCGCGCGCCACGGTAACGATGGCGGCGACAGCGAGGAGCAGCCAACTGAGCATCAGAAGCGTACCACCCGTCGGTGCCGCCATCGGGAACAACCGGCGGCCAGCAAAGGCACGCATCGCAACGTCACCTGCAAACAGTGCGCCCCCCGCCACGAAGCCTGCCATGGCGACGAGCCCGAGCGGCCGCCACAACAGTTCCTCGGCTGTGAGAGAGGCAGCGCCGAGCACCGCGACGGCATGCAACAGCAGCAGGTAGGCTGCGCCGTCAAGCCCCGCCCCAGGCGCTGCATGGGCGGCCGCGGCCGCGAGGGCGACGCCGCACGCGCCCATCAGGCAGGCAACGACGAGGATTGTCGACACCATGGCGGCCTCCATCGCGGCTACATACCCCGTTCCGTCATCAGCCGTGCGATGGCGGCGCGCAATTCCGGGATGCCGGCGCCGTCGCGTGCCGAGGTGGCGAGCGTTTCCGGAAACGCCGCCGGGTGCCTCGCAAGCGTCGCAGTCGTGGTGTCAAGGCACGTGACAAGCTCCGGCGGCTTCACCTCATCGGCCTTGGTCAGCACGATCTGATAGCTGACCGCAGCTGCATCAAGCGTTTCCAGCACTTCGTCGTCGGGCGCCGTGAGACCGCGCCGCGCATCGACCAGCGCATAGACTCGACGCAGATTGGATCGACCCCTGAGATAGGCATGAATCAATGAGGACCACGCCGCCACTTTCGCTTTCGGGGCTGCTGCATAACCGTAGCCCGGCATATCGACCAGGGTGACGCGATCATCGGCGGCAAAAAAGACGAGTTCCTGGGTGCGGCCAGGCGTACGGGAAGTCCTGGCGAGACCGTTGCGGTTGGTCAGCGCATTGATGAGGCTCGATTTGCCGACGTTTGAGCGGCCCACGAAGGCGATCTCGTTGCCTCGCATGGCGGGCAGCGAGGCAACAGAGCCGGCAGCCGACACGAAACGCCATTCCGACGCAAACATCTTGCGGCCAGCTGCGATTTCACCGGCGGTGAACGCAAGGGCGGCCATCGCCCTGGCTTAGGCTTGGCCACTCATGCCTGGGCTATTTTTTTTTTTGAACAGGCCCTTGATGCGCCGTCCGACATCCTTGAGA
>DATGCX010000463.1:0-18048 GCA_035311445.1 Xanthobacteraceae bacterium | reverse complement strand
CCGTCTGGCGCCGCCGGAAGGTCTAGCCCCTGCACTGGGCCGTTTGCCGCCAGCGCTCGCGCGTTTGGCGCCGCTCGAGGGTCTGGTCCCTGCGCTGGGTCGATTTGATGGCCGGTTCCCTGCGCTGGGCCGATTTGAAGGCCGGTTGCCTGCGCTGGGTCGATTTGATGGCCGGTTTCCTGCGCCGGGTCGATTCGCTGGCAGGTTCCCTGCGCTGGGCCGGTTTCCTGCGCCGGGCCGGTTTCCTGCGCCGGGTCGATTCGCTGGCAGGTTCCCTGCGCTCGGACGATTGCCTGGCCCGCGATTCCCGAGACCAGGGCCGCGGTTATTGGCACCAAACCGCTGCCGCACGTTCGTATTGTTGTATCCGACGCCGCGGCGATGTGCGGGATTGTGCTCCCATCTGTTGCCGATGTTGTTGATGTTGTTGATGTTGATCGGATGGCTCGGACGGAGCCAGTTGTTGCCCCAATTGATACCGCCGCCCCAATAATTGCCGCCCGATGTCCAGCGGCCGAGCGCATAACCCGCGCCGAACGCAAGTCCGGTGGCCAGGATCCCATAGCCGAGGTAGGGAGGAGGCGGAAAATAGTACGGCGGATAGTCCGCATATGGCCACCCGCCAAAGACGACTCCGGGATCGTAATAGGGGACGTAGAGCGTCTCAGGTTGCGTCGGCTCGATGACGACCACCTGCTTGCCCTGCTCCTGCCTGACCGAGACCGTTTGCTCCCTGGTCGACGTCAGCTTGTTATTGGCCTGAGCCTTCGCACGCAGGCGCTGGACCGCATCCATGACATCTTCCTGCTGCGCAAGAACCGCATTGCCGAGCTTTTCCGTCCATTCGATGTTCGAACTCATCATGTCGAGGACAGAAGGCGTTGCAACCAGCGCCTTGATGCTGCCGTCCCATGGCTGCTTGTCCGCCGCGGACTTCAATTGATCTCCTTTCAGGTTTTTGTTCTTGTTTGCCCAACGTTCGGCCTGCACCACCTCGAGCGGATAAGTCGAGGCCATGAGCACGACGGACAGCAAGGTGTCAGGGTACAAAGCGATCGGCGCGACGAGCGCGTCGAGTTCCTCAGGCTTCAGGAGTTGATCGGACGCCGTTGCCGGCGGATTTGAACTTGGAGCGGGACCTTGCGCCAAAGCAGCGAGTGGCACCAGCATAAGAAATGTAAGCACCGACAGCCTTAACACCCACGAATTCATTTCACCCCTCCCATCGGGTCCGTTGTTGATCGCCGCGTTGGTCGGACAACGGCAGCGTTCCATCAGAAGCCCGAATATGAGCCGATTTCAACCGAGGACGAATTGACAAATCTCAAGCAGCCTCTCGGAACTTGTCCGCGCCATCGAAGCCGAAAGGTCGTTCAATCTATTTGCTCGGACAGGTATACGAACCGACGCGTTCGCCATCGGCGGTCCGCGCCGCCGGCGCCAGCCGGATGCGCAAAGCGATCCTGGCCGTGGCAGCAATCACGCCGTCCTGCTCTGCGGGGGAATCCGACTAGCGATCCCGGCGGCGAAGAGAGGCGATTGGGTCGTCCCGACGTCAGGTTTCGCATCGTCAACGGAAATGGTCCTGTGGAGAACTCCGGCAGCAGGGCTCGGTGACGGACAGTCCACACGGTTTGCATTCGAGCATTTGCTGGGCATCAGCGAACGCGGGCAGGATCATGCGCTTGAAGACCATCGGCTGCCCGCATGCGGGACAGTGTAACAGGGCTATCGGGGGTGTTCGCGGTCTGTTCGGTCGTTGCGCGAACAAATACGCAACGACCGGTACCCGCTTTAACGAACATCAATGCCCGTTGCGTATAGCTAGCAAGGCGAGGTCGCGCAATCTCGCCGGGTCACGCTCTCCAGTCTTCGCAACCGTGATGATGTGGGTGGCGACAAGCATCGTTGCAGGATCGTCACGATCAACCAACCCCAACGCCGCCAACGCGCCCTCAAACGCGGAAACCAGAAGAGCGGCATCCGCCGCAGGAAGGCCCTCATTGTCAATAAGTGGCCGGATCGGCATGTACACGCCTCACCTTACAATGGCCGTTGGCCCCAGCGTGAATGCGGGCGTCGGGGCCAACGCTGGCTGATCGCCGGCAGCGGGGGAAATATAGGGGGATGTGCCGGGCTTCCGGCCGCTGATCTTTACCAAAGCACTAATAAGGGCCGATGTCGGTCGCATTGTCGACTCACTACAGCCTAAATTTTGATAGTCCCGAAAGCCGTCGCGACGCAATGCATCACTTGATGATACCGGTCCGGCGCAAAACGAAATACTCGTTGTATGGAAAATCATCGGTCACGACCTTGTTTTCGCCGTCCGGGGGAAGCAAATCTCCGATTTCGGTTCGCCGCGACAGAATATTCTCCGCCATCGCCTCCACCGAGATATCCGGATTCCACTCCATGAGATCGCGCTTGGCGGGTTCCGAAAGGCGCGCCACAAGTTCTGTCGGCGTTATGTTTGTGATCGGCGATGTGGAGGCCAGGAAGTGATAGCCCCAGTTCGCGATCGATTTGAAGGCAACCACATAGGGGAATGACTCTCGCAGCGAGCGCGCCACCGCGTACAGGATGTTTTCTTCGCTGTCGCCGGGAAACCATTGCTGGAGGATGCCGTCGGGCGCCAGATGGGCCTTTACGATGTCGTAGAACTCCTTGGAATAGAGGAGGCTCGACGCGGCGGCTTCGACCGGAGGCGGAGGATCCAACGTGATGACGTCGAATGTCCTGTTGCCACGTAGCAGATAGCGGCGACCATCATCAACCACGATATGGGCTTTGGGGTCGCCGATTGTGTCCCGCGCATCCGCAAAGAAGAAACCGAAAGACTCGGTCACTGAAGGGGAGAGTTCGACCACGGTCGTATCGATTCCCCAGCTATGCATGGCCCGGAAGGTCGTGCCCATGCCGAAGCAGATGATCAGCCCGGACCTGGCATTGCCGCTAACGGCCAGTGGAAGATGCGCCATAACCTTGGTGATCGGCGTCAGCGTCGTCATGCCGACGCCGTTCACCAGCAAGCGTTTGTCCATTCCCTCGCCATATGCGATGACGCTGGCGACATGATCCCGCCGGATTTCGTGCGGGCCGTCGTAAAAGGTCCCATCCTCGTAGCCGCGGCTTACGACCACCGAAAAAGCAAATAATGCGACGAATGGAACAACGGCCACGGCACCGTGTCGCATCGGTCGCAACTCCCGTCGCCTCGCCCAGAGAAGCAGGAACATCGGAACGCTGAGAACGAGAAGCGTGGCGCGCGTGCCGATTGCGGGGAGAAGGACGTAGGCCGCAACGAGGGGGCCCAGAATCCCTCCGGCAATATTCACACCATACGAGCGGCCAGCGTTGGCGGGATCGCCGCCAGAATACTCGTCAATCAGCCGAGGCGTCAGGTAGCCGAGCGCAAGGCAGAACGGCACAATACTCAGCAATGTCACAGCAACGTTCTGTTCCAGGCGCGGATCGTTGAGCACGATCGGCAGCAGCGAGAACACGCACGAAGCGCCCAGAACGCCTTGAAGAGAAACAAGCCATCCATCCCTTAGGCCGCGTCGATAGAGATAGGAACCGATCCACGTTGACAGCAGATATATCGTCAGGATCATTGCGAAGGCGTAGATTGTCGTCTTCAGCACGAACGTGAACGCTCGCGTCCAGGCGACTTCCATGGCCAGCGACGTGAACCCGGTCGTGAACAGAACAACTTCGAGCCAGCGCCTGGACGCGTCTATTCCCGCCTGCATCGGCACTTGAGCCGGTCGCCGCAACCCGACAGGTTGCCGTGCTTCCAACCGGTGGAGGCGCGCAAGGGCGAAGCTGGTCGCGGCGATCAAGCAGTTAATCGTCGCCGCGATGACATAGGTCTCGCGAAAGCCAAAGAGTTCCACCAGGACAAGGGCGGTCACGGCGGTACCGGCCATTGCGCCCATGACGTTCGCCAGATACAGAAAGCTGAAGCTGCTCCGATTTGCAGGATCGATCTGCCTGATGAATGACATCATCAGCGGGAATGTGGCCCCCATCATGGTGCACCAGGGCAGGATGGCGACAACGATGAAGATCGCCGATACCAGCAGATAGCCAGTCGAACTGGCTTCTCCGGTTTTAAGCAGATAATTTTCGCCGGCTCGGAACAACTGCGGGACCGCGAGTGCGCCGATCCCAATGATGAGTTCAGCCCCTCCGTAGAAATAGGCCGATGAAATCTTCAGTCGCCGGCTCCACCACTGGACCCATTTGCCAGCGAGCCATGAACCGACTCCGAGGCCCAACATGAAGACAGACAGCACGACCGACAGAACCGGAGTGATCACGCCGAAATGGGCAAAAGCCATGCGGACCCAGACCACCTGATAGAGCAGACTGCAAAATCCCGAGCAGAAGAACAGAAGGAAAAGAATTGACTTGAGGCGACCGCTGATCGCTGTGGGAGCGGATACCTCTCGTTGTTCCTTCGTCAACGCGTGGTCCATCTGTCGAACTCCAAGCAACTGTACTGGATTGCGATCGTTTCGAATCACATCGCGCTGTCGTGGCCGGGCTTATATGAGGCGAGTCAAGCGATGATTTGTAGGTTTGTCGTGGGCGCAGTGCGGCCTAGCAAGCATGGATAGCCTATTCTCCGGGATGGGGACGTTCGTCAAGCCCCGAAGCCGCTTGCGGTGCGCCGTTGGGCGCAGGGCTTTACGAACGTCCCCATCCCGGAGACGATCGAGAAGATTTGCTTACGGCATGAGGGCCTGTTGTGGGTTGTGGGAGAGGTGTGATCCAAGGCTGGAGCCCATTGCATGCATGCAGCTCGTGCTGCACCAACTTATATCCGGTCGGAACTTAGTTCCGTTACCAAGGTCCCTCATCCATCGGTGCGAAGGCAAAGGGCTCCAAGGGGGATGGGACCCATCTTGATCCGCGGCGTGTCTCAGCCATGCCCGCGCACGGTCACGCATCCACCTTGGAATTGGCAAGTCCTCCTGGTGTTTAACGCGTGGTTTTGAACGGGTAGCCGCTGCGGTCGATCAGCGGGTCTTGAACACGGCGCCGGCCGGCACGCGATCAGGCGCGCCTCAGGGTCGCGGCAAGCAGATCGAGGGCCGCAATCGCAAATGCCTGCATGTTGGCGGCGCGATCGTTGCTGCCGGTCTCGATGGTGATGGCGCACTTATCCGGCCCGGACAGCGCGATACAACTATGGCCGGGCGCATCGCCGTAACGATTGCCGGTTGGCCCCGTAGCGCCGGTCTCAGACAATGCCCAGGTCGCGGAAAACCGCTCGCGTGCGGTGTGTGCAAGCAGCTGCGCATAGGGCTCAGTAGAAGCCCTCATCCCGGCCATGGCGGAATCCGGGATGTTCAGCAACGCGCGTCGCGCGGCCTGGGTATAGATAACGGCACCGCCCAGGAAATAGGCCGACGCGCCCGGCACTGCCAGCAGTGCCGCCGAAATAAGGCCGCCGGTCGAGGATTCAGCGATCGTGACGGTCTCACGGCGCTCCGTCAGGCGCTGCGCCACGAGCGCTGCGCATGTCGATAGTTTCTGCGACAGCTCCGGCATGGGGGCTCCAGTATCATTTGTGGTGCCGTGCTACACGGCCTAATAAGTTTCTCTTTGCAATACCAGTTTTCTGCTCTGCAATGTGAACCCCTGGCTAGCTTCTCCAACGGACCTCCATGAACAATGCCGATTTGATCGTCGCGACCCTCAAGGCGGCCGGAATCCGCTACGGATTTGGCATTCCGAGCGGCAATGTATTGCCGCTGATGGAAGCCATGCGCACGGGCGGCATCGCGTTCGTACTGACGGCCCATGAAGGCTCGGCAGCCTTCGCAGCCGATGTGTCCGGACGCATGACCGGCAGACCGGGCCTCTGCATCGCCACGCTCGGTCCCGGCGCTACCAACCTGACGACCGGCGTGGGCTGCGCCTATCTGGATCGATCGCCGCTCATCGCGATCACCTGCAATCTCAACACCGAGCAGCTTGGCCGGCGCATGCAGATGTGGATCGACCACCACGCACTGTTTGCACCGATCACTAAGGCGACGTTTCGGCTGGAACGTGGACGCATCACGCAGACGCTGCAGAACGCAATTCGCATCGCTTTGACCGAGCCACCAGGGCCGGTTCATCTCGACTTGCCCGAGGATGTGGCGTTGGCGCCGGCGCTGGAAGAAGTTGCGCCGCCGGTAGCGCCAACAAAGATGGCGGCGGCAGCAGACACCGTGATCGAGCGCGCCTATCAACTCATCGCCGCCGCCGAACGGCCGATCGCGGTGCTCGGCGCATCGACAATGCGCCTCGACGATCCGGACCGACTGCGCGACTTGATCGAACATCTTGGCCTGCCGTTCGCGACCACCACTATGGCGAAGGGCATGATCGATGAAGACCATCCGCTTGCGATCGGCTGCATCGAACGGGCGTGCCGACAGATACAGCGCCGCCTGCTGCGTTCTGCCGACCTGATTGTCAGCATTGGCTACGACACCGTCGAGGTCGAGTATGAAGCCTGGATCGGTGACGTCTCACTACTCCATATTGATATCGAACCCGCGGACATCGCACCGACCGTAAAGCTGGTTCATCAGGTAGCTGGTGAACTTGATGCCTCGCTGGCGCGGCTTGCCGCAATGCCTGCCACCGCCAACGGATGGCCAGCTGCGACGCTCGCCGATCATCGAAGATCATTCCAGGCGGCGCTGCGGCCCAAGCCAGCGCCGAACTCAGCATCGAACTCCGCAGCTTTCACGGCACATGCGGCGATCGACGCGGTGCGCCGGGCCTTGCCGCACGAAGGCATCCTGTCGTTCGATGTCGGCGCCCATACCCATCAGATTGCGAGCCAGTGGACCGCATATGCCCCGAAGGCGTTCCAGATTACCAACGGCTGGTCATCCATGGGCTTCGGGTTGCCGGCTGCCATCGCGGCAAAGCTGGCGCGGCCCGATCTACCCGTCGTCTGCCTGATCGGTGACGGCTGCTTCCAGATGACCTGCGGCGAGGTTGCGACAGCAAAGCGCTTGGGGCTTGTGCTTCCGATTGTCGTGCTCGGCGACAGGTGGCTTGCGCTTATCAGGGTCAAGCAGTTGCGTCGGCAGTTTCCGCTCTACGGAACCGAACTGCAATCGGATGAATACTGCGAGCCACCGGCCCATTATTTCGGCGTGCCCGCCATAGGGGTGCGCAGCGCCGACGCGCTTGAGGCGGCGGTGGTGAAGGCGCTGGCGGCGTCCGGTCCAACTGTCATCGAGGCTGTGGTCGATTCCGATCATTACGTGGATACGGTTTACGATTGATGGCGCCCGCAGGATGGGCTGAGCAAAAGCGAAACCCATGTTTGCGCGGAGCGGTACGGAGCAGCTCTCGATGGTTTCGCTTTCGCTACGTAGAAAAGATTGTGATTGATAATTGAGCGGGCCTCGGGAGCACTGGACGGCCTCCCCTGATCTGGCAAACGAGAAGAGGCGTTGGTTCGTTTGCGTAATATCGAAGTTGGCGGCTGTGCTGCCTTCTTAATGTCTGTGAATCCATGACAATTCTTGCCATACGGTCGCCGACGCCACCCGCGCGACGTGTTCTGCGTCAACGTCGATGCGGTGATCGCGGCGCTGTTGCTTGCGGTGGTATGGAGGGACTAGCGGTCCGATGCCCTCAAGATAAACGACCTTGAGACCGCGGCCTTCAACTTATTCCTCTATGGCCGCATGATAGGCACCGCCGCCGAGATCGATAATCATCTCAATCGCGGCTGAAACATGGGCACGCCGCGAGAACGGTATGCATTCGTGGCCTGAGCGAAAATCGCGAGCTGTAGGGCCGCTGCAAGACCGCGGGTGCCGCCGAGCAGCAGGCTTGGCAATGGCTAATGGAAGGTATCGCGGTAAGATATGCTAGCGAGGGCCGGCCATGAAATCACGCCCTCCATTTGCTGGTCGTTAGTACAATTGTGCCTATTCGCGATGGACGCTGCGAATAAGTAAATCGTCGCCTCGCGGCTTTGCCAAGCCTGGACCACCCGTTCAATCTCCGTATCTCATCCAAACGTAAAGGAATAATGAGGTAGTCCGCGACCCTGGACCAACGTTCGTGTTCCTTTGGGACAGCAACTTGCACTCCGGGGCGCACTGAAGTCCGATTTCATCGTTCGGGGCCTCTATTAGAATTCGAACTAGCAGCATTTGCGTATCTACATCGGAGTCACGGCAGCGGGGGCGAAGCAGAGGAGAAACGGACATGTTCAAGGGCATCATGATCAGCCGCGTTTCGTGGTGCGGTGCTCTTATGTTCCTGCTTCTGTCATTTCAAGCGGCGCTCGCGCAGGAAGTTGTGACCGGAACCGAGGTCGTCTGCAGCAGCGGCAAACAAGCGGAGCGCTATATCGACCTGTTCCACGGGGACGAGGAAGAGACCGTCACCGAGGTCAACACCGAGGCGGAAAGCGACGATACCTGCAGGTTCATTTCGATCGCGTATCTGCGCGGCAAGGACGTCGCCAAGGCTGTTACTAAGGAGGGTACCTTCGTCATCGCGCGGGTCCTGATTGTTGGTTTTGTAACGCCCAAAGGCGTCCACGGCGTCCCGCATTTTGTTCAATTCACGGTCTTCAAGATTGACGAGCGGACGGCGTGACATGGCCGCGGCATCGAGGCTTTTCCGGATTGGTGCGCCGGCCAGCGTCGCTCCTGTCGATGTATGGGCTTTAGAGCGCGACCAGGATCGCAGCTACCTATGGTTCGGTCGCTCATGGCATCCGCCGGGTTGGAGGTTTTTTTACGGAGCCGGTGCAACGCCTAAGTCGCAATCCGCGAATCGATGCTCGCAGTGCAACGGTCATTTCGGTCTCGTCCGTTACCGGCACTTCGGCAGGCAGTTCTGCTCGGACGCCAGTCGCAACCGCTGCCGGCACCGCTATCTTGCCCATCACGCACACGAGCTTTCGGTCCGGCTGAGAAATATCGGTCTAATGATCGTCGGACTATTTCGTAAAACTGGCGGTGCTCTTTGTGCGCTCAATTTTGCCGATATGGCTGATGTCGCGAAGCCGGGGACAGCCCAACGCTCGATCGAAACGTCCCATTCGGGATGAAGGCGCCAGCGCGACGGTGTTCGATTTGGCGCCGACTCCTGCCGAGAGGTATTTGTTTGCGATAGACATCAGGAAAAAATTGTGACTATTAATTAATCAACCTGCCGAAATGCTGGACCGGCCACCTCCGATCTGGCAATCGATGAGCAGCGTTAAATGGTTGCGTTATCTCGACGGTGGCGGCGCCTGCGCCGCCGTTCTATCGTCTGCGACTTCATGGCGGGTTTTGTCATGACGTCGCCGGCGCCACCCTGCCACTAACCTCATCTGTCGTGAGGCATCCCATATCCTGGTACGATCCGCCGTCCTGCGCGTGATGCTCGGCGGCACGGGCCTGCTCACCGGCCCGATGGGCCTTTCCTCCAAATGAAACACGATCCCGCGATGCAGGACGAACGGCAACCCGGCATGCACGCCGACTCTCTCGCCATGCTGCTCATGACGAGCCGAACGGGCGAGGCCTGATCATCGCATTGACATCTCATCGGGGTTGACTTCATGAAAATCACGGGATTGCTTCACGGCGCGCCGCTGCTCAAACACGTCGACTTTCCGGTGACGGAAGTATTGGGCCCAGGCGCAACCGTTGATGACGTCAAGGCATTGATCGATCGTCACAGACAGATTTTCATCAAGCCACTGTTCAAGGGCTGCGTCGGCAAGCGGAGCAAGCTCGGCCTGATCGGCAAGGCGGCCGACCTGAAGACGGCGCTCAAGGAGAAGGAACGTCTCTACTTCGTCGAGTATCGTCATGGAAACTTGGTCGCCAAATCCAATGGCGTGACCTTTGAAGGCGGCGTTCTTGCCAAGCACGAAATCTATTTCTCAATCTCAGACTCTACCACCTACCGCGCCCCGACCATGACGCTCACCCACATGGGCGGCGTCGAGATCGAAGACCTCGACAGGAAGCACATCGCTGAGGTCCCATTCGACGCGTTGACGGGATTGACGGCGTTCGTCGTCGCCAATGCGCTCTCCGACATCGACGCTCCGAAGGAGGTCATCTCACCGCTGGTGCAGCATTTGCCGAAGCTGTGGGAGCTCGTCCACCATTACGGCATGACAACACTCGAACTCAATCCGATTCGGATGCGGCTCGGTGGCGATGGCCGGCTTACGCCGGTAGCCTGCGACTTCAAGTGCGGTTTCGACAGAGACGATCCGCGCTGGCAGAGGCTTAATCTCCCATCACATCTGTTTGCGGCCGAGTCATCCGACTTCGAACAGGAGGTCAACCAGCTACGCACCCATCAGGGCCAGTCAGACGTTTTTGTCATCAACGACAAAGGTACGATTTTGGCGCCGACGTTCGGCGGCGGCGCGAACGCGCTGGTGACTGAGGGGCTCGGCGAGGCCGCGATCATCTCATCAGACTTCGGCGGCAACCCGCCCTACGAGAAGATGAAGGAGGTTGCCCGCATCTGCTACAAGCACTGGCTAAAGCAGGCCAACGTGCTGTTCATTATCGGCGGCAAGGCCAACAACACAGATATCTATGAGACTTTCCGCGCCATGGGCAACGCGCTGAGAGAGCACTTCGGTACACTCGGTGCATCCCCGCTCTATGTCGTGGTCGGCCGCGGCGGCCCCAATCTCGTGCGCGGAATGGGTGCGCTCGCCGAAACCTGCGATGCATTGGGCCTACCCTATCGCTTCTTCGGCTTCGACAGCGCCATTTCCGAAGTCGTCAACTATGCCAAGAAGATCGATGCCTGGATGAAGGCGGGCGGTCGGGAGGCAATCGCCTCTCGCATGGGTCTCAGCAGCGTCCACAGCCAGGCGGCCGGATGAGGGAAGTCATGCACAAGGTCGGCATCGAAGGATTTCCCTACTATCTCGGCATCAACTCGCTTGCCGATGTGGCGCGCTGCGAGGACCGGGTCTGCGTGCTTAATATTCTGGGAAGCGAATCGCGGCAGGTGACGCCGGTTAGCCACGCTTTTTCCGGAGGCAATGTCGTATTCGGCACGTCGCCAGGGCGGTGCGGGCAGGTGCTGGAGACGCCCGTTGGCGACATTCCCGTTTACAACAATGTTCGCGAGGGACTTGACGACGGACACGTCTTCGACACCGGCGTCGTCTACTTGCCACCCTTCAGCGTGCGCTGCGGTGTGACAGAGCTTATCCGCGTCAACCCTGACCTCCGGAAGATCGTCATGATCACCGAGAAGGTCGCCGTTCATGATGCGCGGGAGATCCGCGCGCTGGGCCAATCGCACGGGGTCGACATCATCGGTGGCAATTGTCTCGGCGTCGCTGATTCGTGGAATCGCGTGCGCATCGGTGGTGCGCTTGGCGGCGATCGCCCCGAAGAGTCGCTGCTCAAGGGATCGATCGCCATCTTCTCCAATTCCGGCAGTTTCACTACGACGATCGCGCAATATCTTGCGACCGAGGGCTGGGGCACGACGACGCTCCTCTCCTCGGGTAAGGACATCTACATCCATTATGCAGCACGCGAGTTCGCCCATGCGTTGAAGAACGATTCGCGCAGCAAGGCGGCGGTGTTCTACGTCGAGCCGGGCGGATATTATGAGTATGGTGTCGATTTCGGCAAACCGGTCGTCGTGTGCGTTGTCGGCCGGTGGAAATCAAAACTCAGCCGCGCGGTCGGGCACGCCGGCGCCATTGCGGGGCTGGGGGATGGGGCGGAGGACAAAGAGGCCTGGTTCCGCGAGGCCCTTGACGTCGAGGACATTTTCACGCCCGAGCGCCCGGCCGCTTCCACCAAAGGCGCCGTCGTGACGAATATCGCCGACATTCCGGTAGCCCTGACGACGGTGATGAAGCTCAACGGCGTCGCGCCCGACTTTGACGCGCGCGGCTCCCTTTCGCTGAAGCCCTGGATGGTCAACGATCAGGGCATTGTGTTGCCTTTGGAATTACGACTCCCCGCGGTGCGCGCGCCGGCGCCCTATGACGCTCAAATCCAGGCGATCGGAAAGCGAATCGGCGCTGTGGTGCCGCGTCAGGTCATGAAGGACAGCTCCGGCGCGACGGTGATGGATCCCAACACGCAGGTGACGAGCGTGCATGGACACTCGGTTCTCGACCTTGCTCGGCAGCCGCTGGAAGCAAATTTCGCGCTGCCGCTCGTTCACGAGATCGCCACCTACAACGACTGCGCCATGCTCGACATTGCGGTTGCAGCCGAAATGAACCTGGTCGGCGACCCCGCTATAGCAGCTGCAGACGCAGCGCGGGAGGCGGGCAATTCGCCGAATACAGTGATGGCGACGGCTGCGGCTATTATCGGCCCGAAGCGGGTCGCGCGGGCTCTCGCCTGCACCAAGGCCCTCATCGACCTCTTCGCACATTCGGGCATGACGGATGCGCGCGACGAGAGTTTCAACGTCAGTTCCGTCGCTCTCGACCGGGATGTACGCGCCTTGTTCCTCGCCGCCGCAGAGGAGGCGACCGATCCTCGGCCGGAGGCTATGCTCAAGGCCGTGCGGGATCGCGGCTGCAAGTCGGTATTCCTGAAATTCCTCGGTTCGCTCGGGCAACGGCCGTCCCGTGATGCCATTCTCGCGTCGATCTCGACCACGATCGCTTGGGGGCCGCTGATGCGCAAACGCATCTCGCGCCTGACCGCCGAGACCCTGCCCTGGTATTTGCGCTTGTACGGCGTGATGATCGGCGCATCTATTCCGGGCGCGCATCACCGATCCGGCAGCTTGTGCGGCATCTCGCGGGATGAACGCTTCGGTCAGTGGACGATGGCCGACTTCCTTTGTCTCACCTTGACGGGAAAGAGACCGACCGAAGCCGAAGCGCGTACTTTGCAAGTCCTTATCGGCCTCCTCATCTCGAATGGGCCAGGCGCGATCACGGCCCAGGGCGCCAAGGGCGCGGTCGCCGCCGACGGTCCGCAGACGCCGTCGCGCGTGCAGATCAACAAGGCCATGGTCGGATTTCTCGCACACAGCGGCTACAGCCATGGCGGTAACGGATTCGAGGGTATGGCCTTCCTTCTTGACCGGTTCAAAGGCGTGGAGCTGACGGACCCATCGGACCCCACCCATGCCGTCGATCTCACGGCCCTGGCCACGACATTCGCCCAAAGCTACCAGGAGGAGAAGATCCGAGCGAAGGAAGCGGGGCAGGCCGAACCGTGGGCGCTCCCCGGCATCCATCACCCGGTGTTCAAAGGCAAACCTGTCAACTACGATCCGCGCGAGCGCTTCATCGCCGATTTCATGGCGAAGCACAACGATTACAATATTTTCCACGCATTCTACCGCGAGCTGGTCCAGGCCCTCTACGACGTGGGCGCATCGCGCTACGTCTTTTGCGTCAACGTCGATGCAGTGATCGCGGCACTGCTGCTTGCGGTGCTCTGGAAGGACTATCGGTCCGGCGCCCTGACGGTAAACGACCTTGAAACGGCGGCCTTCAACATATTTCTCTACGGCCGCATGATCGGCGCCGCCGCCGAGATCGATGACCATCTCAATCGCGGCCGAAACATGGACACACGTACGCCGCAAGAGCGGTGCGCATTCGTCGTCTAGTCCGCGCTGATGCCGCTGGCCTTAATAGGTGCCGCCCATTTGCTGATCTCGCGTTCGACGAACGACGCAAGATATTCCGGTGTCTGCCGCTCGGGCGAGATTGGGGCTGCACTGATTTCGTTCAGCCGTTCCTGCACGGCCGGCAGATTTTCCGCTGCCGTTATGGCACGCTGAAGTTTCCGGGCGATATCGAATGGCGTGCCTTTTGGCAGGAAAATCGCGAACCAGATATAGGCTTCGAAATCCTTGAGGCCCTGCTCTTGAGCGGTTGCAAGGTTCGGCAATACCGGGGTGCGAGTTTTCGTCAGGGTTGCGATGGCCTTCACCAGACCGCTGTGGATCTGCGGGACCACCGGCGTGATGACGGGACACTGATAGTCGATGCGGCCGGCGATAAGATCCTGCATGGCCGGTGCGGTGCCGCGATACGGAACATGGACGACGTTCACTCCGATCGCCGCATTGAACAGTACGCAGGCGAGATGAACCCCGGAACCGGTCCCTGCCGAGCCGAACTGCATCTTGTCCTCGTTCGCTCTCGTGTAGGCGATGAAGTCCGCGAGATTGTCGGCGGGAAAGTCCTTCCGTGTAATGAGCAGTATCGGCTGCTCCGCGACAAGCGCGACCGGCGTGAAGTCGGTGGCCGCGTGATAGAGAGGATTCTTGTAAAGCGATTGGCTATGGGCATGAGTACCGGTTGTGCCCAGCACAAACTGATAGCCGTCGGGCGGCGCACGCGACACCCGCAGGGAACCCGTCACTCCGCCCCCGCCGCTGACATTTTCGATCGTAACCGGTTGGCCGAGCAGTTCGGAGAGTGGTGGTGCCAGAATACGTCCGAGGAGATCGGCCCCGCCCCCGGCGGCAAAAGGTACCACCATTGTCAGCGGCCGGATCGGCCATTCATGCGCCGGCGCAGGTCCGCTGTACGACGAATTAACGACGACAGCGGCGGCCAGCAGCACAAAAGGGATTCGCATCAAGCCTCCGCCACGAACATGAAGCAATATTCACTGACATTACCGGCTGATGGCAGGCCATGCACGGACGCAAACCTGCGGTTAAAGCGCGCGGACGTCAGTTTGGGGCGCGCAGGTCGTGAGCGCGGGAATCCTCAACCTGGGGGGCAGGAAAAAAATGGCCGGATTCGGGGTTTGCGCCCCCATTGACCTGGTGTTTTGCCGAAATCGGCGATTGGGTTTGCCCCCACAATAACTTCGCAACCTTTAAGCGAGCCTCACCGTTCCGGCGACCGCGTCCTTGCCAAGCGCTTCGAATACCTTGGCGACGATGCCCTTGGCGTCGAGGCCCGCCTTGACATACATGGCGTTGGGCAAGTCCTGGTCGATGAAGACATCGGGCAGCACCATGGCCCGAAACTTGATGCCGCGGTCGAGCGCGCCATTGTCGGCGAGGGCTTGCAGCACGTAAGACCCGAACCCGCCGATCGCACCTTCCTCGATGGAGATCATCACCTCATGCTCGCGCCCAAGCCGCAGCACGAGATCAGTGTCGAGAGGCTTGGCGAAGCGTGCGTCGGCCACCGTGGTCGACAAGCCGAAGCCCGCAAGCTCGTCCGCCGCCTGGAGACATTCACCGAGACGCGTGCCGTAGCACAAGAGCGCGACCTTGTCGCCTTCGCGCAGAACACGGCCGCGGCCGATCTCCAATGGCTTGCCTTCGGCCGGCATCGGCACGCCCAGGCCTTCGCCGCGCGGATAGCGCAGCGCCGACGGACGGTCGTCGATGGCCGCCTGGGTTGCCACCATATGGACAAGGTCCGCCTCGTCGCCGGCGGCCATCAGGATAAAGCCCGGCAGGCAGCCCAGGTAGGCGACATCGAATGCTCCTGCGTGGGTTGGACCATCGGCTCCGACCAGGCCAGCCCGGTCCAGGGAAAACCGCACCGGCAGCCGCTGAATCGCGATGTCGTGCACCACCTGATCATAGGCGCGCTGCAAGAACGTCGAGTAGATCACGGCGAACGGCTTGAATCCTTCGGTCGCCAGTCCGCCAGCGAACGTCACGGCATGTTGCTCGGCGATGCCGACATCGAAGGTCCGATCGGGGAATGCCTTACCGAACAGGTCAAGCCCTGTGCCCGACGGCATCGCAGCGGTGATGGCGACGATCTTGTCGTCCTTTTGGGCTTCCTTGATCAGGCTTTCGGCGAACACCTTCGTATAGGAGGGGGCCGCAGCCTTGGATTTCGCCTGCGCACCCGTAGCCACATCGAACGCCACAACGCCGTGGTATTTGTCGGCGGACGTCTCAGCCGGTGGATAGCCTTTGCCCTTCTGGGTCACCACGTGCAGCAGAATCGGCCCTGACTTGGCGTCGCGCACATTGCGCAGGACCGGCAGGAGGTGATCGAGATTGTGCCCATCGATCGGGCCGACGTAATAGAAGCCGAGTTCCTCGAACAAAGTGCCGCCGGTGATGAGACCGCGCGCATATTCCTCTGCGCGCAGCGCCCGCTCCTCAAAGAATTTCGGCAGACGACGGGCAAGCTGCTTGCCGATCTCGCGCAGCGACATATAGGTACGGCCGGACAGCAGCCGCGACAGATAGGCCGACATGGCGCCGACAGGCGGCGCAATCGACATGTCGTTGTCGTTGAGAATGACAATCAGCCGCGAATCCATAGCGCCGGCATTGTTCATCGCCTCATAGGCCATGCCAGCTGACATTGCGCCGTCACCGATGACGCACACGACGTTGTTGTCGCGACCCTCCATCTTGCTTGCCACCGCCATGCCGAGGCCGGCAGAGATCGAGGTCGACGAGTGGGCAGCACCAAACGGGTCGTATTCGCTCTCGGTTCGTTTGGTGAAGCCCGAGAGGCCGCCACCCTGTCGGATCGTGCGGATGCGTTCGCGGCGTCCGGTCAGGATTTTATGGGGATAGCTCTGGTGGCCGACGTCCCAAACCAGGCGATCACGCGGCGTATCAAACACGTAATGCAGCGCTACTGTCAGCTCCACGACACCGAGGCCAGCGCCAAGATGCCCCCCGGTCTTGGATACTGCATTGATCAGATCCTGTCGCAGTTCGTCGGCAATTTGGCGCAGCCGAGCAGGTTCGAATCGTCGCAAATCTTCAGGAGTGCGGATTTGGTCGAGAAGCGGAGTTTTGGATGGTTCGTACAAAGGCGTTCTCCGTGCCAACGAATGGAGTTGGTCCCGAGCGGTGTTGTCGCGGGCATATTTAGAGGCGGGTTACAGGTCTCTCATTCCAGGTCAGCAAACTCGCTTTGTGTTGTCGCGGGCACATTTAGAGGCGGGTTACAGGGCGGGCGACACCAGACGACATAGCGCGGGATTAAAGCCACTGCGAAAAAAAAGCAATTCACCTGATCTTTCAATCAGTTTCGAACCGTTGACGCGACCCGATAGGATTTTTCCCGCACCGCGATGCGCTTCCCTTGGTTCGGCCGATATCACCCCCCATCACTCCGCCGGGATATTTCGGTGCTGCTGGCATGTGCTGGATCGGGTAAATGGGTGAACGACATACTTGTGATTCAGAACGCGAATCCCCGGCGATGGTTCAAAACCGCTACTTTTTTCACCTGTCGGGCTTTGATCCGTATAGCGCAGTTGCGCAGCATCGCCGTTTTGCGCGGGAATTAGCCCGATTTGCAACGACCTGGAGTGTTAAAGCGCAGGTTTCTGCGACGCACGAAGACGCCGCCAATGGACATTGGACGGTGGCCGCGCAAGCACCGGACTGGCGGGTTCTCACTTCGTTCGAGCTGCTCGATTGGAGCGATATCGTGCGCGGAGAGCTCAAGCGGCCGGCTGGCCGCCGCCTGTGGGAGGGCTTGGCGACTTTTGCGGATATCATCGCCTCCGGCACAGCATGGCGCTATTTCACGGCCAATTGGCGCTATGGGATGTTTTTCCTGGTACCCTTCGTCAACGTGCTTCTGTTTGCTGCCGTCGCGCTTGCCGCCGGCGGCGGTATCGCAACCATCGTCACAGCGGCGTTTGAGTCTACGATTCCCGGCATCGCCGCGGGCACATTGGCCACCGTGCTCCTATTTGCCGCGCTGATGCGGTGGCCGGGCGAACGCTGGCGCGTAGACCAGGGGCTCGCCGACTGGATCTTCGCGCGCGATTACATGCTGCGCCGGCATCCCGAAATGGAGGCGAGAGTCAAAAGTTTCGTTGCACGAGTCCTCGCGTGCGCGCGCCGCGCGGATGTGGACGAGATTATTGTCGCCGGCCACAGTTTCGGCGCCACCATCGCGGTCGATGTGCTGGCGCGCGTCTTCGATTGTGACCCTGAGCTTGGGCGCCATGGGCCGAAGCTGTGCCTTCTCACTATCGGGGCGACCATTCCGAAGATCGCCCTGCATCCAAAGGGCGAATGGTTGCGCGAGAAGACACGCCGTCTGGCGGCCGAATCGTCGCTCGCCTGGGCCGAATACCAGGC
>DATGCX010000462.1:0-3081 GCA_035311445.1 Xanthobacteraceae bacterium | reverse complement strand
CGCAAGACTACATCAACTAAGCGTGTACAATCTCAAGACGAGGGAAAACAGCGGTTTAGCCGTGCAAAAAAGCCGCCGGCGGCAGGGGCGATCCTCAACGCGTCAGGCGCTTTCATGTAGCTCACGGCGTGGGATCAGGGCCGGGCGGCCATGTCAGGGCAGAGCGAGCCGAAACATCCCATGGTCGAGCTCCGAGATGCGCGTGATTTCGATGCCTGTCGCGGCGGCATCCTGACCGACCCATTGCTCGGCTATTTGATAGCTTTCGAAACGCCGCGAGAAAGGTGCGCCCGTCGCGATCACGAAGCCGACAACGGTGCACGGCTGCGTCGCGGCTACTTGTTTGGCAGCCATGTGCTGGCGCGAAATCCCCACGTTCAAAATCGGTTTCAACGCTGCGCCCATGTGCCTCCTTTACGGCGGGACGTCGCCTAGCGTTGCATGCCTATTGGATACCGGCGTTCTGGGTTCCGGCGCTGCTTGTTACCCACTATGTCGTCTTCGTTCTTCTGGGGAAACGTTGGATCGGGCCGATGTGACCGGCACAATACAAGCTTGCCGGGGATATTACGACTGGTCCCCGCGCGGCCTTGCACGTGAACGCCATGTCCGATCTCGGTGCTACTTCAGCGAATCGGTGGCGCATACACGATGCCGCCGTCAGTCCACAGCTGATTGAGGCCGCGTGGAATGCCGAGCTTCGATCCATCGCCGACGTTGCGCTCGAAAATCTCCGCATAATTTCCGACGCCGCGGATGATGCGGGCAGCCCAGTCGCGGGTAAGGCCGGCCTGTTCGCCAAGGTTGCCCTCGGTGCCGACGAGCCGCTTCACATCGGGCTTCTCTGACCGCAACGCCTGATCGACCGACCGCGACGTGACGCCGAGCTCCTCGGCATTAACCAGCGCGAATACCGTCCATTTGACAATATTGGACCACTGTTCGTCGCCTTGGCGCACCACCGGCCCGAGCGGTTCCTTGGAAATGACGTCGGGCAGGATGACATGTTCGTCGGGCGCCGCGAGCGCAAGCCGCACGGCATAGAGTTGCGACACGTCGCTAGTAAAGGCGTCGCAGCGGCCCGCGTCATACGCTCTGATGGCCTCGCCTGGTTCGGAAAATGTGATGCCCTCCAGCTTCATGTCGTTGGCGCGGAAATAGTCGGCCAGATTGAGTTCAGTCGTGGTGTTGCCTTGGACGCAGACTTTGGCGCCGTCGAGTTCCAGTGCCGAGGTCACATTGCGGGCCTTGCGCACGATGAAGCCTTGGCCGTCGAAATAGGTGGTGGCCGGGAATACCAGCTTCAGTTCAACCTCGCGCGACATCGTCCAACTCGAATTACGCGACAGCACGTCGATGTTGCCGGATTGCAGTGCCGCAAAGCGGCTCTCCGCATTGAACGGGACGTAACGCACCTTGCCCGGGTCGTCCAGCACGGCGGCCGCAAGCGCGCGACAGAAATCCACGTCGAAGCCGGTCCAGCCCGTGGCCGTCTCGATGGAGAATCCCAAAATGCCCTCACTGACGCCGCACACCAGCACGCCGCGTTCCTTGACGGCTGCGAGCGTCTGCGCCGCGGCCGGCACCGCCGACAGCGCAATGAGCGTTGTGGCTGCGACGGCGCAAAGGCGGAGCGGCGATCGAAGAAAAATCTTCATTGCCATACTCGCTCAGGTGTCCGGCGCTTGCCGGATGATCACCTTGGTGCCGACCGGGACGTGGTCATAAAGGTCGATCATGTCGCTGTTGACGAGGCGAAAGCAGCCCGACGGCACCGAATGGCCGATGGTCTGGGGCTGGTTCGTGCCGTGGATGCGGTAGACCGTATTGCCGAGATAGAGTGCCCGGGCGCCCAGCGGGTTGCCCGGACCGCCCGCCATGAAGCGCAGCAGATTGGGTTGGCGGGCCATCACCTCAGGTGCCGGAGTCCAATCGGGCCATTCCGCCTTGCGGGCGACCTTCAGCTGGCCCGACAGCTGGAAACCGTCGCGGCCGATGCCGATTCCGTAGCGCAGCGCGCGGTTTTTCCCCTGCACCACATAGAGGAAGCGCTCGTCCGTGTTGATGATGATGGTGCCGGGCGCCGCGGTCGTGCGATAGAATACCAACTGGCGCTGATAAATTGCCGGAAGACGCTCAGTCTCCGGAGCGGGCACATAACCCGGCTCATCGTCGATTGGCATGGTCTCCAGCGCCGTCACCAGCTTGACGCCGCGGACGCGATAGAGCTCGCTGAAATCGGCGGCCAACTCATAGCACAGTGTAAGTTTGTTGGTCGAGGCGTCCCAAAGCGCGTTGATAAAGCCGCAGCTTTGCATCTCCAAGGTGAACGGAATCGGCAACCCGAGCTCCTGCGTTATACGTTCTCTCACGGCCTCCAATAGTTGGATGGAGCGAAATCCTTGGGCGTACAGGTCAAGTGGTCCCTTACCCTCGCCATAGACCACTTCGATATTCGTCTTCGGTTGTTCGGCGGCGCGCCGATGGGGTTTGAGTACCGCGTCCCAACCCGATGAAGCATCGCTGTAGTCTCTTTGACAAGTCTTCTGGCGATCTTGCGGCAGCATTGCCTGGTTTGCAAGTTGCGCAAACTTGCCCGGGTCGGAACCGACCATCAAACAGATAATGTGATAGGCGCGTTGCGCATCAAGGCCATGCTGGTCGTAGTAAACAGGATTGTCTCCATCTTTTTTAGCGCGTCGGTCGCTCAAGAACCAACCCCTCGCCGCCTCCGCGAGTATGCGCTGCGACATAGGCGATCCTACCTTGAGCAAGGTCAGGACTGCGAACTCGTCGGCCGCGTCCTCCTGCCGCCCCAGGATAGGTAAGCTGAATTCAGTTACGATATTATGGGCGGTCTCGTGGAGCAGCACAAAGAGCATATTGCTGATTACAAAATCCACGACGTTCTCGCGCTGTAGCGGCGAGGAGGCATCCGGCTGAAGCGTGCTTTGGAGTGCACCTCCAAATTCCTTGGTCCGCGCTTGAAACTGGTGCAACTCGGGCGATGCCGGTTGCCCGAAAATTGGCCCTCCGCCGATTAGCAGGGCAGCAAGTAATCCGATCCAGATGGCCTTAGGC
>DATGCX010000461.1:0-3759 GCA_035311445.1 Xanthobacteraceae bacterium | reverse complement strand
GACCCTCTTACGCCCGTCCGCCACCTCCGCTACCGTCCGACAATACCTTCCGCAGGATTGCGTCAGATGTCCAGGCCGTGGAAAATCGCATGCGGCGCGCTCGCTGCCGGAGCGGTGTTCGTCGGCGGAGCAGCGCCGGCGAACGCCGCCGCCCTCAGTGAGCTCGCACTGCCTTGGCCGTGGGCGCTGCCGTTCATCGGGCTGCTATTGTCGATCGCCGTCGGTCCGCTCCTGGCCCCGAAATTCTGGTATGCCAATTACGGCAAGATCGCGTTCATCTGGAGCGCACTCACCGTGACGCCACTTGCGGCGCTCCACGGCGTGCCAACAGCTTTGGCGGCGTTGGCGCATGCGATACTGGGCGAATATCTAAGCTTCATCGTCATGCTCACGGCGCTCTATGTGGTGGCGGGAGGCATCCGGGTCAGTGGCAGCCTGCGCGGCACCCCACTCGTCAACACAGCCATCCTGGCGTTCGGGACTGTGATCGCGAGCATCGTCGGCACCACCGGAGCGGCCATGATCCTGATCAGGCCGTTGTTGCGGGCTAACGCGGCCCGGCTTCACAATGCGCACGTGGTCATTTTCTTCATCTTTTTAGCGGCCAATATCGGAGGCGCCCTATCGCCGCTCGGCAACCCGCCGCTGTTCGTTGGCTTTCTGAACGGCATCGATTTCTTCTGGACCGCCGTGCATCTGTGGCGGCAGACCGCCTTGACGGCGGCGCTCGTGCTCGCCGCGTTCGTTGCGATCGATATCTGGTACTATCGTCAAGACCGCCGCGTCACCGTGGTGGGCGAAAAGCCACCCGACGATCCGATACGGGTACACGGCCTCATCAACCTGCTGCTCATTGCCCTTATCGTCGCAGCAATCCTGGTCTCCGCTCTCTGGAGGCCCGGCGTCGCCTTCGACATTTATGGCACCACTCTGGAACTGCAGGATATCGTTCGTGACGTGGTACTCGTGGCTCTCGCCGCCGCGTCGCTGGTGTTCACGCCCGAGGAACATCGCGAGCGCAATGGCTTCACTTGGGAGCCGATTCTGGAAGTCGCAATGCTGTTCGCCGGCATTTTCATCTGCATCGTCCCCGTTACGGCGATGCTGCACGCGGGCCGCGCCGGGCCGTTTTCCTGGGCTTTGGCACTGATGACCGATGACGCCGGCGAGCCCCGCAACGCTGCCTATTTCTGGCTCGCTGGAGCCTTGTCGGCGGTCCTGGACAATGCTCCAACCTATCTCGCGTTCTTGGAGCTTGCGGGCGGCGATGCCGTCAGGCTGATGAGCGACCTTGCGCCGACGCTCACAGCAATTTCAATGGGGGCCGTTTACATGGGTGCACTCACCTATATCGGCAACGCCCCGAATTTCATGATTTATGCCATCGCCATGGAACGCGGCGTGAAAATGCCGAGCTTCTTCGGCTTCGTGATGTGGTCGGGCGCGGTGCTGCTGCCGGTATTTGCCGTTGTCACCTATGTATTCTTGATCGGGCCTCCGCTTTAGCGCGGATTTCGTGGCGGTTGAATCAAAGACGTTGCCGCTTCCGATCTCTTCCCGACGGGGAGAGGTCAAAGGGGCGTTCGCCCAACGCGATCAAAGCTAAGGCGGGGCTGCTTGGCCAGTGGATTGCCGCCTGCTTGCGGCCTGTGCTTACAGTGCACGCGCCTGAGGTCCGCGCTTCGGGCACGGGCCTAGCCCATTTTTTCTGCGGGCCGCGACCACTTGCCCATGGCTTTCGGCGATTGGCCGGTTGCATGCTGCGCCGGCGTTGCTAGGCTAAACGTCAAGCGTCCGAAAAAATTGGCCCGCCCAGACGGGCAAGCAAGACCGGCGCAGTGAGGAAACGATATGTTCGGATTGATGCAGGACTGGCCGCTGCTGTGCCATCGGGTGATCGACCACGCAGCGACCCATCACGCCGCCCGGCCGGTGGTTTCGCGCTCACTCGAGGGACCCATTCACACCACGAACTACGCTGAGATTCGCTCCCGCGCCCTGAAAATAGCCCAACGCCTCGAGCGTGACGGCGTCAGGCTCGGCGACCGCGTGGCAACGCTCGCCTGGAACACCTGGCGCCATCTCGAAGCCTGGTATGGCATCATGGGAATCGGCGCAATCTATCACACGGTCAATCCCCGGCTGTTCGCGGAACAGATCGTGTGGATCATCAATCACGCCGAGGACCGCGTCATCCTCGTGGACCTCACGTTCGTGCCGCTCCTGGAAAAGCTCGCCGACAAACTGCCGACCGTCGAGCGCTACATCGTGTTGACCGACGCCGCCCACATGCCGTCGACGACGCTCCGCAACGCCGTCGCCTATGAGACATGGATCGCTGAGGCGGATGGCGATTTTGCTTGGAAATCGTTCGACGAGAACACCGCCGCCGGCATGTGCTACACCTCAGGCACGACCGGAAATCCCAAAGGCGTTGTCTACTCGCACCGCTCCAACATCCTGCTGGCATTGACGGCGAACGAGCCCGATGCGTTCGGGCTGTCCTCGCGCGACGTCGTCATGCCGGTGGTCCCGCTGTTTCACGCCAATGGCTGGTCGACGGCCCTTTCAGCCCCGATGGCAGGCGCCAGCATGGTGATGCCCGGCATGAAGCTCGACGGCGCGTCGGTCCACGAAATGTTGACCGCTTACAGGGTAAGCTGCACCGCAGCGGTGCCTACTATCTGGCTGATGCTGCTGCAACATCTCGAGGCAACAGGCGGCAAGCTGCCCGATCTCAAACGCGTCGTGATCGGCGGCTCAGCGTGCCCGCGGGCCATGGCGCAGAAGTTCGAGGACGTCTACGGCGTCCAGGTCATCCACGCGTGGGGCATGACCGAGATGTCGCCGCTCGGCTCGCTATGCACGCTCAAGCCCGAATACGCGTCGCTCACCAGCGAAGCCAAGCTCGACATTCTGCAGAAGCAAGGTCATCCGCCCTTCATGGTCGAGATGAAGATCGCGGATGACGCCGGGCGGCGGGTGCCCTGGGACGGCAAGTCGTTCGGCCGCCTCATGGTGCGCGGGCCTGCGGTGGCGCGGGCCTACTACAAAGACGACGGTGGCGACATTCTCGATGGCGAGGGCTTCTTCGACACGGGCGACGTCGCCACCATGGATCCCTACGGCTACATGCAGGTCACCGACCGCTCCAAGGATGTGATCAAATCGGGCGGGGAGTGGATCTCCTCGATCGATCTCGAAAATCTCGCGGTCGGCCACCCCAAGGTTGCTGAGGCTGCCGTGATCGGCATCCGCCATCCCAAATGGGATGAGCGCCCGTTGCTCGTGGTGGTGGTGAAAACCGGCGAATCCATGGGCAAGGACGAAATTCTCGGCTACATGCAGGGCAAGATCGCCAAATGGTGGATGCCCGATGACGTGGTGTTCGTCGACGAAATCCCCCACACGGCGACCGGCAAGATCCAGAAGACCACGCTGCGCGAGCGCTTTAAGGATTACCGGTTGCCATCGGCGTAGACATGGCCAAGAGAGCCACAGCGTCGTCGCGTGGGCAAGGCGCAGGGTGCCGACCTACGACAGCTACAGTCCCAAGCGCGTTTGCGCGGCTTCCGATCGCTTAGTAACCTAGCCGCTCGCTTAGTAACCTAGCCGCACGCTGCCCTGATCCACTCCGTTTACGGTTCCCTTGCTCAGCCATTCCAACGACGCCTGGAACAACAGGCGGTGATTTTTCTCCCACATGGCGTTGTGTGACGAGCAAGCGAGGTCGATGAGAACCTTGGATCTCGAGCCGAT
>DATGCX010000460.1:0-22875 GCA_035311445.1 Xanthobacteraceae bacterium | reverse complement strand
CAATCCCCACGCCGGCGAGGGCGGTCTGTTCGGCCACGAGGAGATCGACATCATCGCGCCGGCCATCGCGAACGCGCGTCAAGCCGGGATCGACGTCGCCGGACCGTTCGGCTGCGACACTGTGTTCCACAAGACCGGCGGCGATGCCTTCGTGGTCATGCTGCACGATCAGGGTCACATCGCCGCCAAACTGCAGGCGCCCAACCAAGCCGCCGCGTTCGCGATCGGCAGCCCCATCCTGTTTGCGTCAGTCGCGCACGGCAGTGGCTTCGACATTGCCGGCAGGGGCGTTGCCAGTCCGGCCGCAATGATCGACTCGATCGCAAAGCTGGCCGGATTGGATGCATCGACATGAATCGGTTATGCCGCTTGTCGCAGGCTTCTACGCATTACTTGCGATAACTCAGAAAAACAAAAATCGGGATCCGGCCATGACTTGCGACCATCATTCCCACGGCATCAGCGAGGCGTGGATCACGTCCGTCACGCCCTGACCGCCGACAGAGCGAATGGCGAGGTCCACATCCTTCAGGCCGAATTTGTGTGTGGTTACCAGCTCCAGCGGGAAGCGTTTGGAGGCGAGCTGCGCCAGGGCGAGTTCGCACGCCTTGAAGCTGTGGCCGCGCGCGCTCTTGATGGTGATGAATTTCACTGTCATCCGGCCGATCGGAAAGTTCGGGAAATCCGTCATTTCGCCCTGCACCACCATGGTGCCGCCCTTGCGCTTTAGCGCCTCGATGCCGAGCAGCACCGGAACCGTGCCGGCGCCGGCGGTGCAGTCGAGCACGACATCGACGCCCTTACGGCCGGTGATCTCCATGATGCGGGCGAGTGGGTCTTCCTTTTCCACGTCGATCACGTGGTCGGCGCCCAGCTTCTTGGCGACCTCCAGACGGGCCCCGTCCTTCGAGGTACCGGTGACGATGATCAGGGAGGCGCCGGCCTGCTTGCAGATCACCGTCTGGGACAATCCCTGCTGGCCCGGGCCTTGGATCAGCACCGTGGAATTGTAGCCGACCCCGCCGTCGAACAGGGACCATTCCACGCCATTCGCCATGGGGGTGACCAATCCGGCCAGTTCCGGCGTAACGCCCTTGGGAACGTGATGCACGACCGCGTTCCACGGCAGATAGACATATTGGGCAAAGCCGCCCCACAGATGCGGTGCTTTCTCGGCCGACGTGTACCCGTAGCGGATGGCATCAGGATTGTAGCGCCAGTCGGTGTTCTCGCAGTGGCGGTACTGGCCGAGATGGCACCACTCGCATTTGCCGCAGGCGACGTAGTGCTCGACGAATACCAGATCGCCTTCCCGGAATCCTTTGCGCCGGGTGAACTCGCGGCCGGCCTTCGCGATTGTGCCGATGTTCTCATGTCCCATGATCACCGGGGTGCTCGACGGCGGTGTCTTGTAAAGCTTGACGTCGGTCCCGCAGATGCCCGCCACCTCCATCTTCATCAGGGCGGCGTCTTCCGGCACGTCTGGCATCGGGAATTCACGGAACTCGGTTCTGCTCGGGCCAGTTCTGATGGCCGCAAGGACTTTTTCCACCACGAGAGTCTCCAATGAGAGATTATGTTTGGATGTGGTTAGCACTGTAGAGCGGATTCCGATGAGGTTGAAGCAATCTGGCATCTCTCTCCGAGTCGTGGCTGGGCTTGTCCCGGCCACGCCGAATGTTTTTGCTCCGTGACTTGAATTTCAGGGTCGCCGGGACAAGCCCCGCGACGACGATGTGATGGGTCGCAGCGAGTGCCAGTCGGTATAGGATAATCCGCGATGGCTGACGCGACTGCGAAAATCCGCCCTTTGAAAAAGGACCACGACGCGCTGGTCCGCGTGCGGGGATGGACGCGCGAGCGCTTCAAGCTTGCCGAGGCGGCCACGATTCTGGTTACGGAAATCGCCTGCGGTCTTCCGGGCTGTCCGCCGCTTGAGACCGTGGTGGTATTCTGGACCGAAGATGCAAAGCGGCATCAGTTCAAGGTTTTCAAGCCGGTGCGGGATGTTGTCGTTGACGATCTCCCGCTCGCCTGGCTGAAGGACTCTTTGGCGGTTCCCGAGGGCCTCGACTGCGACTGCTGTTGAGCGGATCGCTCGACGCGTCTACGAGGTTCGGCATACATTGTGGGACACGCAATTCACATCAAGCGAAGCGCCCCATGGCCGAACTCAAGCTGAAAACCGTCACCCGCACCCAGGGCAACAACCAGGCCCTCAAGGACGGCACCGTGAAGCCGAAGACGTTCGCGTTCGACTTCGTGGAGGTTCCGGTCCTCATCGACGGTTTCCGCCGCATGGTGAGAGGCAGCGAGTTCGATATCTGCGAGATGGCGATCACCACCTACATCTGCGCCAAAGCGCACGGAAAACCCATGACGGCCGTGCCGGTGTTTCTGGTGCGCGCCTTCCATCATGGGGCGATCGTGGTCAACACCAGGGCCGGCATCCGTACGCCGAAAGATCTCGAAGGCCGCAACGTCGGGGTCAATCGTGGCTACACGGTCACCACCGGTCTGTGGGCGCGGAGCATTCTGCAGGACGAGCACGGCGTCGATCTCCGCAAGATCACCTGGGTCCTGTCCGGCGACGAGCACGTCGCCGAATATCGCCCACCCGCCAATGTGGTGCCGATCGAGCCCGGGCAAAAAATGGCCGACATGCTCGCTTCAGGCGCGCTGGCGGCCGCCATCGGGGTCGAGGTGGACCATCCCGACATGAAGCCTCTCATTCCGAATGCCCTGGAAGCCGGGCTCGCAGCGCTGCGCGAGCGCGGCCATTACCCGATCAACCACACCGTGGTGATCCGGGACGAACTTCTTGCGACACACGGCGATCTTGCGGTGGACGTGTTCAATGCCTTCGCGGACTCAAAGCGACTCTACATCGAACGCCTGAAGGCTGGTCGGATTGAGAAGCCGACCGCGGTCGACGAGGTCCACTGCCGGGTCATGGAAATTACCGGCGACCCGCTGCCCTACGGCATAGCGCCCAATCGGCGCGTGCTCGAAGAGTTGATCCGCCACAGCCTGACGCAGGGCATCATAACGAGGCCGGTCACGGTGGAGGAGTTGTTCGCGCGAAATACCCATGTCCTTGCGGCATGACGCGAGCATAGCGCCAATTTAGCGCGCTGCCGCGCATAGGCAATGGGTGTCGCGCCTGGAAACGTAGCCATGCCACTCAACCTTGGCTATGGTCACCTTGAAAATCCGATACTGATGACAGAGTTACGCCTGACATGACCGAACACACCGCAGCGAACGCCGAGAGCCTGACCGGCGTCTGGCATGGGACCTACAGCTATCCTCTTGGTTTGGGATCGGTATCCTTCGTGGCGACACTGATCGAAGCGAGAAACTCGCTTACCGGTACGACCCATGAGCCGGGACATCGGGTCCTCGGCCCCAACGTCACGTTGTACGCTTCTCTCTCGGGCAGCCGACAAGGCGGCGCGGTCGCCTTTGTGAAGACTTATGATGGAAGCAACCCCAATTATCGAACCGTCGAGTACGAGGGCACCCTGAGCGGCGATGGAACCGAGATCGAGGGGCGCTGGATCATCTCAACGATATGGTGCGGAAAGTTTCTCATGACCCGACCAGCCGGGAAGGCTGAATCAGTCTCCCGTAAGGCGTTCGAACGGGTGTGATCAATCGTTGACAGCAAAAACGTCCCGCGGGATCATTACTTATGAGCCCGGTCCCAACACGGGGAGGAAACCGTGAATATTCAGACTGCAAAGAAGCCGGTGGTTGCCATCATGAACGCGGTTCACGACTTGCCCGTGCTGGTCGCCCGCGACAAGGGATTCTTTAAGGACGAAGGTTTGGACCTTGAGTTCGTGACCACGCCCGGAATGGCGCAGATCACGACTTCCCACATCGTCAAGTTCGACTCCATCTTCGATCGTCCGCTCGACTCGGTCTACAACGAAGGCGGTATCGACCAGTACCGCATGTGCGAATGGGGCATCATGAAACGCGCCGTTGAGGCCAACGCCCAGCACTTGCGGGGGCGGAAAATCGTGGCGCTGGGTGCCTCGATGTCGAAGTTTGCGATCGTGGTGGCTCGCGATTCCAAATACTACGAGCCGGAGATGCTCAAGGACAAGGAAATCGCGGTGACGCCGAACAACGGCTCCCACTTCACCACGCTCAAGATGATGGAAGGCTTCCTGGTGCAGGAGCATGTCAAGACGACTCACGCAGGCTCGATGCAAAAGCGGCTCGAGGCGGTGCGCGACGGCAAGGTGGCGGCTGCGAGCGTGATGGAGCCGTGGATCAGCGTGGCGCAGAAACACGGGATGCGCATTCTGATCGAATCGCATTCGACCCGCAGCGAGGCAGCGGGTGATGATCTCGACGGACCGACACTCGCAAAGATGTTCCGCGCGCAGGCGAGAGCGGTCGAATTGATCGAAAACGACCCAACTCCCTTCGTGCACTATTTCATTGCGGAGACGGGAGGCCTGCTGGAGCCACACGAGTTCCAGACATGGCGCCTTCTCCACGCTCCGCCGCAGCCTTATACGCAGGAGCGGTTCGATGACACCTATAACTGGACCGTCAAATGGAACATGACCGTGCCTGGCGCCACTTATGAAAATACCGTGGACAATCGGGCGTGGGAGTAGTGCACTACGACGCCGCACCA
Source organism: Xanthobacteraceae bacterium (assembly GCA_035311445.1). Lineage (GTDB taxonomy): Bacteria > Pseudomonadota > Alphaproteobacteria > Rhizobiales > Xanthobacteraceae > JAJPKK01. The sequence goes on along the minus strand of DATGCX010000460.1, from coordinate 18,218 downwards.
GTCGCGGCGCCGAGGAATTCCAAAATCCGAGCCGGCACTGTCTCCTCCGTCTGCCCGGCGACCGGGACATCCCAATATTCTGCCCGCGGCAGGCATTCTTCGAGGTAGCGCGCCGCTGATGTCGCGTGTGCCGCGTCGCGGCCCGGGACGATGAGCGCCGGAATGTCGAGGCGGAGCAAATCCTCAGGCTCTGCGCCGGGTGCTGTGTCGCGGTCGAACAGCGTCCGCGCCATGCCGGCGACAATAAGCTTGTAGGCATCGACGTTTTGCTTTGCGTAAGCGTCCGCAAAGGCGCGATCATGACGGATTACCGAGGCCCAGGGGCCGCCTCGCGGATCGGCGCCGAACGGCTTGCCGTCTTTCTCGACCCGCGCGACCACCTCGCCAAGGCCATGCTGCTGCACGAACGTCAGGTGCTCGGCAAAACGTTGATGGCTGGCGATGCGATATCTGGCGCCACCGACCGGCCAGAACAGGACCATGCTCAGCGTCGTCTCAGGGTGCGCAACGCCGAAAGCGAGCACCGGGCAGCATCCCATGCATCCGCCCATGATATGGGCGCGACGGATGCCGAGGCGATCAAGCAGGCCCTTGCCCTGCGCCACATAGTCCGCCCAGGTCACCCGTTCGACCCGGCCGCTTGACTCCCCACACTCGCGCCGGTCGAATACGATGCAGGTGTATTTTTGTGGCAGATGGTCGAGCAGCTTGATCTTGGGATAGACGCCCTGCGTGCGCCAAGTCTCGATGGTCGCGTTGAAGCCGCCGGGTGCGTACATCAGCAGCGGCGGGCCGGCCCCGATGATTTCGTACCGCGTCTTGATGCCGTTGACGATCGCGGTCGCCATAGTCACCCCTGGTAGCCCGGATGAAGGAACCGTGGTTCGCGGTCCCTTAATCCGGGATCGGCCGGCGAGAGTCTTCTAGGCCGGACCCGGATTTCGCTGCGCTCCATCCGGGCTACACGGACCTGGTCTGTAGGGCGACCAAAACGAAGCGTGCTTTAATCCAGCCGATACACCCTTTGCGCGTTGCCGGAAAAAATCATGCGGCGCTGCTCCTCGGTGAGGCTCGGCGGGAGCGCCATAACGGGATCGTCGAAGTCCCAGTGCGGGTAATCGCTCGCAAACAGCAGGCGATCGAAGCCGATCCAGCGCATGGCGTCGAGCACGTGGGCCGGGTCCTCCGGCTCCTCCATCGGCTGGGTCGAGACATAGAAGTGCTCGCGAATATATTCCGAAGGCGGGCGCGTGAGATGCGGGACCTCGTCGCGCATCTTCTGCCACAGCTTGTCGAGACGCCAACCGAGCGCCGGCAGCCAACCGAAGCCGCATTCGATCATCACGATTTTCAGATCGCGATAGCGCTCGAACAGGCCTTCCATGATCATGCTCGTGACCACCGTCTGGGCGGAGGTCGCATGCTCCGTCACCTCCTCGATGTAGAACGACGGCCAGCCACTGTTGGTCATCGCCCAGCCGCTGTAGCCGAACGCATGGATGCCGATCGGCAGGCCCGCTTCCACCGCAGCCTCGTAGATCGGCCAATAGCGCTTGCGGCCGTGCGCTTCGGCGGTGCGGCTCAGCATCAGCACCTGCACGAAATTGCGGTCGCTCGCGCGGCGGCGGATTTCCTGCGCGGAAGCCTCGGCGTCCTCATAGGGAACCACCACGGAGGCCTTGAGCCGCTTGTCGCACAACGCCCAGCGCTCGAGCTGGCACTCGTTGGCGGCGAAAGCCAACGCCGCCGAGAGGCCGGCATTCTGGTCGCCCTGCCCGGATGGCGCCAGCGGATTGAGCACGCCGAAGGTGATACCGTAATGATCGAGGTGCTGTTCCCGCATGAAGGCGAGATCGCTTCCGGGCCCGCCCCCGCCGGGCGGCCACGCATCGCGGCGACACGCGATCGGCGTCATCTTCGGAAACGGATAGCCGCTGACGTAGCCATGCCGCGAGCGCCGGCCGTAGGTCTGCAGATAGTCCCACCACCGCTTGCTCAGATAAGGTCGAAAATCTTCGAGCGTGTTTTTCGGGTGGATGTCAACGTCCACGATCTCGAGGCCGGCCGTTGCTGGGACCTCCTGGGCGCGGATGGGCTGCCGAAGTTCGATGTTCATGGGGCAGGGCTCCTTGGGGGATCACTATAGCGGGAACGGGTTCAGTAGGCGACCCGCCCGCAATTTTGAACAGCCGAAGGAGGGGAGCGCCCGCCGTGCAGCAATGGGGCCGCCTTTACAGCAGCTTTCGTCTGATCGCGTCGTCATGCCCGCGCTTGTAGTGGGCATCCACGGCTTTCTTGCACAGCTCAGCGTGCAGGGCGTGGATGGCCGGGACAAAGCCCGGCCACGACTGAGAATGGTTCAACTATGTCTTTGAATTCACCGGGCACCGGCACGCCCCGGTGGCAACTCGGGAGAGAAGGCTACATCATTGCCGGCATGGTCGGAAGGGGCGTACGTTGGGTCCACGTCTGATGTTGCCCCCAGGCTGCCTACTTGGGCGCCGAAGGCGCGCGGGCCACCATACGGGGAGTGCTGGAGCGCCGGAGATGGGTTGTCATCCTCAGGCAAGCGTGTCAGTCGTCGTGTTCCCGATTGGAAACGAAGCGCAGAAATACAATCCGTCTGGTTCCAACTTCATCTCCGTTTTTCCATGTAGCTCACGCTCAAACGTCGCACTTATCAGTGATGAACCAAATCCTCTTTGCCCGGTTTCAGTGACGCGCGGGCCATCATGCTCCTTCCATTGGAAAGAAATTATTTCCGTGCTACTCTTCTGAACTTCCCACTTCGCCTCTACCCGCCCGACTGCATTACTGAATGCACCGTATTTGGCAGCATTAGTCGATAACTCGTGAATTACCATGCCCATCCCGATTACGACATTTGCGGGGAGCAGGACGGATGGACCATACAGTTGAATTCTACTGCTTTCACAGAAAGGCTTGCAGCATTCGAGGATGACCTCCTTCAGGTCACTGCTGCGCCATTCATTCTTTGTCAGTAAATCGAAGGATCGCGCCATCGCCGACAGCCGGTGTTCGAAATTGGTTCGGAATTCTTCCCATGAGTGCGACAGTGTGTGCGTCTGGTATGCAATCGCTTGAATAGTGGTAAGTGTATTTTTGGCGCGATGGTTTAGCTCATTCACCAACGTTTGCTGATGTCGGTCTCGGTCATCTAATTCTCCAATAAACTTAGCCAGCAGCGCTAAAACGTCATCAAATTCTCGCAGTCCGGTCTTCGAAGGGAGTTGTCTTTCAAGCGATGTAGCGCTCGCCAGTTTGCGAAATTCATTGGCTGGTTTAAGCATCCCACTTGCATATACATAAGACAGCCCAGATGAACAGCCCAATGCGATTATTCCCATCGCCGCAACAGCGAACAAGGAACGGTACAGCGGTGATTCGAAGAGATTAATCGGAATCCCTGCACCAACTCGCCAACCAGTCAATTTGGAGCGAGCATAGACATTGAAAACGTGGACGCCATCCAAAGTTGTTGCACGGAACACGCCTTCTTCGCTCTGCGCGTTCTGGATGAAGGCACTGGAATCCGTTTGTCCAATATACCGTTCCGGATCCCAATTTCTCGCGAGTATTCTACCATCCCTTCCCGTTATCCCAATAAGCCAGTCTGGTTCCCGGAGTTGAGACTGGAGGATATTCGAGAGCACCGCGGTCGGGATTCCAAGGTTCAGCAAATAGATCACTGACTGATTCTCTGACCCGGTAGGCTGCACGATGGCGACGTAGGTCTTGGGAATTCGCGTGCCAATGAACACGTCAGAAATTGCAAAGCTGCGCGTCGTCTTGGCTTCACTTTCCGCGAGCCCGAGGATTTCATTGGTTCCCTTATCGAGCACCGTCCCAAGTGGGAAAGCTGTATTGAATATTGTCTCGCCAGTTGGGCGGTGTAACGCTACAACACTGCCGGGTATGCTGTCGGTGAGTTGCTTCGCTTCACGATAGACGCGCTCAACGCCTGCATCGTCCGTTCCCAAGGACGTGGACAAGATTTGGAGAGCGAGAACATTTTTTTTGATTTCATAGTCGATTGCTGTGGCGGCCTCACGCACCGTCGCAAGGGCGTCTCTCTCCAACGTTTGCTGCTCCACAACGACGTAGAGAACCGAAACGACGGAACCGCCTATCAACAATGGGCAGGTAATAAGAAGCCCAAATGTTGAAAGGCGTCGACGAAGCGATGATGTCCGCCATTGCATTGAAGAGACCGGCTCTGACTCAACCGTACCGAGTGTGCGCTCTTTTGCGGTGGAGAGCGAGTCATTTTGCGTGTGTCGCACCCACGGGCTGTGTCGTTTTCCCGACGTTGCTTCGGCTCAAGCCTATGTTCGAGAGATCATCTACGTTCTCGGTGGCGTGGCTAAGGCGAATTATGAATAGAAGAACGAAGCGCGTGGCGGCGCACCGGCTGACCGTCGCCATTGTCCATCCCCAACCGGGTGAGGTCCCTTGCTGGCCCACAGCCGCCGCATGTGTTCAGCCCGATTTCGGACTGCTCCCACTCCGGATAACTTTCCGTCCGTTCCGCAATCCCGCTTAGTGTCTGTCGCGAGCACAGTCGTCATTCCGGGTCTCGAGCGCGGCAGGGGAGCCTTGAATTCGCCCTTCCGTTGGTGGCCATGGATTCCGGGCTCGACGCTTCGCGGCGCCCCGGAATGCCGAATCGAGAATACTGACGTGGCGCTTATTCCGCGGGGACGCGGATGTCGTCGTCGGCAGGCTCACGCAGCACATAGCCGCGGCCCCATACAGTTTCTATGAAGTTCTTGCCGTTCGACGCGTTGGCGAGCTTCTTGCGCAGCTTGCAGATGAACACGTCGATGATTTTCAGCTCCGGCTCGTCCATGCCGCCGTAAAGATGATTGAGGAACATCTCCTTGGTCAGCGTCGTGCCTTTGCGCAGCGAGAGAAGCTCCAGCATCTGGTACTCTTTCCCGGTGAGGTGGACGCGCTGCGAATTGACCTCGACCGTCTTGGTATCGAGATTGACCACGAGCTCCCCGGTCTGGATGACCGACTGGGCATGCCCCTTGGATCGTCGCACGATTGCGTGGATGCGCGCCACCAGCTCGTCCTTATGGAATGGCTTTGTCATGTAGTCGTCGGCGCCGAAACCCAGGCCCTTGACCTTGTCCTCGATGCCGGCAAGCCCCGACAGAATCAGGATCGGCGTCTTGACCTTGGACACCCGAAGCGACCGCAACACTTCGAAACCCGACATGTCGGGCAGGTTCAGGTCGAGCAGAATGATGTCATAATCGTAAAGTTTGCCCAGATCGACGCCCTCTTCGCCGAGATCCGTCGTGTAGACGTTGAAGCTCTCGGATTTGAGCATCAATTCAATCGATTGCGCGGTCGCGCTATCGTCTTCGATCAATAGAACGCGCATGCCAGTCCCCTTCCGCGCCGTTTCGGCGTCAGGTCGGCCCGCCGCACGGGGCAGCCTCGGTAATCGCCTTGGGACAACTGATTCGAAACCCCGAACGATGGATGCTTAACAAAACCTGATTCCCAAGCGCAAGCACCGAATAGGCAATTGCCGCCGAATCGGCCTAATGTGTTGGTGCGGTGGGTTTTTTCAAGCACGTTTTCGGTTCGTGTCTAATGTTAAGAAACGGTGCTAACCGATTCTCTCGACTCGTCCACCCGTCCTGGGTGGGCGGACGAGTCAGCTATTCCCATGGACGGTGGAGCAATCATTAACGATCCGAGTAAACACCACGTTAATGAGTGAAGGTTTGGATTAACGCGCGAGGAAATAGTGCGCCGCGATATTCATCAAGACGTTCTCGAAGAGGCTTTTCCATGAAAGCATTGGCCGAACAAATTGCCGAACTTGATCAGGCTCAGATTTACGGCCGCGTGGCCGGCGTGCGGGGCTTGATGGCCGAAGCGGCGGGGCCGCTGCACGGAATGTCGATCGGTGCGCGTGATTCGGTCGATACTGCCGATCGCATGATTCCGTGTGAAGTTGTCGGGTTTTCCGGTTCCCTCGGATTTTTCGGTTCCAATGCGCGCCATTCGCTGCCCTCGAAGGCGTGCGGCGGGCGGGCCGTCGCGACGGGGTTTCATGGGGATTGATCCGGCTCGGCGCCTATCGGCCAGCGCCGAGGTCGACGAGGCGATCAGGCTCCACAAGTCATTGGAAAGCTTCCCTTGCCCATGCCGAGGATGAGGCAACGTCTATTGCGGACGGATACCGTCGACTTGCGGAAATCGTGGGGCCGTCGGAAACACAAAACTAACATTATGGTGGTAGACTGTTGTGATTGCTGTTCCAGCTCGAGTGGATCGGGCGCAACCGGCTCGTTTGAGCCGGGGGAGTAGGATTTCATGAAATCGCGTAACACACTCGTCCGCCTGAAAAAATTTCAGCTCGACGAGAAGCGGCGCAAAGTCGCCCAGATCGAGGTGATGATTGCGGATTTCCAGCGCATAGCAGCCGATCTCGAGCGTGAGATCGTGGCCGAGCAGGAGCGGGCCGGCATCCACGATCCGGCCCACTTCGCGTATCCGACCTACGCAAAGGCCGCAATCGTTCGTCGGGAGAACCTGAAACGATCGGTCGACGAACTTACCACCCAACTAGGTGACGCAAAGACCGCGCTCCAGGAAGGTTTTGACGAACTCAAGAAAGTCGAGTTGCTTGACGAGCGCGACCAGGTTCGTGACCGCGCCTCCGAAGGGGCGCGCGAGCAGGCCGAGCTCGATGCTCTCAGCACCTTGCGGGCCCGCGGCGCGCTTGCATAGGGCACCTAAAGTCTCGGTCCGCATAAGAAGCGCGTGGGCAAAATCGCCTGCCACGACTGCAGCAAATATCCTATCACCGTAGGCGTTTTTGCCCGCGCTGTCATACCGAGAGGCTCCACTGGGTGGACAACGCGCCCACATGTCCGGGCAAGCACGGCAACACCGTGGGTGGGCGCGTCGCCCACCCCACAGTTTGCTGACGGCCTGATTCGCCGCTCGACTGGAGCCCCCCAACCGCCAATAATCTGTTAAAGGGCCGAGCAGAGTCACGGGGAGTGGGGCTCGTTTTATGCTGACGACGCCGGAACTTGTCTGGCTGCTGGCCGCTGTCGCCAAAGGCGACCAGGCTGCCTTCGAACGCCTCTATCAAGCGACGCGGGCGAAGCTCTATGGCACGGCAGTTCGTATATTGCGCCGAGCCGATCTCGCGAACGAAGTTCTTCAGGAGGTGTATCTCAAAGTCTGGCATTCAGCCGGACAGTTCGATCCGGCCGCCGCGGCGCCCATCACCTGGATGGTGGCGATCGCTCACAATCATGCCATCGATGTTGTGCGAAGAAGGGCGGACATCTCGATCGAGGAGGAGCCCGAACTAATGGAAGTGACGGCCGACACCCCTCATCCTCTGGCTCAGCGGGAGGTGAGCGAAGACCTCAAGCGCCTCCTCGCTTGTATGGGCCGTCTCGACGAGGACCGGCGCCGTCTCATATTGCTCGCTTATTACGGAGGATGGAGCCGCGAACAACTGGCGCTCAAATTCGAAAGGCCGGTCAACACCATCAAGACGTGGCTCCGGCGTGCGCTGGCCGATATTCGGGAGTGTCTCGGGAGATGACCAGCGACGAGTCTCGATCGGAGCCCCCAGAACCGCCGGAACAACTGACCGCGGACATCCGGGCCGCCGAATATGTGCTCGGCACACTCGGTTCGGCCGAGCGAGAGGAAGCCAGGGCCGCACTTGCGTTCGATCCGGTTTTTGCATCGCTGGTGCGCGATTGGGAATGCCGGCTCGGCGAACTGCATGCCCTCGCCGACAGCTTCGAGCCGCCTCCCGAGGTATGGGACGCCATCAGGGCACGGCTCCCTAAGACGGCCCAGTCGGCGCCGTTTCGATTGCCCGAAATACCGCTGCCCCCACCGCGCCGGCGACGGCGTTCGCGTCCGCCCAATGTGATCGCGCTCAACAAGCAGGTGACGCGTTGGCGCACCTTTGCGGCCGCGAGCGGCGCCATGGCGGCGGTGTTCGCGCTGTTCATAATTACGTCGAACGTTGCGCCCACGGTGTTGCCCGATTCGTTGCGGCCAAAGCCGCGGGTGACTGTGCAGCCGGGCGAAGGGGCCATGCCGTCCACGCCGCGTTCCGTCGCGGTATTGCTGCGCGACACCAACGCGCCGGCGTTTATTCTCACCGTCGACATTACTAACCGCACTCTCATGGTGCGGCGGATGGCGGCGGAACAAGAGCCCGGCAAGAGTTACGAATTGTGGCTGGTGTCGAATAAATTTCCGACGCCAACGTCACTTGGTGTGATCGGCGGAGATGATTTCACGCAGTTGAGCCTTTCCACCGATGACCTGCAAATGATCAGCGATGCGACATTTGCGGTTTCGCTGGAGCCGGAAGGGGGGTCGCCCTCCGGCGCACCATCGAACGTGATGTTCACGGGCAACCTGGTCGAATCGATCCCGCCTCAAGGGTTGCCGGAAGCCCGATAGCCACGCACCTGTCCAACTTGTGAGCCGATCAGCGACGGGCGGCCAAAACCGCGAAAGCGCTCCAGTCGATCGCTTCAGCCAACCTGATCGGATTTGAGCACCCATGAAGTCACAACGTAGGAGGTGACGTACAAGCGGCTTCCTCCCACATCGCCCGCTGTAGGGGCGACCCTTGTGGTCGCCCCATTCGTCGCATGTGGGTACCAGGGGCGACCACAAGGGTCGCCCCTATCACCGGAGTCATCTGAAAAGCGCGCCCGTGAAGGGCGCGCAACCGGTCTTGGGTGGGGTGGTTTAGGGAGGTTTTGGATACTCTGTCGTGTTGTTGTCTCGGCCTTCGGAATCAACGAATAGCGGTTGCGTCGCCGTGGCTGATGACGATCGGCTTGCCCGCTTTCATGACCGGGCCGGCGGTCTGAACCCGGGCGGTGCTGTCGGTGCTGCTGTCGCGCGCAGACATTCCTGCCACCAGGATCGCAATCGAAGCGACCAGCGAGATCACGACGATCTTTAAATGCGTGGTTCGGTCTGCAGTGAAAATCGTCGCATTGTTCATGGCAGCTGGCCTTCCAAGCGCCCCCTGTCGCTTATTTAGTGTCTTGACACGGCTGGCGGGTTCAAACGTCCATAACGCTGCGATAACGTTTCCTCGACCACCTCACGTTATGCGAAAATTCCTATTATGGCCAATCGCTTAACCTGAGGAGCCTGCGTTCCCTCCGCCACCTCCAACGCCTCGAATACCGGAATGTTGCACGCGAGGGATCACAAACGGTTGATCGTAAGCTGAGGCTGAACTTGTGGTCTTTGCGGGAGCGCCGCGCCATGCGGTATTGAATGTTGCGACTCGCGATGCCAACACAAAAGCTTGAGATTCGGTTTTGAGAAGCACTGTCTCGGAAATCGGCGCTGACTGGGGGGACCTGCATGCTGATCCGACTCTCGATCCGCGACATCGTCCTGATCGATCGTCTCGATATCGACTTTGCAGCCGGCCTGTCGGTGTTGACTGGCGAGACCGGCGCCGGAAAATCGATCCTGCTCGATTCATTCGCACTTGCACTCGGTGCGCGCGGCGACTCGGGCCTGGTGCGCCAGGGCGCCGAACAGGGCCAAGTGACAGCGGCATTCGACGTGCCGGCGGATCACCCGGCATGGGCCATTCTCAAGGCGAACGACATTGCGGCTGACGATGATCTCATCCTGCGCCGGGTCCAGTTCGCCGACGGCCGCACCCGCGCCTTTCTCAACGACCAGCCGGTTGCGGTCCAGGTGCTGCGCAGCGTCGGCAGCGCGCTGGTCGAAATCCACGGCCAGCATGACGACCGCGCTCTCGTCGATATCGCGACCCACCGGCAGCTGCTGGACGCGTATGGGAGCCTGGAAGCCGAAGCCGCCGAGGTCGCCCGGCTGTGGACGATCCGCCGCGATGCCGAGCAGCAGGTCGCGCGCCACCGCGCCGAGGTGGAGCGTGCCCAGCGGGAGGCTGACTGGCTGCGCCATGCGGCGAATGAGCTGACGCAGCTTGCGCCCGAACCCGGTGAGGAAACCATGTTGGCCGAGCGCCGCACCGGCATGATGCAGGCCGAAAAGGTCGCCGAGGATCTGCGGGAGGCTCAGGCCGTCGTGTCAGGAAGCAGCTCGCCGGTGCCGGCACTGGCGGCGGCGGTACGGCGGCTGGAGCGGCGTTCCGCCCAGGCCCCCGGCTTGATCGATCCGGCCGTCAAAGCGCTCGATGCCGCGCTGACGGCGCTGGACGAGGCGGGCCATCACATCGATCGGGCGCTTGCGACCGCAGCCTTCGATCCACACGTGCTTGAGCGCATCGAGGAGCGCCTGTTCGCGCTGCGCGCGGCCGGGCGGAAATACAATGCGCCGGTGGACCAGCTTGCGGCCCTGAGCGCGCGCTATACCGCCGATCTCGCCCTGCTCGATGCTGGAATGGCTCGTCTTGCCGCGCTCGAAAAGGAGGCGGCAGCAGCAGCCGACCGCTATGCCAAGGCGGCCGCGACGCTTTCGAGCCATCGCCGAAAGGTGGCTGAAACGCTCGACAAGGCGGTGAACGGCGAACTCAAGCCGCTCAAGCTCGACCAGGCGCTGTTTTCGAGCGCGATCACCGCCACGCCTGCCGGACCGGACGGCACCGACCGGGTGGAATTCTGGGTGCGCACCAATCCGGGCACGCAGCCGGGACCGTTGATGAAGGTCGCGTCTGGCGGCGAACTGGCCCGTTTCATGCTGGCCCTCAAGGTGGTGATCGCGGATCGCGGCTCGGCGCCGACCCTGGTGTTCGACGAGATCGACACCGGCGTCGGGGGCTCGGTCGCGGATGCGATCGGCGCGCGCCTCGCGCGCCTCGCGCAGCGCGTCCAGGTGCTTGCCGTCAGCCACGCGCCCCAGGTCGCAGCACGTGCCGGCCACCATTATCTCATCACCAAGGATGCGCTCGCAAAAGGGAAGCGGATCGCCACCCGGATCGCGGAGCTTGAACCCGACCGCCGCCGCGAGGAGATCGCCCGCATGCTCGCCGGCGCCGAGATCACGGTGGAAGCCCGCGCCGCGGCGGAGCGGCTGATGCGGGCGGCAGCGGGGTGAGGTCCGGCTAAACGGGAAAAATGCCTAATAAGACGGCCTGATCTTTACCGATCGCAGCTCTCGTTTAATTAAGTACTTGGGATAGAGGTGAGCGCTCCAGATTGCCGCCAGAATGCACAGCTGGACGATGAGGATGACCATAATGTACGGACTCATCAGCTGCCTGAGCACGCCGGGGATCACTATAAGCGATGAGACGAAAGCCCCGTGCGCAAGCTTTCGCTGCCTCTCTGAAAGACTGAGATAAAAGCTAGCCCACCGAAACCAGACGGCAAAGACAGGGTAGCGCTTCGCCTTGATCAGGCAGGACAGCTCGATTGCCGATGCGTCGGTTGCATCCTGCTGCAATGCCCACACGACAAATTCTTGAGCTTGCCGGCTATCGCCTTTCGCGAGGGCAAAACAGCCCGCGCTCACCAGAGCAGTGACGTTATCTGGCGCGGCCGCAAGCGCATCCTTGATGAAAGGTTCTGCCTCGTCGATGCGCTTTAGATCGACCAGCGCGCGGCCCAATGCCGCCGTGATCACCACGTCTTGCGGGAAGCGCTCATGCGCGTCCCTCAAGATGTCCTCCGCCTCTGCCCAACGCCCCTTTTCCCTCAAGATGTCCGTGAGCCAAACAGCCGCCGTACGCAGGTCTGGATCGAGCCGGAGCGCCTCTCGGAAGGCGCTGATCGCGTTATCGGGCTTTCCGCTCGCGCGCAGGGCTATCCCGTAAGCAGCGTGCGCCAGGCTCTTGTCCGGCCCAGCGGCGACCGCGGCTTGTGCCGCGTCAAGCGCGCCGCGAGAATTGCCTTGGTCATGGAGGCAAAGGGCAAGATATGACAGCGCAGTCGCGTTGTCCGGCGCCTTCGACAGCACGGCTCTCAGACGTTTCATCGCAGCGTCAAGGCTGCCGCTCTTCATGAGAGCTTCGGCGGCCCCGATTTCAGAGGAGATGGTGGTGTCGCTCATGACGCGGCCCCCTCAGCGCGAATGCCGATTAAGAAACTCGACGACCTCGTTGTACAATCCACTTTCGTTGCTGAATTTGGCATAGTTGCGGGCAGTCGTGAGCCATTCCGATGTTGACGGTTTCACTTCGCGCAGCGCCTTGGCAAGCTCGCGCGAACTGATTGGACACAAATCGCCTTCCGAGACACTCGCCTCAATGGCGAGGTCGGCCGCGGTCTCGACGAGGTTCACCAGGTCCGCTCCGGAAAATCCTGCCGTGCGCTGCACGATACTGTTGAGATCGATGTCGTTGGAGAGCGGGCGCTCGCGCAGGCTGAGTTCCAGAATTGCACGCCTGGCAACTTGGTCCGGCGGCGCCACAAACACGGTGCGGTCGAAGCGCCCAGGCCTGCGGAAGGCTGGGTCTACCGCCCAGGGAACGTTGGTCGCACCGAGCACCAGAATGCCCTCGTTGTTGGCGCCAACACCATCCATTTCGTTAAGGAATGTCGAGACTAGGGAGGCCTTCGAGTCGCTTTCGCTGAAACGGCGCCGGGCACCGATTGCCTCGATCTCGTCAAAGAACACGACCGCGGGACGGCAGGTGCGGGCCTCGGCAAACACATTGGCCAATCGTTTCTCGGATTCGCCGATATACATGTCGAGAATATCGGGGATGGTGACGGAGAAAAACTGCGCTGCGCACTCGCCCGCAGTCGCACGAGCGAGGAGGGTTTTGCCGCAACCGGGCGGCCCGTACAATAATACACCGCCACCTGCCTTCCTCCGAAAACGGTCGAACAAACCCTTTTCACGGAACGGACGGATGATCTTGCGCACGATCTGGGTCTTGACTTCCTCGAGCCCGGCCACATCCGTAAACCGCACTTGCTCACGCGCCTCCGGAAAAGTCGAGCCGGGAACTTCGACAAGTCTTGGACGCTCGAAATTGAGGATCTGCGCAGTAGGAGTCGGCGGGTCACGAAGGGTAAGTTCACGATCGAGATCTTCCGTGCGCGCTTCCGGGTCGATGGCCACTGCGCGTCGGTAAGCCACGACGGCCTCATTACGTCGGTCGAGCATGAGCAGAGCGCGGGTGCGCAAAATCCAATCTTCAGCAAGTTCTTCGGGGACCCAGGCCAGCGCGGATCGCGGGTGTTCCTCCCGCAGCAGCAAAGCGGCGACGAGACGCCGAGTTGGATGATCGAAGGCGATCGGCTGCAATCTTTCGATATAATCAACGACCGGCTTCAGGTCCGACGCATGGCGGGCCGTGCGGACCAGACTGCGTAGAATCGGCCCGGAGCTGGGCGAACTTGCGGCTGCATCAAGGAGATCGGCAACATCGTTATCTGGCATCTCTGTCCCGCTGCACTTATGGACTCGGGAGAAACCCCGAGCGTGCAAAGGCAGATGAGCACATGATGTGGCGAGCTGCAATTGCGCTCGATGTTCGTGCCCAATTTCATGGGTAAGGGCTATTTCAGCGCCGGTCATCTTGGGGGGAGGTGTGCAACCGCATCGGTGATGAAAATCCGCAAACAGCTTTCCCACCTGCGGGAGTTCTATATTTGGGTGGATGATAATTCAAAGCAAGGTGTCGCCTTCACGACCGCGGTCGCTTAGCCGCGCAGTGAGGCGGAGACGAGCAGGACTCTCCGAGGCGAATAAAATGCCGTTTGCCGGTGGGGCGCACTGGGCCGGCTTCCCCTGTGTGCGTGGGAACCTCCGTGCCGGGGGCGGCGGTCGCGGATGGCAAGGTTCAATTGCGGACTGCCCTGCGCCTTCTTAAGGTCGGAAGGGCGGCGCGCCGCGTCTCGCTGCCGATTCCCTTGCCACCCTTGGTTGGGCCGAAATAGGCGCAGCACTTTTGGAGGATACATGCCGCTTGAGCGCTTTGACTTTCCGAACGCGAGTGGGTTGCGCCTTGCCGCGGTGCTCGATCGACCACTCGAGGAACCGCGGGCCTACGCCCTGTTTGCCCATTGCTTCACGTGCGGCAAGGACAACTTCGCAGCAAGCCGCATCGCACACGCGCTCGCCGACCGCGGCGTCGCCGTCCTGCGCTTCGATTTCACCGGGATCGGTGCGAGCGAGGGCGAGTTCGCTAATGCGGGGTTCTCGGCAAACGTCGCCGATCTCGTCGCCGCCTCCGACCATCTGCGGCGGACGCACCAGGCGCCGGCATTGCTCATCGGACACAGCCTCGGCGGCGCCGCGGTGCTGGCCGCGGCTGCCGAGATATCCGAAGCGCGCGCTGTCGTGACGATCGCGGCTCCGGCTGATCCCGCGCACGTCACAGGCCTGTTCAAGGATCGCATCCCCGAAATCAACGCGAATGGTGAGGCGGAGGTCGTGCTCGCAGGCCGATCGTTTCAGGTTCGACGCGAATTTCTCGAGGATCTTGTGGAGCGGCGTCTGATTGAGCGGATTGCTCGGTTGCACAAGGCGCTGCTCGTTTTCCACTCACCCAGCGACGCTACCGTCGGGATTGATAACGCAAGCCGAATCTTCACGGCCGCAAAACATCCGAAGAGCTTCATCTCGTTGGCCGACGCCGATCACCTGCTCAGTCGCAAGAGTGATGCCGCCTATGTGGGCAATGTTATTGCCGCCTGGGCGGACCGCTATCTCGATCATGTAGTGCCGGTCCGATCGATAGCTGAGGCGGCAATTTCAACCGACGCCGGCAGCGTAGTCGTGACCGAGAACGGCCGTGGCGTACTCCAGCAGGATGTTGCGGTCGGCCGCCATCGGCTGATCGCCGATGAGCCTGTTTCCGCTGGCGGGCTCGACGGCGGTCCGGACCCCTACGGGTATCTGCTCACGGCGCTCGGCGCCTGTACGGCAATGACGTTGCGCCTCTATGCCAATCGCAAATCACTGCCGCTTCGCCGTATCTCGGTCGCGTTGAAGCACGGCAAAATCTATGCGGCCGATTGCGAAACCTGCGAGACCAAAGAAGGTATGCTCGATCTCATCGAGCGGACGGTCTCGCTTGAGGGCGATCTCGACGCCGGCATGCGCGCTAAGTTGTTGGAGATCGCCGACAAGTGTCCTGTCCATCGCACGCTGACATCAGAGGTCGCTATCCGGACCCGGCTCGTTGACACAACACCTGGACCAGTGTTGTCCGATGGATGACAAGAAAGAAGCGATGCACCGGTAGGCCTTTGTCTAACAGGCTCAGATTTGTCATCGGTCGGTCTTGGAGCGCGCTATCGGCCTATCGCCAATTTTGCGCCACGCTCCGACCTCGTGCCGATCAGCCGGCGGTCCAGCGATTCGCCGGAATCGCGAGGCCCCTCATATCAGACAAGACCTTCTGTTAGTCGGTGGATCAGCCCGGCTCACCCTCCGATAGTTTCCGTGCCGGCAGGTCCCCGTGACTGGGGTTATAAGCGGTCATTCCCGCGCGCTCACGTCAACCCGCTGCGCGCGCCACCTCATCGCTTAGCTTGAGGCGCTCCTTGCCGGGCCTAACGACGTAGACACGGTTTTCAAGCTCCGCCGCTATATGCTCAAATGTTGCGTAGAGGTCGTCGCAATAAACCGAGGGGTTATCGTAGCCGTTCTCCTTGGAAAAACGGTGCGGAAGATAGCCGCCGCCGCAGGCATTCATGAACTTGCACTGTCGGCACTTCTCGCAAAGACTGATTGAAGCCTCACGCGCCGCTTTCCAGAGCGGCTCGTTCCTCACATCGTCGATCGCGTGCTCGAAGATGTTGAAGGTTGTCTGCGTGATGCCATCGCCGGCGATTCGCAGGACATCGTGAGCTTCCACGGAGCCGTCGGTCATAACGGTGCAGAGCTCGATAGGCTTGTAGCCGACTCCCTCGGTCGGCGCATCGTTGCCCAGCAGCGCGCTGACCATGTCGGTGATAATGCGGATACTGACGGTTGGTGCGCGGCGGTTTGCCTCCAGCCACAGGTCGAACAGACCCTTGTAGAACATCGCGATATGCGCCGGGTTCTCGCCCACCGTAGCATCCGGGATCATGATGTCATAGTTGGCAATTCCGCATGCGGCGAAGAAATCGAAGTACTGTTTCGGACTGTGCGTCGGATTGCAAACCGCCAAAGCGCTCACATTGATGTTCCGCGCTACCAGCATGCGCGCGGCGCGCTCGACGGCGGCATGGGTACCTGTGCCTTGGAAAGTACGGCGGTGAATATCGTGAATATGTGCCGGTCCATCGAGACTGATTGCGACCGCAATGTCGTGAGCCTCGAAGCAGTCCAGCCAAGCCTCATCGATCAGAATGCCGTTAGTGGTCACAGCAATGGGTATTTCGCAACCCGTCCGCGCCGATATGGCCTCGCAAGCCTCAGCAATCCGATGAAAATTCTCAACACCCCAAAGCAAGGGCTCGCCGCCATGCAAGATAAGGGGAAATTCAGCAAAGGAATATTTGGCGATATGCTCTTCGAGGCGCCGCAGCAGTTGATGAAGCACGTCGTCGCTCATCAACTTAGGTTTATTATAAACTGTGGCGTCGCGGAACCAATAGCAATAGGAGCAGTCGATATTGCATCGCGCTGCTACCTTTATAAGTAGCTGCGAGATTGGTTGACTTTGGGAAACCGCGCGCTCCAGGTCGTCAGTCCGCATACCGCGCTCCTGAGCAGAGCGGCGCAGGGTGCAGCAAAATTCCTAAACCCTGGCAAATCCTCCCCTGCGAAAACCTCCTGCCGGCCCATATGCTCCCCTGCGAAATGCTCCTGCTCCCGCTCCCTTAGCGAAACCGCCTCGCCTGAATGCGACGTTAGTGACGTCGGGCGCAGACGGGATAACCCCTTCATCAGAAATCTGTCCGCGGATATCGCTGAGCAATGCATCGATCCCTTGATGGTCACTCTGGATCGTCGCACCAGGACCGTGCATTTGAAGCAGGCTCGCGATAACCTTCAATGTCGGAATGGGCATGATCCGATTTCCCGGTATCCTTGAGCGATGGGAAGCTTACGATTACGACGAGTGACCTGTCAAGCTCCCGTGGATTGTCCTTCGATCGGTCGAGCTTAGCGTGATGCGCGTGATGCGCTGTCGCCTGCGGAACTTGGAAAGCTGATCGCGTAAAAAGCTGATCGCGCAAGATGCCGAGAAATGGAGCAAGGCGATCCCGGTGCTTCACAGCAAGGCGGAATGAGCCACCAGGTCGGCCGCGGTCATCAGGAGACCGGCTTGGCACTTGGCGGACACAACAGGACCTCCTTAGGGGTCGCCGCAGAATAATGGATTCGATTTTTGTGACCGGGTGCGCAGCAAACTTCCCCTCCCCCGCAAGCGGGGGAGGGGATTCAGATGGCGCGGTTATTTGTCGTCGGCTCCTTAGATAGCTGACGTGGCTGTGCATAGAACAGCCGTTACAATGTTCTTGGAGGCTTGGCCGCGCGGCTTCGCCGTGAGATTTGTCGTTACCCAACCGGCGGAGCCGCGGCGGCGCGATTTGCGCGTTCCGGTTTTACATCCCGATGGCTCGAGGCTTACCCTGCCATGTCCCGGCCGCGTCAAATCCCATCGCGCGACGTTTCGTCATTTGCTATGGTCGATGCGACAGGCCCGGGAGGAAAAAGGTAATGTCACTTCGTCTTGTCGTCACCGCCGCCGTTTCGGCGTTCGCGCTCGCCGCCGCATCGTTGGTCTCGCACGCCGCGGACACGCCGGACTTTGATTACTTCAAGGCCAAGGTGCAGCCGATCTTCCTCACCAAACGTCCCGGCCATGCCCGTTGCGTAATGTGCCATGCGGAGGCCAACAACGCGCTCAGGTTGGAGAAGCTTCCTCAGGGCCAGGAGACCTGGACCGAGGAGCAGACCCGCAAGAACTACGATACCGTCGTAAAGATCGTGCAGGCGACCGACGATCCGCTGCAGAGCAAGATCCTGATCCATCCGCTCGCCCCGGAAGCGGGCGGCGACGCATTCCATTCGGGCGGCCGGCAGTTCGCCAACAAGAATGATCCGAACTGGAAAACCATCGCGGCCTGGGCCAAGGGCGCGACACTGTCGTCGGGGAAGAAGTGAAGTAAGGAGCGCGGGCGTCCCGCCCGCACTTCCTCCAGTCGCACTTTTCACGAGCTAAAATCGTAGGGTGGGCAAAGGCGCTCTTGCGCCGTGCCCACCTGCGGCCCTGAGGCTGGGCGGAGGTGGGCACGCTTTGCTTTGCCCACCCTACCAGGGTGTTCCTTCAAGAAGCA
>DATGCX010000459.1:0-33192 GCA_035311445.1 Xanthobacteraceae bacterium | reverse complement strand
GATGAATTCATGCTGATCCCCGGCGTGGGTTCGCGCATGTCGGCCGAGTTCATGGAATACCGGCCGTGGAAGACCTGGACGCAGTTCGACAGGGAAATCGGCAAGTACGTGGGACAGGCGGAAACCGATCGGTTCAAGCAGTACGTTTTCATCCCGCCGAACTGAGGTTGACACATGAAAGAAACGGATCGCCGTGCCGTTTTGCGCAATGCCGGCTTGGCCGTCACGGCCGCTGCGATCGGCGAGCCGCTCGCAACCGCATCGGCACAAACCCAGGCTTCCAAAGTGACGTCCCCCAACCAGGTGACCGAACTCCCTAACGATCTCACGCGCAGGCTGGCGCGATTCATCGTCTCGGCGAGCTTTGCGGATATGCCGGAGGCGGTGCGCCATGAAGCGAAGCGCACGCTCCTCAATTGGGTCGGATGCGCGGTGGGCGGTTCACAGCACGAAACCGTGGCCAACGCCGTCGCGGCGCTGGCGCCGTTTTTCGGCCCAACGCAGGCGACGCTGTTCGGCCGGCCCGAGCGCATGGACGTGCTCCACGCCGCACTGTTGAACGGCATCAGCTCCCACGTGCTCGACTTCGACGACACGCATGCGCAAACCACCATTCATCCGGCTGCACCGGTGGCGCCCGCGATCCTGGCGCTGGCTGAATATCGGCCGGTGAGCGGGCGCGATTTCATCGAGGCGCTGGTGATCGGCGTTGAGACCGAATGCCGGATCGGCAAGGCGGTGGTTCCGGCGCATTACGACAGGGGATGGCACATCACCGGTACGGCCGGCGTTTTCGGCAGCGCCGCGGCGGCGGGAAAATTGCTGGGCCTGAACGAGCAGCAAATGTGCTGGGCGCTCGGCCTCGCGGCGACGCAGCCAGTGGGGCTGATCGAGATGTTCGGCTCGATGACCAAGAGCTTCCACCCCGGACGGGCGGCGCAAAACGGGCTTGCGGCGGCGCACCTCGCCGACAGGGGTTTCACTGCGTCCGAGCATGGCCTTGAGGCCCATTTCGGCTGGCTCAATGTGCTCAATACCGAGCGCAACCCTGCGGCTCTCGACGACGAGGGATGGGAAATCCTGAAAAACAGCTATAAGCCGTTTGCGTGCGGCCTCGTGGTTCATCCGGTGATCGACGGCTGTATTCAGCTGCGAAACCGAAACCACCTCACGGCCGATATGGTCGAGCGGGTCGAGATTGCGGTTCATCCCCGCGTCATGCAGATCACCGCGATCAAAGACCCGAAGACCGGCCTCGAAGGCAAGTTCAGCGTCTATCACGCCGCTGCCGTGGCGATCGTCGACGGCGCCGGCGGCGAACGGCAGTTCAGCGACGAATCCGTCCGCGCGCCGGCGACCGTCGCCTTGCGCAAGCGGGTGTTCCCGACCGCCGATGCGGCCATCGGCAAGGATCAGGCGCGCATCACCATCGTGCTCAAGAACGGCGAGCGGCCGACGTTATTCGTCGAGCACGCCGTCGGCAGCATCGAAAACCCTATGAGCGACCGCATGATCGAGGACAAGTTCTTGGGGCTCGTGGAGGGCATTTTAACCGCCGACCAGGCGCGTTCGATCATCGATCTGTGCTGGCGGGCGGATCAGTTGGCGGATGCGGGGGAGATTGCGCGGAGGGGAGGGACGACGTGATGGCGGGCTGCAACCGAAGAAAGCTCATCCCGTATTAGTAGTAAACTTGACCGCCTCGGCGATCCCTGCCCGCCGCCACTCACTCCGACCTGATGCCGAGCTTGCGCACCAGCGCGCCCCACTTCGCTTCTTCCTCCGCCAAATCCTTCGCCTGCTGGTCTCGCGTGCCTGGGAGCGGTTCGCCACCCTCCTCGGCGATGCGCGCACGCACGTCCTCGCTGGCGAGCGCAGCGCGCAACTCGGCATTGAGCCGGTTCGCGATGGTCCGGTTGATGCCGGCCGGCGCCACCATGCCGTAGTGAATGACCGCGGCGTAGCCCGGCACGCCCGATTCCGCGACGGTCGGCACGTTGGGAAAGATCGACGAACGCGTCTCGCCCGTCACCGCGATGGTGCGCAGGAGCCCGCTGCGGATCTGCCCGAACACCGAGGGAAACGTCGAGATTGCCATATCGACATGGCCGCCCACGAGGTCACCCTGCATCGCGCCGGTGCCGCGATAAGGGACGTGGGTGAGACTGATGTTCGCCATGGCAGCGAGCAGCTCGGTCGATACGTGAGAGCCGGAGCCGACGCCGGCGCTCGCATAGGTGATCTTGCCCGGCTGTTTGCGGGCCAGCGCGATCAGGTCGGCGATGTTGTGTACCGGCAGCGACGGATGGGCGACGAGAATCTGCTGATAGGAGGCGATCAATCCGATCGGCGCGAAGTCCCGCCGCGGCTCGTAGCCGGGATCGGCGTAGAGCGCCGGGGCGACGCCAAACACGCCCGAATGGCCGACCATCAGAACTTGCCCATCGGGCGGAGCCTTGGCCACCGCTCGCGCCCCGATGGTGCCGCCGGCACCGGCGCGGTTCTCGATCACGAATTGCTGGCCGAGCGCCTGGCCCATGTGCTGGGCGATCATACGTGCAAGAATGTCGTTGCCGCCGCCAGCCGCGAATGGGACCACGATGGTGACCGGACGGGTCGGATAGGGCTGCGCCGCGGCCGGGAGGGCGGCGGCAGTAAAGTGCGTCGCCGTGAAGATGATGATGAATGACTTTACAGCTCGCAGAGACATGGCGCCATCATGGCGGCGTCCCTGGCTGGCGCACAAGGGCTATCTCCGTTGTCGGTCCGCGTCGCCACTTTACGTGTCGCTTTGCCTTGACGATTGTATAGGACTATAATATAATAAAAAGCCGATTTAGTGTAGCCGGGCCGATGCAAGGAGCGTCCGCCATGGGGCGAAAAAGAGGAACCTGAAGGCCAATGCTTTGCGTGGCAACTAAGGGAGGGTTTCCTTGTTCGGTCGCATGAATTCCCTGGTAGGCGAAACAAATTCGCTGTTCCGCACTGAACAGGGTATTTTCTGCAGCGCACTGGAATTACAATATAAATGGACGTGAAAGGCTGCGGAACAGCACCGAAATGATCGGAAATTCCAAAAATTCCCTGTTCTTTACCCTGTTCTCAGGGAATCGGGGATCAAGGCGCGCATTTGTCTGGTGAGATTTGAATTTTGGAAACGCCCTAGGCGATCCAATGCCCGATACGGTTCAGGCGCTTCCTGCGGCGTGAAGCCAATCGCATAGGCAGCTACTGACATTCGTCCGACTGTCAGTGCGGAGCTTGACTCAGCAATCCGTTCTCATACGAAGAAGATAGGCCTGCGATCAAGCCCATGGGTGATGGACAAGGATGGATCAACTTCGTCGAGATATGCTCTCGGTGGGGCCCCATTGCGCGTAATCAAATCATTCCAGAGAGATCATGAGTTCCGCACTACCGGTCGATGCGCCAGACGTGCTCATAGTCGGAGCCGGCAATGCGGCGCTGTGCGCCGCGATCTCGGCGCATGAGAACGGGGCGCGGGTGCTGATGCTCGAAGCTGCGCCATTTGAAGAGCGCGGCGGCAACTCGCATTTCACCGGCGGCGCCTTCCGGTTCGCGTTCGCGGGCGTCGATGATCTCATCTCCGTTTTACCGTCGTTGGCGGAGGAAAATCTCGAGAACATCGATTTTGGTACCTATACGCAGGAGCAATTTTTCGACGACCTGTTCGCCCTCACCCAATACCGCGCCGATCCCGACCTCGCCGAAATTCTGGTGCGCGGCAGTCTCGACACCGCGAAGTGGGTGGCGCGGCAGGGCGTGAAGCTGCAACCGGGCCTGGGACGGCAGGCTTACCAGATCGACGGCAAGTTCAAGTTCTGGGGCGGTCTCGCATTGCACATCTGGGGTGGCGGGCCGGAACTGCTCAAGGCTCTCTACGCCAATGTGGAGTGGCGCGGCATCCCGATCGTCTATGAGACGCCCGCCGTCGGCCTGATCCGCGAGGCCGGCCGCCTGCGCGGCCTAATGGCGGAACATCGCGGTGCGCCGGTAGCGATCCCGGCCGGAGCCGTCGTGCTGGCCTGCGGAAGTTTTGAATCCAACCCGGAAATGCGAGCGAGATATCTCGGCGCCGGCTGGGATTTGGCGCGGGTGCGCGGCACGCGCTTCAATATGGGTGCGGGTCTCAACATGGCGATGGGCATCGGTGCGCGCCCCTGCGGTCACTGGTCGGGCTGCCATTCGGTCGCGTGGGATATCAACGCGCCACCCTATGGCGATCTCACGGTCGGAGATCAGTTCCAGAAGCACAACTATCCATTCGGCATTCTGGTCAACGCCAAGGGTGAACGCTACGTCGACGAGGGCGCCAGTTTTCACAGCCACACCTACGCAAAATATGGCGGCGAAATCGTCAGACAGCCAGGCATGTTCGCCTGGCAGGTGTTCGATGCCAAGGTGAGCCATCTGCTGCGCAGCGAATATCGCATCCGCCGTGTGACCAAGGCGGAGGCCGGCACGATCGAGGAACTGGCCGGCAAGCTCGACGGCGTCGATGCGGCTACGTTTATCCGCACGGTACGGGAATTCAACGCGGCCTGCCGTTGCGACATGCCGTTCAATCCCAATGTCCTTGACGGTCGCCGGACCTGCGGCCTCGCCATCGACAAGACCAACTGGGCCAATCCGCTCGATACGCCACCGTTTCATGCCTATCACGTCACCACCGGCGTGACCTTTACGTTCGGCGGGCTCAAGATCACCAGGAAGGGCGAAGTCGAGGATATCTATGATCGAGTCATCCCGGGTCTATACGCCGCGGGCGAAATGGTCGGCGGGCTGTTCTTCCACAATTACGCCAGCGGGACTGGCTTGATGTCGGGGGCGGCCTTCGGCCGGCTCGCAGGACGAAGCGCGGCGGAATTTGCACGGCGGCCGAGTTGATGGGGCCGCGCCTTTCGGTGAGGTTGGTCGCGAGCGCCGCAAGCCCAGAGCGATGGGCGACACTCGTTCGGATTTGACCGCCTTAAACAGCCTGCGCTTCATCTGGACGCGATCGAACTGCATGGATCTATCCGGACTGCAGCCACATGCTGACGCTCGGCAGGCTTGACGGTTACGGTCTTGATGGTCCGGGCTTTAGGTTCCGCGCGCTTGGCAGCGTCCCGGTACCAAGTAATCATCTCTCGCGCCTTGTCCTTCTCATCATCGAGTCTTTGTCTTTGATAAAGCGCTGCATTTTGTCCTTGTTCGAACGGCAGCCAGAAGCATTCTAAGAAGTCAGCCGCATGCGGATAGACGCGGCCCTTCAGAATTGCATCCGCCGTTCTTGTGATTACTCCTTTGTTGGAAAAGACTATGAGTTCTTCAAAGAAATTCTTGACTCTACGACGGCTCTGATCGACTTGCCGGAAAAATTCATACTGTTTTTCTGTATCGCCCTTGAAGTTGATCAGCTCCGGTAGGGGCTCGTGATTGCTGGCCCTTTGATAAACAAAAAATCTAAAATATCCCGCAGTCTTTTCGGTGAGGTAGTCAATCTTTTTCTTGGCATTAGCTGGCATTTTATCATCGGCCGCCAGTATAAAATAATATCGCTGCAGCGTCAGCCTTGCGGTCCACATTTCATCTCCATCGAATCGGTCAAGCAGATCATTCGATATCTGGCGCGTCTCGGTGTCTGCTGACTGAAGCCATAGCATCACGGCCGCCAAAGCGGCCACAATAGCGACAAGGAACTCCCAACGCTTCACGACAGGCACCGCTCCCTCGGCCGATTTCGCAGTTTCCTCCTGCGCACAAGGCCCAGAGGCCTCAACTTGGTGACTTTCTGCGGACGGTGTTGCGCCATCGGCACCAAGGTTCACCCCGCCCACTGAGGTCTTGATCACCATCGATTTGTCTCCTTCCGGACGTCAAATAAGCGCGCCTCTGCGACAAGTCAGCAGACGGGAGAGCAAATCGCTTTCCGGTGACGGCAGCGTTTGCGAAGCGGCGATGTCGACAATTGTCTTTCAGCGGAATTGCTCTCAATTCTGTAATCTCGAAAATATGCAGATATACGCTATAACATAAATTGAGGGCGCTTCAACAATTGCCCGCGCGGGGAGCGCAAGCTCAGCTGTCGCAGCAGGCTGTTCACAGCGCAAATTGGAAGGTGATTTCAGTTCCGCGCCGCCAGGATCTGATCGAGCCGCGCCGGAGCGCTCGCGTTCCGCTCCAGATGCGGATAGCTCAGCCCGCCCTGATAATTGATACGCACCGTGGTGTAGCGGTCACCGTTCTTGACCAACAAATCGATAGCTGCGCTGGTTGTCTTGGTGGCTTTGACGATGTCCTTCAGGCGGTCGTTATCGTAGGCCACGCCGTCTACCGCAACGAGCTGCGTTCCTACGGTGAGACCAGCGTCATAGGCGGGACCGCCCCATAGGACGTCCGTCAGCTTGTTTTCCTTGCCCACAACGAAGCCCAGCGAAAAGGTGAGATCGGTGAGCTTGCGACGGGACTCTCTCTTCTTGACATAATCCGACGGCGTATCGGAATAGACCAATCTGTAGCCGCCGCGCGCGATGCCGTCGAGCGGCGCCTCGCGCTCGTAGCTTTCAAGACGTGCGTGCAAGAAATCGGCCCAGTTGTACGGCTGCACGGCGTTCAGCGTCTTCACTACGTCATCGAAGCTGTAAAGCTCAGGGGACCACTTGCCGTCATAGTTCCCGAAGAATGCCGACGCAAAGTCGTCCAGCGACTTTTCACCCCCAGAGCGTTCGCGGATCAGGGTGTCAGCATCAAGCCAAACCAACTCGCCTTCCGAATAATAGTCTTCGCTGCGCTGCCAGCTCCGCCAGGGAATTGCACGACGGCTGGCAATGATTGGATCATTGGTGGTGTCCTGGAGCGACTTCCATTCGCGGCCGACGCGCTTGTCGTAGACCGCTGCGACGTCTGCAAGGGCATCCAGGGCCTGATCCCTGCTCCAAAGCCCCGACCGCGCTGCCAGCACGTGCCCCCAATACTGAGTTTGGCCTTCATAGACCCACAGCAGGCTATCACGCATGGGCACATTGTAATTCGCGGTCCACAGATCGGTGGGCCGCCTGAACTTGCCGTTCCAGGAGTGAGTGAATTCGTGCGGCAGCAGCGCGCGGACGTCGGCGTTGTCGTCCCACTTGGTGAAGTAGGTTGGCGGGGTTGCATTCTCGCTGGAGCGGTGATGTTCCAGGCCGATGCCGCCCATACGGTCGGTGAGCGCGAGCAGGAAGTCGTAACGGTCGTAATGGTGGGCATTGAAAAGTTTGTAGGCCTGTGTCACCAGCGCGCGGTGTGCATCGAGTTGGTCGGGCTTCGCTTCCAGCAGGTCGGGGCGGTCGGCGAAAACATTCAACCGCACCGGCGCGGACGCTGATGCATCCAGCTCCACCCGCTTGATATACCGCCCGGCGAATACGGGCGAATCCACCAGAGCTTCCAAGGAAACTGGGTTGAAGGCGGCAGAGGGACCGCTGGCGGACGCGGCCTCAAGGGCCGTCGCGAACTGCCACCCCTCGGGAAGCGCTATGCTCGGCTCGATGGTGATCTGCCGCGCGAAATAGCCAGCGGGATAAAGGACAACGCTGCCCCACTGCAGATTGAGCATCTCGCGAGTCGTGACGATACGGCCCTCGTTACCATCGCCCGCCGAGAGGAACTGAAACTCCAGATCGAGATTTGTTACGCCGGCGGGTACGTCGACGTGAAACGCATAGACGTCGACCGTGTCGCGCACCCACTTCACCCGCTGGCCATGAGCTTGAATGATCAGGCCGGCGAGGGCATCGATCCTGCCGGTAGGCGAATGAGTCCCCGGCAGCCATTTGGGATAGAGCAGCGTCAGGGGGCCGCTCGGCACCGGGATCGTTTCTCTGACGCGGAAGATGTGGCGAGTTACATCGGTTACATCGACTGCCAGCCGAATCGTACCGGGAAACGGCACATCTTGCGGCACCACGATCTCAGGCGGCAAAGGCAGCGGCGTTTGCGCCGCCGCAATGGATGCAGTGAACATTGCGCCGCCGGCGACAAGGATCGAAATCACTGAATTGCGACAGCGCATTGGGCCCTTCCACAGGAGGTTGTTTCGTGCCGATGATGCTTTGCGCCGCAGCTGTTTTCAACCGCCATCATGCGCCGCGCTTTTGGGGACATCCAAACGGTCAGAATCGGCCTGATGGGCTTACGCGACGTTTGATCGCTTTGATATAGATGCGCACGCGCCCCATAATGAATTCGTTAGCTTGGAGGGCATAGGAAAATGTGGGTCTTCATTGTCTCCTGCGTCGTCGCCGCCGCCATCGCGATCGGTGCTGCCGTGTCGTTGGACAAGTTCCAGGAACCCGCAGCGGTTGCTTTCGCGACATCGGGTGTGCGCATCTGAGGACGGCCCGGATCGGGGCCGCGCATTCTTGGAGCGACCGCTTGGCTAAAAGGCTCTGAAGCCGATGACGTCAGCAACTATTCAGCTGGGGCCATGCGACCCTGGGAGGGCTCAGCCTCTGCCTTGACGCTCTCCTTCTCAAGCCAAACACTGTGGTGTTGCTTGGCCCAATTGACGTCAACCTTGCCGCTCCACATCGCCTCGAACGCGCCTTCCATCCCAAGAGTGCCGATATAGACGTGAGCCAGCATGGCGGCAATGAACAGCATTGCGACGGCTCCATGAACCATCTGAGCCAATTGCATGCCCGCAATGTCCGTCAGGTAGAACGGGAACATAAGCAGATAGCCGCTCGTCGCGACGGCGATACCGCCGATGACGACGATCCAATAGATCATCTTCTGCCCGGCGTTGAAACGCGACGCCGGCGGATGCTCGGCTCCGACG
The DNA here is from genome assembly GCA_035311445.1 of Xanthobacteraceae bacterium. GTDB lineage: Bacteria > Pseudomonadota > Alphaproteobacteria > Rhizobiales > Xanthobacteraceae > JAJPKK01. The sequence continues at coordinate 24,371 of DATGCX010000459.1, read as the reverse complement.
AGACCTCCGCCCTGTTTGAGCCATTCGAAATCAAGCCTGGTCGGAAGATTCCAAGCGATCCACATCAGGAAGATGACAACAACGCCAACCGCGAACGGAAAACTTAGATAGTTGTGGGCGTATTTCGCCCATTGCGACCAGGCAGCGAACGTCTCCTCACCAATCAACGGCATCAGCAGGTCCTTGCCGAAGGTGATGTTCAGGCCGGAGAGCGCAAGAGCCACAAAGCAGGTCGCGGTCATCCAATGCATGAAGCGTTCGAACACGTTGAAACGAATGAGCGTACGCCACGACCGTCCGGATTCGAGCCTTATCGTTCCGCGGATCAGATAGAACAACGCCACCAATCCGAACATGCCGAGTATCGCGATCCCACCGAGCCAATGCAGCGTGATTTCATGAAAACGCCGCCATTCGCGGCCGGCCGGCTGCTCGATATTGTACGACTTGACATCCGGAATGCTGCCACGACCGCTGATAATGCGCATCTGCTGCAGCAGTTGCTCTTCCTTCACGGAACTTGCCGTCGGGTTGACCCCAGTGTCGGCATTGCGCTGCTGAGCGCCCGCCGGCGGCGCCAACGCGATGGCGGATGCCAGGAGAAATCCTGATAGGAAGAAGGCCAGGAAAGCCGATGAGGTCACCCCAGAGCGAATGCGCGAAAGAAATCTTGTCATGTTCGTTCCACCTTGCGCGCGGTTATCGAACCACGTGACAATCCATTTTTCGTCCCCTCCCCCGCTTGCGGGGGAACGCTAGCGACGGCGCAACCCACGAACCGAGCTTTGTGGCACGCGCCCCTCCCCAACCCTCCCCCGCAAGCGGGGGAGGGGAAATCTGCTGCGCCTGACCGCGAAATCGCGGCGGCTATTACGTCCGGAGCCTCAGGATTCGATGGTCTCGCGATAGGCGGTCATCCAACCCCAGGCGCCCGATCCGTAGCCGCGCTTTGCGACGCGCTCCTTGTAAATGTCCGTGATCTCGTCCCCATCGCCGGCGAGCAGTGATTTGGTCGAGCACATTTCGGCGCACAGCGGCAATTTGCCTTCGGCCAGACGATTGGCACCGTATTTTTCATACTCCTCCTTCGAGCCATCGGGCTCAGGGCCGCCGGCGCAATAGGTGCATTTGTCCATCTTGCCGCGAGAACCGAAATTGCTGACTTGCGGATATTGCGGTGCACCGAACGGGCAGGCGTAAAAGCAATAACCGCAGCCGATGCACAGGTCCTTGGAGTGCAGCACCACGCCGTCGTCGGTCGTGTAGATGGCCTTGGTCGGGCACACGGCCTGGCAAGGGGCGTCCGTGCAATGCATGCATGCCATCGAGACCGATCGCTCACCCGGCTTGCCGTCATTGATGGTGACGACGCGCCGGCGGTTGATGCCCCATGGCACCTCGTGCTCATTCTTGCAGGCGGTGACGCAGGCGTTGCATTCGATGCAACGGTCGGCGTCGCAGAGAAATTTCATTCGAGCCATGGTCCCGCCTCCTCAACCTGCTCTGATCTGGCAGAGCGTGGCCTTGGGTTCCTGCATGCCGGTCACGGGGTCGTAACCGTAAGTCGTGATGATATTCGCGCTTTCCCCGATGACGATCGGGTCGCAACCGGGCGGGTATTTGGCGCGCTGGTCGACGTTCTGGAAACGGCCGGCAAAATGGAATGGCATCCAGGCCACGCCCTTGCCGACTCGCTCGGTGACCAGCGCCTTCACGCGCGCAACCTTGCCGTTTGCCATCTCGGGCCCCCATACCAAGGCCCAACCGCCATCTTTGATACCCCGTTCGGCGGCGTCTGCGGGATTGATTTCGACGAACATGTCCTGTTGCAGCTCCGCGAGCCACTTGTTGGACCGCGTCTCCTCTCCGCCGCCTTCGAATTCGACGAGGCGGCCGGAGCTCATGATGATCGGGAACTGCTTGGCGATACCCTTGTCGACCGCCGCTTTCTGCACGGTGAAACCGATGTTGGGGACACGGAACTGCCGGGCATCAGGCAGCGTCGGGTACTTGGCGACGAGGTCGGGACGCGGCGTATAGATCGGCTCCCGATGCACCGGGATCGGATCCGGCAGGTTCCAGGCATTGGCGCGCGCCTTGCCGTTGCCGTATGGAATGCAACCGTGCTCCATCGCCACCCGCTGGATGCCGCCTGACAGATCGATGGCCCACGACACAGCGTCCGGCGCGGCGCCCCCGATCCTCTCAATCACAGCCTTTTCGGCATCGGTCAAATCCTTGTCCCAGCCGAGCTTCTTGAGCACCCCATAGGTGAATTCCGGATAGCCGTCCTTGATCTCCGAGCCGAGCGAGTAGGACCCCTCGGCCAGCAGGTTGACCTTGACGGTGCCCCCACCGGGCTGCGGTTCGTCGCGCTCGACCCCGAAGCGCGCCCTGAACGGGCTGCCCCCGTCCTTGACGTGCAGGTTTGTGTTGTAGAGCGTGTGCGTTCCGGGATGGCGGAATTCTGGCGTGCCCCAGCAGGGCCACGGCAGGCCGTAATAATCACCCTTGGCGGGCCCATCGTTCGCCCGCAATGTGACGATATCGAAATCCTTCTGGTTCGCCATGTGCAGCTTGAGGCGCTCCGGCGACTGCCCGCAATATCCGGTCGACCAGCCGCCGCGATTGATCTCGCGCAGGATGTCCTCGGATGAAGGCTGGGTTCCCTCGACCTTGATGTTCTTGAACATCATGTCGGCGAACCCAAGTTTACGCGCCAACAGGTACATCGCCTCGTAGTCGTCTTTGGACTCGAAGATCGGCTTGACGATCTGCTCGCCCCACTGGAGGGACCGGTTGGAACAGGTTCGGGAGCCGGACGTCTCGAACTGGGTGCAGATCGGCAGCAGATAGGTATCGCTCTTGCGCTCGCTCAGCACCGCCCAGGTGGTCGGATGCGGATCGCCGACGACCAGCAGATCGAGCGCCTCGATGCCTCGCGCAGCTTCCGGCATGCGCGTCACCGTGTTGCCGACGTGGCCGAACACGATCATGGCCTTCAGAATGTCCTTCTGGGACACCTGATCCTTCGACAGTAGCGTGGCGTCGAACCAGCGGGTCGACGGGATGCCCGATGCTTCCATCAACTTGACGGGCTTGCCGTCGGCCCCGGTCTGGACGTCGAAGCGCGACGACATCCAGTCGTAATCGACCTCCCAGACCCGGCACCAGTGTTTCCAGGCGCCCTCGGCGAGGCCGTAATAGAGCGGCAGCGTAACGATATCGAGCCCCAGATCGGTGGCGCCCTGAACGTTGCAATGGCCGCGGAAAATATTCGCGCCATTGCCGAACCCGCCGACGTTTCCGGTCGCGAGCAGCAGAATGCAGCTTGCCCGGACATTGGCAGTACCGACTGAAAACTGCGTTTGGCCCATTGCCCAGACCAGGGTGGCGGGCTTCTGCTTTGCGATCATCTCGGCGACCCGGCGAAGTTGCTCACCCGGCACGCCCGTGACATTCTCCACTTCCTGGGGATTCCACTTCTCGGCTTCCTTACGCACCGCATCCATGCCGTAGACGCGCTGCGCGATGAACTCCTTGTCCTCCCATCCGTTCTGGAAGATGTGCCAAAGCATTCCATAGATGGTCGCAATATGGGTGCCGTTGCGCACCCTGACATACTCGGTCGCATGCGCCGCAGTGCGGGTCAGTCGCGGATCGATGACGACGAAATTGGCCCGGTTAAGCTCCTTGCCGGCCAAAAGGTGCTGCAGCGACACCGGATGCGCCTCGGCCGGATTGCCGCCCATGACGACCAGGGTCTTGGTGTTGCGGATATCGTTATAGCTGTTGGTCATCGCGCCGTAGCCCCAGGTATTGGCCACGCCCGCGACGGTCGTCGAATGGCAGATGCGTGCCTGGTGATCGACGTTGTTGGTGCCCCAGAACGCCGCAAGCTTGCGGAACAGGTATGAGCCCTCGTTCGAGAACTTCGCGGAGCCCAGCCAATAGACCGAGTCAGGCCCAGACTTCTCGCGGATCGCCGCCAGCTTGTCGCCAATCTCCTCGATCGCCGTGTCCCAGGAAATTCTGGTCCACTGACCGTTGACGAGCTTCATCGGGTATTTCAGGCGGCGATCGCCGTGCACCAGTTCACGCACCGCTGCGCCCTTGGCGCAGTGCGAGCCGCGATTGATCGGTGAGTCCCAGCTCGGCTCTTGGCCAATCCAAACCCCGTTCGCGACCTCCGCCGTGACCGTGCAGCCGACCGAACAATGGGTGCAGATATTCTTGCGGATGGCGACCGCGGCGCCCGCCGGGGGCGGCGGCCCGGCTTCAGCCTTGCGCACGGCACCGAGCGGAAGAGCGCCCAGTGTTGCGAGGCTGCCGGCCGCCAGGCCGGAACGACGCAAGAAACTGCGGCGATCAAGGCCGCCATCCGGTTGCCCTTGCAGCGCAGCGGCAAGCGCACTCCGCCGTGTATGACGTTCCGTCCGCTTAGTCAGCACGGGTACCTCCCCTCAGTAACGGTTGACCCGGTAGAAGGTCTTGACATGCTCGGTCACGCGATAGCGCGATTTACGCTTTTCCTGGCTAGATTCGGTATCGGCAACGGCTTCGTCCGCAAGAGGTCCGACGCTTGCCGCGACAGTGGCGCCCGCCCCCAGGGCACGAAGGAAGTCTCGACGGCCCAGCTTAGCCTTTGGGACGCTGCTCTGTTCTTTCTTCATCGCCGCTGTTCCTTCTGCAGTTCACGGTCTGTCTCCTTCGCCAGCGCGAAGGCGGAGGTCTCGATCTCGATGAATATCGTGCCGAGGGCCCCAACCGAGCGGTAGAAGTCGGCGGCCTCGGCGCGCTCCAGGTCAGCGAAAAATCGCCCGATCCACGGCGACAGATGTTGCTCGAATATCTCGCAGTCGGCACCCGTCGTCGCCGGTAACTCGCCATTCGCAAGCCCCGCCATAATCTCGCATAGCATCGCAGCGTGATCTTCGGGCTCCGGTTGGCCCTCGGCCCGTTCGATGCCGAGCTGAGCCAGATGCGCGCGCAAGCGCGCAAGCGGTCGCTCGTGAAGAAAGCCTGAAAGATAATACGACCCGTAAGGCAGCAGCTCCCCCCGCCCAACGCCGATGAAGAGATCAAAGTATTCGCGCTCGACACGCTCGACACTGGTCCGACCGGCGGCTTGCGCAAGCTCGGTATGGGCGACGCCAAGCGGACTGGAATCGCCCAGCAAAGCCGCCAGGCGCTCGAGCAATGAGCGATCAGGCGCGCGCGCGAGCAGCCGGGCGAGGAGCGCATATTCTCGCCCGCGCGCGAGATCGACTTCGTCCACACTTGATTGCGGCACAATACCACCCCACCGCGCCGCCGCGCCGGCCACCTTAGTCCCCCCACTCGCGCCCCCGAGACTTCTGTCCGACATGCGCCCACTTTGATCGGAACCGGACTTTGACCGGAGCCGAACTCTGTTTAGCTCAATCTGCTCTCAGATTGAAAATCCCGTCAATAGCCGCGATATCCGCGAGCGTTTCACATTTCGGCTTACGGTGGCCCTACTCAGGGCACCCATGACGATGCGGATTACTTAATCGCAGGTATCAGAGTGCAGTCTTTTCCCCTTCGATCTTGGATTCAGGCTACAGACCGCAGTTGGTCCTCCGCTGCGCGCCTAACCGTCAACCACCAATCACTTTGGCAAAGCTCCCCCATGTCGGCGTTTGACAATGTTATTTGATTCAATGGATTTCGCATTTGCATTTTGCGCCGCAACAACGCCATCTGCGCAGTATGGAATTTCTTGGGAATGTGCTGCGCCAACGATTTTTGTCGGCTGATCTTGGTGTCGCTTCGCCTCGTTCGCCTCGGCTGCGGGATTGGCTTGATCCGCCGCTGATTCCGACTGCGACATCGCGGATGCGGATTTGGCAGATTGAGCGTTGTCCGTCTCGGTGGAGCTGGGACCAAATATCCGAGCTGCGATTTTGCCGATTCCCTCAGCGTCCTGAAGCGGGCCGAAGCCGGCCATCGCATCAGGTGCATTGAAGTCCCAATCGTACTCCGCAAGCCCGACGAAATTCCTGATGCTGGGATCGGAGGCCCAGGTGCGGCGAAGTGCCGCCCGCGTCAATTCAGACGGCACCCCCGGTGCGAGAAACCCCCGAATGTCGGTTTCTGCCGTGATCGATTCGATCGGCGGCAGGCTCGCCAGATCGAACGTGGGTTCGACCGGAGCGGGGACTTCGCGGGACAAAGCTGCCGCAGGATCGGGGCCGGCAGGCATTTTCGCTTTTGATGGGATTGGCACGTTTGCCGATTCGGTCTCCCGCACTGCCTCGCGTTTGCGGCGCGACCAGCGGGAAATGAAACCTTCCGAATCTTTCATCGGTCCTTTTCCTTCTCGCCCGGTCGGTGGCGCGCGATGCCCTCCGGATCAGCACGGTCGCGCTGACGTTTGAAGAACGGCTGCTCGACATGGTGTTCGATGACGAATGCTTCGAGCAGGTCGCGCACCGCCGCCGGCATCGGCACCGCCCCTACGAGATCGTCGCCCGCCTGCGTGAACGACTCACCCTCGGCAGGATCAGCAGTAATGGCAACCACGCGGAAGGGCGGCTGGCCCCCGGTCGGTCGTAACGCTACCCATAGCGACGGCGCACCCGACGCAAGATTAGCGCGATAGTGGGCGGTCTCCGTCCGGTACAGCGCAAGATCGGCCGCGCCGGCGTAAAACGTAGTCGCGTCATCGTCAGTGGCAAGCACACTCCATGGCTCGGTTCCTGGCCGTCCAGGTAAAACCGCGACTGGTCGCCAACTATAGTCCGCCCACGCGCTGGCTGCCTTGCGGCGCTCGACCACCACGCCGAGGGACACGGCTGACAAAGCGGGCGCTGCGTTCACGCGGTCTCCCAATCCAAAAATTCCGCTTGATCCCGGCCTGTCATCGTTTAGGCCCTCCGCTCACCGGATCGAGCCAGGACGGTATCGCGAGCGCTTCGATCAGGGAACGCCGTTCGAACTTTCCAGTCCCGGAATGCCGTATCAGCAGATTTCCTTCCTGATCGATATCGCGGCGCAGGCCGTGCGAACGTTCGGGCCGACCGACTTTTCCGAGCTTCGCCTTTTCGGGTGCAAGGCGAGAAAGATAGCTCCTGCCGATCTCTCCGAATCCTTTCTCCTGGCTGATATCGAAAGCAGCCATGAGATGACGTGCAAAGCTCTGCACCAATACCTGGCCATCGAGATCATTGAACCCTTCATCTTCGAGCGCCGCGGCAAGCGGCCGCAGGCCGGGTTCGTCTTCGCCCATTGCGACGAGGCGGATCATGGCGCCAAACACAAGCCATGCCGGCGGTTGGTCTTCATCGGCAGCCGCCGGCCAGGCAAGGCGCGCACCGCCGACAAGTCCGCCATCGACCAGGATGGCGTCGGGCCACTCGAAGGTGATCGCCTTCTCCGGCGGCGCACATGCGGCAAGCGCGTCGCCGAGCGCACAAATGCCGGTGTATATGGCGCGTCGCGCGGTCCTCAGTGGTTCGTCAGGCTCCAGCACCACGGCAAACTCCGCAAGATCGAAGCGCCCGACATGAACCAGCGTCCCGGCACCATCTTCCGCCGCGATAGCGGTCGCGTGGACGAAAGCGTCGCCCACCTCACGCAACGTCACCAAGCGATACGGGGGCGGCAGATCGACCCCCCGCGCAACTGTGGTGCGCAAATGGGGTTGGCTCTTGAGCGGCATGCGACCTCGCGCAGCATGATTTTGGTTTGCTGTAATTATAGCTATAGCCTGGAACGCGCCCCGGCCAGTCGCCGGGACAAGCCACCTGGATGCTGCATTGCAGCGTCACATACCTGCGGAACAATCTGAATGACGGATCGCCCGCACGATATCCTGATCTGCTCGTGCGAAGGCACGATGCCGCTCGATGTCGAAGCGGTGCGACGCGGCTGTCCGGGCGCTCGGGTAACGACCACACACCACCTCTGCCGGGCGGAATTGCCGAAGTTCCGCGCCGCAGTCTCCGCGGGTGCTCCGCTCATCGTGGGCTGCACCCAGGAGGCGCCCCTCTTCTCCGAAATCGGCGATGGTCGCGATGCGGCTGCCGATATCCGCTATGTCAATATCCGGGAGACCGCGGGCTGGTCGAACGAGGCCGCGAACGCGGGCGCAAAGATGGCTGCGTTGATCGCGGCCGCCGCCGAGGTGACGCCGCAGGTCCCATCGGTCACTCTCGACAGTGACGGCGTCGTCCTTATCTGCGGGCGGGACGAGACGGCAATCGAAGCCGCAAATCTCCTCAAAGACCATCTTGACTTGACGGTACTGATTGCGCCGCCAGCCTCAGTAATGCCGCCCCGAGTCACCGAGTTTCCTGTGGTGAAAGGCAGGATTCGCTCGGCCAAGGGCCATCTCGGCGCATTCGAGCTGACCATCGACGACTATGCGCAGCCCTCCCCATCATCGCGTGATGCCCTCAGCTTTGGTCCGGGGCGTGCCGGCGCGGTGTCGCGCTGCGACATCGTGCTCGACCTCTCGGGCGCTGCGCCGCTGTTCTCCGCGTCCGATCTGCGCGACGGCTATTTGCGCGCCGACCCTGGCGATCCGGCCGCCGTGGTTAAGGCAGTGCTCAAAGCACGTGATCTCGTCGGCACCTTCGACAAGCCCCGATACATCACTTTCACCGAAGGTCTCTGCGTCCATTCGCGCTCCCGCATCGTCGGCTGCCGTCGTTGCATCGACCTGTGCCCCGCGGGGGCCATCGCGCCGGCCGGCGACCGTGTGGCGATCGATGCGCAGATTTGTGCCGGATGCGGACAATGCGCTGCTGTCTGCCCCACCGGCGCCGCATCCTATGCGTTGCCGCCAGCTGACGTGCTGATGCGAAAATTGCGGGCGATGCTGCGCGCCTATGCCGATGCTGGCGGCAGGCGCCCGATCGTGCTCTTGCACGATGAAGCGCATGGCACACCGCTGATCGACGCGCTCGCTCGGTTCGGCGATGGGCTTCCCGCCAACGTGCTGCCGCTCGGCGTGAACGAAGTCACGCAGGTCGGCCTTGAGGCGATCGCCGCCGCTTTCGCGTATGGAGCATCGGCACTGCGGTTCTTGTTACGGGCAAAGCCGCGCCACGACGTTGCGGGCCTTGCGCGGACGCTTGCGCTTGCGGAGCCGATTCTGTCCGGTCTCGGATTTGGATCGGGACGAGTTGAGACGATCGAAACCGACGATCCGGATGCGCTCGGCGCCGCATTAAGGACAATCATCCCATCAGAAGCGGCACCGCGTCCGGCGAGCTTCGCGCCGGCCGGTGGCAAGCGGGAGGCGTTGCGGCTGGCTCTGCGCGAGTTGCAGCGCGCGGCGCCGACTCCCGCGGAAGTGATCGCGCTGCCTGACGGCGCACCTTTCGGCGCGGTCGAGGTCGAGGTGAATGGTTGCACGCTGTGCCTTGCCTGCGTATCTGCCTGTCCGACCGGCGCCCTGCGGGACGATCCGGAGCGGCCGATGGTACGCTTTGTCGAAGACGTCTGCGTGCAGTGCGGATTATGCAAGGCGACCTGTCCCGAGAAGGTAATCACGCTCAAGCCACAGCTTGATTTCCGTGCCGCCACCACGACGGCGCGAGTACTCAACGAGGAGGAGCCGTTCGCCTGCATACGCTGCGGCAAACCGTTTGGCGTGAAAAGCACGATCGAGCGCATCACCGCCGCCCTGGCCGGAAACCACTGGATGTACCAGGCCGCCGATCGTCGGCTCGACGCCATCAGGATGTGCGCGGATTGCCGCGTCATTGCGGTGACGGAGGCAGAGGATCGCGTCAGCGCGGCGCCCCGACCGGCGCCGCGAACCACTGAGGATTATCTGCGGGAACGCGAGGCCGGCGCACCGGCGCCGAAGAAGGAATCGTGAGTTCGGTCTCTACCTGGCTGTCGCCTTCTCCAGGAAGTGTACCAGCGCAGCGCGGTCGTCCGCAGAACCGATGCGCTGCTCCGGCATCTTGGTGCCGGGCGTAAATACCGCGGGGCCGATCTCGAACAGTCTCGACACGGTCTCTGGCGTCCACACGATGTCGAGCGACTTGAGTGCCTCAGAGAAATTATAGCCGGGTAATGTCGCGATCCGACGCCCAAAGATGCCGGCAAGGGTCGGGCCGGCCCGATTGCCTTCATCGGGCCGCAACGCGTGACAGGCAACGCAGGCGCGAAACACTTCCGCCCCGCGGTCGCCCGCATAGGCTGCGAGCGCATCGTCAGCACCCCCGGTCGTAAGGCTGTCGATGGGTTCGCCAGTGGCGACATCCCACCGGCGGATCATGCGATCGGTGGCGCCGGTGAGCAGCGTTCGGCCGTCGGGCAAGAAGGCGACCGACCACACCGGCGGCCCGGGCACGATTAAAGTGCGTTCGCTCCGGCGGGCCGCACGATTGAGAATGGTAACCGAACCGCGAATGCTTGCCGCCGCGATGCGCTTGCCGTCACCTGAAAGGGCGATCGCAACAACAGGCGCGTCCCCTGCCGCGATCTCACCTCGCCGTTCGCCGGCGGCCGACAGTGAGTAAACCTTTCCGTCCGCGCCACCCGTCACGATCTCCCCGTCCGCTGCAATCGCAACGGCATTGAGGGGCGACGGCAGTGTTATGATCGCAGACGCATTGTCGCCGGCCAACGGCCAGATCCGCAAGGTGGCATCGTAACCGGCCGTGACCACCGTCTGCCCATCGGGCGCAAACGCAACCCCGTTGACGTTCTGCGCGTGGCCTGCAAGCACCCGCGATGTTCCGCCGCCGAGCGGCCACAGACGCGCCGTGTGGTCCCAAGATCCCGATGCCAGAAAGCGCCCATCGCCGGACACCGCGAGAGCCGCCACGGGCCCCTGATGCCCTTCGAGCACTGTCTGCGGCATCCGCTCGCCCGCGTTCCAGATGGCGATGCGGGCATCCTCGCCGCCTGTAGCGATCCGGCCATCCGTGAGCAGTACAACTGTGTTGACGGCGCCGTTATGGAAGCGCAGCACATTTTCGGCGGCCCTGCGTTCGAGCGACCATCGGATCGCCGAAGTATCGAAGCTGCCGGAAATCAAACTTGCGCCGTCGGGCGATACCGCAAGGGCGCGAACCGGCCCACCATGGCCGCGCAGCTGCGCATTCGCCACGCTGATCGCCAGCAGCAGGCACGCCGCCAGCGCGCAACAATATGAAACATATCTCATCTCGCGCAGTCTGAAGGCTCGCGCAAAATTCCACAAGGTGCCGCTGTTGGAGAGAAGCCGGCGCCCTCGCGATGACCCGCACGGCCGGTAGCGCCCGCAACCTTGCCAGTTGTCCGGGATCACGCAAGCGCGCGTTGATGCGGTGCCGCTGTCACCGACATCGTCCGGATCAAAATGCGTCGTATTGCTGAACCTGGAGCTTCGTCGAGGCGGTCATCAGCGTAAGAATATCGATGCCTGCGGTTTCCGGGTATTTTTGGGACCTGGTCATGGCAGTGGCCCATGCCGTAATCGCTACAGCGGTCAAGATCGTGGCAATTCCAAACGGCAGCATCTTGCGCATCTAACGTCTCCAAACAAGGCAATATGGGACCGCCTCATCTCTCGGCGGTCTTGAGTCGATGTCTGGAATGTGTGTCGCGGGCGGATGCAAGAAGGTTCAAGAGGGGGTCGCGTTTATCTAAATCCGAGCCGACGTGCAGCCCCAAGGGCTACGAGGCTGAGCGCAGCCGCAAACATGAGATAATAACCTGGTATCAAGCTGCTGCCCGTGACATGGATCAGTAATGCAATAACCAATGGCGCGGACCCGCCGAAGATGGCGACCGCCAATGAATAGCTCGTCGACACGGCTGTTACGCGCACGCTGATCGGAAACAGTTCGCAAATAAGTGCGGGAATAGGCCCTGCGTAAGCGGCAACGAAAGCGCTGACGATCGCCTGGACAAGCAGCAACCAGCCGATCGTCGGCGCCGCGACCAACCACCCGAACAACGGTTGGGCCGAGATTAATGTTGCGCCGATGGCGGCGGCGGCAATCGGTAGCCGTCCGAGCCGGTCGGAGAGCGCGCCGGTCACCGGAACGATCGCAACTTGGACCGCGCTTGCAAGCAAGCCGGCCAAGAATCCCGCGGCCGGCGGCAGACCGAGTTCACGGATCGCATAGGTCGGCATGTAAACAGCCGTGTAGATGGCGACGGTTATGAAGACGATCATTGCAGAGGCTATCAACAGTCTCGCCTTGGCACACGCGAGCGTTTCTCGAAACGGTGCAGAAATTGTCTGTGCCGACCGAAATTCCAGCGTCTCATCGAGGTGACACCGGATGTAGTAGCCGACAGGCCCGATCAGCAGCCCGAACAGGAAGGGAATCCGCCATCCCCATGTCTCCATCTGTTCGGTGGTCAACAGGCCATTAAGCACCGCGCCGAAGCCAGTAGCGAGAACCGCGGACAGGCCCTGACCGGTAAATTGCCAACTGGCGTAAAAGCCTCGCCGATTCGGATTCTGCTCGGCCAGGAATACGGTCGCGCTGCCGAATTCGCCCCCCGCCGAGAAGCCCTGGATCATGCGCGCACCGGTGATCATAATCGGCGCGAATATTCCGATTGACGAATAGGTCGGCACAAAGGCCGTTATGGCGGTTCCAGCCATCATCATCGACATCGTCAGGGTCAGGGCTGTTTTTCGTCCATGGCGATCAGCGAGGTTGCCGAGCACGGCTGCGCCGACCGGACGCATGACAAAGGTGACGCCGAAGGATGCCAGCGTCAGCAGAAGTGAAGCCGTTTCGTTTCCGATCGGGAAAAAGAGCTTTGCAATCGTCGCGGCAAAAAAGCCGTAGATGATAAAATCGAACCACTCGAACGCATTGCCAATCGAGGCGGCGGCGACTGCGCGCCAGCTCCCGGCTTGGTGCGGCAACCCTGTCGATGCCATCTCGAAATAATCATCCAATCTGAACCAGGGCGACCCCGATGGTCGCCAATCCGAGCGCGGTCCATTGCAACCTGCTGACGGGCTCTCTCAAGACCAGTACGGCCAACGCTCCGCCGAACACGATGCCGCTCTCGCGTAACGGCGCGACGAGGCCAATGGGTCCGTGAACGTAAGCCCACATGCCGCACAAATAGGATGACAGCAGCAAGGTTGCGCCAGCATAGCAGAGCTTGGCGTGGCTTATCAGAACAGCAAATGGATTCGTATGTTCGAGGCGCGATACCAACCCCAATCCGCACGCAGTGACGAGCGAGCTCGCAACCGCAACGGGGACCAGGCAGCGCAACCCTCCGCCGCACACACGGATGCCGTTCACATCGAACAAAAGCGCGAACGCCATCGCTCCACCGGCCGACATCGCCAGCAGCAGTCCGCCTGATCCCTGACCGCGCATCGTGCGTCTTGAAAACCCAAATAGCAGGAGGCTGAGCACCACAAGCGCTAAGCCTTGAACCGCGTACATTCCGCGGGCCTCGTTCATGAACATCCAGCCGATCAAGAATAGAATCGGCGGAATGACCGCTCTTACAACCACATAGGCAATCCCGAAATCGGTGCGCGCATAGGCGCACAGCATAGCTTGCGTGAAGACGACATTGCAGGCGCTGGCGGCCGCAACCCAGGGCCAGGCATTGGGAGGTGGCAACCCCACGAAGGGCAAAAGGATGCAGCAGAGACTGGCGGTGGCGAAAACTATTCCACGCAGCAAATCTCGGGGCGCCGAATGAAGCTTTGCCAAGACATTCCAAGATGCATGCAGGAACGCGCTTGCAACGGCCGCAATGAACACCGCTGAGGTCAAAATCGATACCTTAGCGGACGACGGGCACTTGTCCCTTCTGACCGCCCTCACCTCCCTCGGCGCGCTTGGTGTCGTTGGCCGGTGACCTCACCTTGAACTCCACCACGTTTGCGACCGTGCGGGTAAAGCTCCGCAGTTCATCGGCTGAAATCGAGTGCAATTTCGTCTGTAAGTCCAGCTGGGCCATCGCGAGCAGGCGCGCCGTATCGTCGAGCGAGAGGTCTCGTGCAATTCTGGCGCTGTTCGAAAGTTGTTCGATCAAAGCCTGGATTTGGTGATTACGGTTGGTGCTCATCGTCTTCCCCTTAGCAACGCGGCATTGGTCGGGCACTCGCTGATCCAGGCGCGCGTCGTGACGATCTCGCCGTACACGCCGACAATATCAGTAACCGCCTTCTGCACTTCGGCGGCCGAAAGATCGCCGAGCGCGTGGCTTGCGGAAGCGTCCGCCAAATACGAAAAACGATGCCGGCGATGGAACGCGTCGATCGCGGTGGACAGGCACGCGGTTTCCCCGGCAAATCCGGCAAGAGCAAAATGACCTTCGCAACCATCCATGAACTGCGCAAACAGTTTGCTGGAATAGCAAGACGGATTTTCTCGCTCGAAAACCATGTCTGCGCTGGTTGGTTCGAATCCCTTTATCCATCCGCTAAACGCGGTGGCGGGATTAAAATAGGCTGACCGACTGAACTGGCGGAGGAATGCCACCGGAAAGCCCTTCGACCTTGCATGGTCGAGTGCGACGCGGCAGTTGGCAAGCGCCGCGTCAGCATCCGGTAAGGCCATGAGGCGGGATCCGGTGACATATTCCTGCTGCATGTCGACCAGAACGAGGCACGGAGCGAGCGACGAATCGGACAATGCCCTTAGATAAATGACCTGGTTCATGCGGCGGCTCCCTCGGTGGAAGGTCGGCTGATGCCGCGCGCCTTCGAACGCTCCAAAATTCCGGGTTTTTGCCAGCTGCCTTCGGGCCGAATGACCACGTAGGGATCGCTTTCGAATGATATCGTCTTGGCAGCGCGCTCGGCGGCGCATACCATCTCGACATAATCGAAATCCGAGAACACAAGCTCACGTGACGTTTCGGAAATCGAAAAGCCGCATTTGCCCCAGAACTTTACCAGCCGCTTTTGCGCATAGGTGCACATCCGGGTATAGCCCTTGGTCCGGCAAAATTCGACGCCCGCGTTGACGAGCTCTCGTGCCAAGCCTGAATTGCGGAACTCCTTACGGACAACCAGCCGTTCCAATTTGGCAAAATCTGAGAAATAGCGAATCCGCAGGCAGCCGGCGGGCTCGTTTCCGACGTAACCGACCATGTGAGTGGCGGTGAAATCGTTCCCGTCGAATTCCTCGTCGTAGGGGCATTTCTGCTCGCCAATGAACACGGCGCCTCGGATCACCGCCGCGCGCATGAAATCGTCGATGGTCCGCGCAACCCGGACGGAGATATATGGCTCGGGGGAGTGCGGGCTCGGCAGCGCGCAAAGGGTGGTTTCCTGATAGCTCGACCTGGAGCGGCGGAACAGGTGAAACTGGGGCGCGGTACTGCCGGCTAGCTTAGGGGCGAGCCGAAACCCCATGCCCTCGACGAATCGGGCTGCCTCACTGTTTATCGACCAGCTGTAAACATCGACGTCGTGGCACTGCGGGCCCCACATCTTCTGCATGACCAACGGCGCCCCGGCTGCCAGCTTCCCAGGAGCATAGACGTGCCAAACGTAAATGCCGGCAGGCTTCTCATGTTGGGCCGAAATAACGGACAGCGGCGGATTTCGACGGTCCAACGTTCCGTCGAGCAATTGATTTAAGCCTTGCTTTGTCAGTGGCAAAAATGCAACATATCCCTCGCCCAGGGGTGCCTTGACGTCGAACCTGTCGCGTTGCGCAATAGCCCAGAAGCAATCCGGGTTATAGGACGCGACGCGTTGGACAATCTCCGCGGTCGTCAGCATGGGAATGGCTTTTCGGGCCAATTGCATAAGGCTTGCGATTTGGTCGCCCGCCGCGTTGAACACCACGAGGCGGCGTGCAAGCGCAAGAATCGCGGGATCATCAAGCCTGCGCGCCGATCGCTGCGCATTATCGTAAGCAAGCTTGCCGCTCCCGGAAACCCGAACGTCGTGGGCCGTCATCGCAAATCTCCTTTTACGCATGCGATTTAGCTGATATCTACTTAGCTTGACTTAGGGTGTGGCGGTGCGATCGAATTCGACTAACCGTGCTCACGATTCTGAGCATGCACGTGATTCTGAGCATGCGCGTGTGACGTCCGATGGCGCCGCGCTCGACTGGGAGAGCGTCCGGTTCTTTCTCGAGGTGACGCGGGCCAAGAGTTTCCGCACCGCAGCAATCCGGTTGCGCATGACGGGGCATGGCATTGCACGGCGAATTGAACAGCTCGAGCATCAGATCGGCGCCGCTGTATTCACCCGCCACCGCGACGGCGTGCGTCTGACCTCCGCCGGACATCACCTCCTGTCGTGTGCTGAGCAGATGGAACAGGCTTCGCTCGGATTCGTCCGTCGACGCGGCATGCTCGCCCAGCCTCTGCGGGGCGAAATCAAGATTGCATGCACAGAGGGGCTTGGGACCTTCTGGGTCACGCCGCGGCTTCTCGAATTCGCGCGCGCGCATCCCCAGATCCTTGTCGACCTGCATTGTTCGATGCTGCGGCCCGACGATTTGGTTTCGCGGGCAGAGGCACATCTTGCCATCCAAATCGAGCAGCCTGCACCGCGCGATCTGATCATCCGCCGGATCGGTCGCATGCACATCATGCCATGCGCATCGAAATCCTACATTGACACCTATGGATTGCCCAAAGCGAAGCAGGAGATCGGTGGACTCCACCGCATCGTCCTGATGTATGCCGACCAGGGCAAGGCGCGCGAATACTACGAGGAGGAATATCCGGAACGGCCGCAGGCTGGCTTTGTTGCAATGCGCACGAACGTCAGCACCGCTCTCTATGCGGCAATTGTCAACGGTTTGGCGGTGGGCTGGCTGCCGACCTATTATTTCGCGATCGGGGCGTCGGTGATCCCGCTCGATATCGACTGGGTTTATTCCTTCGACATCTGGCTGAGCTACCACCGTGATCTGGGCGGGGTACCGCGGGTCCGTCGGATGATCGACTGGGCGGTCGAGGAATTCGATCCGCAGAAATACCCTTGGTTTCGCGACGATTTCATTCACCCCGATGCCTTCGACAAGCATTTGCCAGCAGGTTCGCGGGGAGAGATTGACGCCGCCTTCGGTCGACCATAAAAAAGAACCGCTGTCGTAGTTGGTCACTGAATTTCCGGGCTTTCTGAGAATGGCTCCGCACATGTCGACCAATGAATCATCCCTTCGGAACGGTGAAATCGGCAAGCGCGTCAAACTCCGGCGGCTTCAACTCGGTCTGTCGCAGGAAGCCTTGGGTCTGGCCCTCGGCGTGACATTCGAGCAGGTGCAAAAGTACGAAAAGGGGACGGACCGCATCGAGGCAGGCCGGTTGCAGCGGATCGCCGAGGTCCTGAAGGTGCCGATCCTGTTTTTTTTCGGCGGCGCCGTCTGCGGGACCGACGATCATCAGGACGGTGGCGACGTGCTCGACTTCCTCGATACCGCGTACACGTTACGTCTCGTGCAAGCATTCAGGCGGATACAGGATCCCCATACGCGGCAGTCCATTGTCGAACTCGTCGAGCAAGTTGCCGACACCACAAGTAAGCGCAATAGCTGATCTGGTTGGCGCCAAGGGCTCTTGGCGAGGTGCTGGTCGTGCGCCGCCCATATTGCCTGAAGCAGATGGACGCAGACGCATGTTACCGCGGATGTGCCCACGCGCATCTCATGGTTGACCCGCAGGGGCAATTGCAGAAATGGCGGAGCCACGGGATGGTGACGATCAGAATGCGGCCGTGTAAACGCGCTATGGCAATTTTCGCTTTCGTGGCCGCTGCGGTAATATCCGATTGCGCTTGGGCGCAGACGCCGAGAACGATCAAGTTGGTGGTTCCAAACCCGCCGGGCGGGGTCAGCGATCTCGTCGCCCGCCTTGTGGCGGACGAGATCAGTCGCACGCAAAATCAACCGTTCCTGATCGAGACCCGCCCCGGCGCCGCGGGAGATATCGGCAGCGAAGCGGTTTCGCGTGCAGCTCCCGATGGCGAGACATTGCTGATCAACGCCAACCCGCTTGTCGTTAATGCGAATCTGCGCAGGCTTAACTTCGATCCGCTCGCCGACCTCGTGCCGATCTGCCAACTTGTCAGAGCGCCGACCGCCTTAGCCGTCAACGCCGCCTCGCCCTATCAGACGCTCAGTGAACTCCTTGACTCAGCGCGGCTGCGACCAGGCAGCCTGACGCTCGCGAGCATCGGTCCCGGCTCTGCGACGCACGTTGCCTTTGAAGCACTTAAGCGCGCCGCCAAGGTCGAGATGACCTTCGTGCCTTACGCGGGCACCGCGCCGGCCGTGAACGCCCTGCTCGGCCAGCATGTCACCTCCTACCTGGGCAATTACTCCGATGTGCGTGAGCAAACCGCGGCCGGGCGGCTGCGCGTGCTCGCCACCGGGTCGATGACGCGGACCGAACTTCTTCCCGACGTGCCCACAATCGCCGAAGCGGGCTTTCCAAGCGTCCACATGGAGGTCTGGTTCGGGATCTTTGCGCCTGGCAAGACGCCCGTGCAGACCCAATCACGACTCGCCGCCATGCTTTCGATGGCGATCGGTTCGGCCGACTTGAAATCAAAGCTTATCTTCCAGGGACTCTATCCGACCGGGATATGCGGCGCGGAATTCCGTGATTTCGTTCGCCACCAATACGAAGACTACCGCCGCATCATTCGCGAGATCAACTTCCCGACTGAATAAGGCCCAGGGCGCGACTTGCGCACTGCACGGACCGTCGGGTCTCAATGTGAAATGCAGTGGTTCCCATATGTGCAATGCTTGCTAGAATTCGAACAGTGCGCGACTTGGTCCCCGCTATGGCTTCATCGAAACGCGCCAGGGAGGCTGAAATGACCACGCATCTCCAATCCGGACAAATCGAACAAGGCTTGAGCCGCCGCGGTTTGGTTCAGGCTCTGGCCGCAGGCGCGGCGGCGGCGAGCGTCGCCACGCCATCATTCGCCGAACAGACTGCAGTGCTGTCCGAAGCGACGTCTGCCGACTATGCCCGCGACCCGACGCGCTGGGGCAGCCCGGAAGTCGCGGCTTTGTTCCCGGGTTTCAAGCACATCGACATCCGCACCAAGGGTGCCATCATTCGTGTGCGCCACGGCGGTTCTGGCCCGCCTCTGCTGCTCCTGCACGGCAATCCGAACAATCACGTATTGTGGTACGCGGTCGGCGCGCGGCTTGCGGAGCGCTATCACGTGGTTCTCGCCGATCTGCGCGGCTACGGCGACAGCTCGCTGCCCGAGCCCGGGCCCAATCTCATCAATTACAGTTTTCGGGTCATGGCCGAGGACATGGTCGAGGTCATGGAGAGCCTTGGTCACCAGCGTTTCTTCCTTGCCGGCCACGACCGCGGCGCGCGCTTGAGCCATCGTCTGTGCCTCGATCACCCGGATCGGGTCATGAAGCTCTGCCTCCTGGACATGCTGCCGAACTACCACGTGTGGACCAATGCGAACATGAAGTGGGGCCTCAACACCTGGCACTGGCTGTTCATGGCGCAACCGGAGCCGTTTCCTGAGACGCTGATGAGCGCGGTGCCGGCCGAATGGTTCCTGAAAAGCCGCGGCGGCAGCAACAGAAAGGTTCCCAAGGTCGTGTTCGATGAATATATCCGCTGCTACACAAAGAAGACGATCATCGGCTCCTGCCGCGACTACAGGGCCGGCGCCACGATCGATTTCGAGATGGATTCGGCCGACAAGGATCGCCAGATCGGGATGCCGCTCCTGATACTGTGGGGCACGCGAGGGGCACCGCCGACCCAGGAATTTCCAACGGTGTGGCGGAAGTTCGCGAGCAACCTCGTCGACGCACAACCGCTCCCGACTGGCCACTACCTGCAAGAGGAAGCGCCCGAACAGGTCATCGATCATTTCGTCAAATTCTTCACGACGTGAACCGCGAAGGGAACTGCGTCACGCTGTTTGCTTGGGTCTAGCTGCCGGGCTGGGCCTTCGGCCATGCGGACAGATGTGTAGTGACCGGAGGACAAGCGGACATGGCAGCTACGCCGTCGCTTGGCGCAAGTGACCCCGAGCAGACCTGAAGCGGGCGGTCCACGGAAATTCCGCAATGCAGCAGTCTATCTGCCGCACGCTCGGGTGATATTCTCGGGTCGAACATGGGAGGGGCACTGATGGACGCCCACGTCGATTCAGAGCGTTCAGGTCTGCCTCGTAACAAGCCATTCTCGGCATCAGGCGGCGCGACTTCATCACGGTTCTCGGGCGGCGCGGCGGCGTTGCCGCTCGCGGCGCGCGCACAGCAGCTGGCATTGCCGATGATCGGGTTCCTCAACGCCGGCTCGCTCGGGGCCGGACATCACTTCCACGCGGCTCATCGCACCATCCTTTGCACCAGTGCAAAACACGTCGCATGCACCAGTGCCAGAAGGAGCCGTGTCACTCCCGCGCGCAAGGCGGCCGCTAGCGGATGGTTACGAATATCCGGAAGTGGCCCGGTTCTCGATGCCGGGCGGCCAGGTTAATCGTTTCGTCCGCCTGGTTTAGATGGCCGGCAGCGTGCCCGGATCGATGTCCGTTCGAATGGCCGGAAGACGGAGCATCTCATCGAGACCCGCGCGAAAGCCAGAAGGCGAGGTCGCAAGGCTATCAGGGCGCACGAACAGCAAATGCAGAGCGCTCGGGTTGTTGACGGCGACGCGAGCCGTGTTCAGACACCAGAGTACGCCTCGCCGCATCGCCGAAGAAGTCGGCGGCGCCGCGCCCAGCTCGAAGTCTTGGAACTTCACCTCGACATTTCGTTGACTTGAAATCAGTCTTGTGTACCGGGTTTGCCACTCGGTACGTGGGGCGTGAACGCACTTCTCAATGAATTCGTCCTCGGGGAGTGGAATCAGAAGGCGGACTTTCATGCCTAGGATAACACACGCCTCAGCGAAGATTATTTCAGCTCCCCGCATGCCTCGACATATCGCCAGATCGCCCTTTCCCAGATGCCATTCTCTGAGCTTCTCCGTGATGGCCTGCTTAAGGGGCTCGAGTTTTTGGTCGAACACACCTGGATTCTCGGGTTCGTCCGTCATATGGCCAAGACAGACGACGACCTTATTAAACGTTTCACTGGCAAACATCCTGTCCGAGACTTCGTCCAGGACACGCATTAGACCCGATGTTGTCTCAACGTGCAGACCCAGCTCGTAGTAAATCCTCAAGTGCGAGAGCATGGATTGGATGTCGAACTTTCCTCTGCCAGGCCAGTGAGCGGCCCGCTCGTACTCTCTTACCGCTTGGGCCAGGTCGCCCTCGCACAGGGCCAGTTCGGCCAAGGAGGTGCATGCCCAATATCCCCTGTCGTCTGGATCTTTCCTGTCCCTCTCCCCTGCGTTTCGGACGATCTCTTTCGACTCCTTCAGGAGGTTTTCAAGGTCGCGATCGAGATAGCCACCGCACCTGCTTGCGGCGTTCCGAAGCCATGTGACGATGGCACAGACGTTTATGGCTGCATAGTGGGACGCCCGGTCTCTGTTCAAGCGCTCTTGGTACAAATCGAGAGCTGCGTACGCGCGACCCTGGTTCTTTAAGCAGACCTTTAGACGTTCTTCCATGTCGGTGAAGTCTTTCCAGGAATCGCGCCACATGTCTTTGTTCACACGCCCTAGCGCGCCGAGCCAGTTCATACTTTCGTGGTGGGTGTTCTTGACTCGATTCAGGTACTCAGCTGCCTCGTTCGCATGCCCTCGCCGGTTCAGCACCAGTCCGAGCTGACACTGCGCCTCAACGTGCATCGGATCTGCCTGCACAGCAGCCCGAAGTAGTTCCTCAGCGAACTCGAAGCGCTGTAGGCCGATCAGCGCCCATGCGGCCGTGTAGAAGACCTGCGCCGCCTGCAGACTGTTCGCGGCGTCGCCCGCAAGGGTCATGATGTCGGACGCTGCTCCCTTCCTCTGTGCTGTGCTGACCTTCTCGGTCCATTCGCGGTACCACCTGTTTGCGTACCCGACGCGCGCGATATCAATTCGGGAGGTGTCAGGCGGTAAGAGGCCGCGAAGCTCCTTGTAAACAGGGCTACTGACATGCCGGGGGTCGGAATGCACAGCCCCGGCAATAAGGGCGGCGAGGCGCTGAATCTCCTGTTTAATCTCCGCTTGAATCTCCGGCTGAACCTCCGGTTGGTGCCGCTCTGCGGAGAAAAGCTTCCCGCTGTACCGAAAGCTCTTGTCGACCGCGATGTCGATCGGCTGATCGACCCATCCGCCGTGGACGAGGATCGACCCCCGATTCGACAAGCCGTGGCGGACACCGAGCTCATAGAAGACGTTAGCGTTTAAGATAGAAATATCTGAGAGAACAAAATCAGATGTGGCGAGCTCGTAAAACATTCCGGTGCGGATGTCAGCGCTTGTGGTCTCTTCGCTAGACCGAAACCACGTACAGCCAGCTTGACGCAACGCTGGAACAAGCAGCCGCTCGTAAACCGCATCGAAGTCTACCTCGATGGAGCGGCCTGCGTCCGTACGCCCCACAGGCTTCCTTCCGTATGGCATGACGACGAAGCAACGTGGGCGAATTCGCATGGCGCTCTCTCCCGTCAGGCTTTGACGCCGTCGCCTGCACGCGCTCCCTGATGGGTTGCATCCGTATGCCCTCATTGGCCGCGTAACGGAGCCGAGAGTCTTTGACCGGGATTTCCAGACGAACCCTGAACTGACAGGATGGTAGGCGTTTTCTGAACTGCGTGGAAGCCCAGGTGCGTGAGGGTGGATGGCTCCCGACATCCGACCGTCCGAGAGGTGTTTGACTGCCTGATCTCGCCGCTTTCCTTGGCATTAGGCGATCGCCATCTACGCAGAAACGCCGAGGTGGACGTTAGCGCTCCTCAGTGAATCCACGCGGGGCAAAACCGCTGATATGCCGTTCGAGCAGACGACCAAGTCCGATCTCGTCGTTCTTGCTGCGCGCTAACGAGGTGATCGAGTAAATCACTACAATCTGTGCACGTCTCATGCTGCACTGCGTTAGTCGGAATTGGCCCAAGGCTGAATAACTTCAGCCAATTCAAACCCGACGCGATCCGATGGAAACCGGACATCAAGCACCGCGGCGCCTCATCGCGCCCGAAAAGATGCGTGCGCGAAATCGCGTCTTTTTACCCGCCGCCCTGCGCGACCGAGCCAGCCTCGCCCATCAGGCGCACGCCCTCGTCCAGCTTGTCCGCGTACACCTCGAGCGCCGCGCCGGTCAGCGCTGAATAACGGTCGACGTCGGCCCAGCGCTCCTCTTCGATGGCCTCGCGCACACCGGGCAGCGTCTTCGGATCGTAGCCCGTATACCGGCCCGGCGCGTAGATCAGGTGCTTGTACCAATCCCGCCCCGGCAGGCCCACATCCACGGCCAAACTCTGCTCGGTTCGACGTGCAAGGTCGATCAGCTTCACCTTGACAGCTTCCGACTGGGCGGCGCCCTTGGCGGCGAGTGCCGTATCATAGGCCTTGGCGCTTCGCTTGAGATGATCGACCGCGTTCTCGAGCGGCGCCATGTTGAAGTGTGGCACGCTCTTGAGCGGCGCCGGCGGCCCGCTGGTCTTGGTCGGATCATCGGTCAGATGATACGCGTTCGCGGCGAGCAGTTTCGCCTGGGTCTCCGCCGCCTCGCGTTTTGTATCTGCGAGTTTTTTCACCTGGTCCAAATAACGCGACACCGTGTCGGCGAAATCGCCGTAGCGCTGGAGCGGGACATCGGCATCGGCCATGCGCAGAACCGTGCGCCCCACGGTCTTCGCAAGTACCGGCGCGTAAGCAAAGCCGGGGTCGCCGAAACGACTGTAGTACTCATAGGTGTCATAAGCGGAATGATAGACGCCGCCCACCTGGCCTTCGCCGCCGAAGCGCACATCCAGCGCCGCAATTCCCAGATGCTGCAGGAAGGACGAATAGTCCGAACCCGAGCCCAATGCTCGGATTGGCAGGTCGCGCGTCGCATCGCCGGCTATCTTGGCGTTCTCCCGGGTTTCCTCGTTCGCGCCCGGAGCGGCGCCTGCGACCTGCATCCTGGCCCGCGCACGCGCCGCGACCGATACGCTGGTTTCCGGGTCCGTCACATCGGCTGCGATGCGGTTGACGAGATGCTGCAGGGAATGGCTGCCCGCCACGTTGAGAAAGCCCCGTCCGCTGCCGTCGGTATTGACGTAGATGAGCGCCTTCTCTCTCAGCTCTGCGGCATGGGTCTCGGCCCATTCGGTCGAGCCGAGCAGCATCGGCTCCTCGGCATCCCATGAGAAATAGACGAGCGTTCGCTTGGGCCGCCATCCCGCTTTGGCGAGTGCGCCGATGGCTTTGGCCTCGCCCATCATGGCGATGTGCCCGCTCATCGGATCGGCGGCACCGAACACCCAGCCGTCATGATGATTGCCGCGCATGATCCATTGATCGGGATAGGTGCTTCCCTTCATCACAGCGATGACGTTGTAGATGGTCTTGAGCGGCCAATTCGATTT
>DATGCX010000458.1:0-2024 GCA_035311445.1 Xanthobacteraceae bacterium | reverse complement strand
CGTACTCGGCCCGTGGGGGACTCATCGAATAAAAGCGCCGCTCGACGACGCCATTGTCCTCAAGAGATCGCAGACGCTCCGATAACGTCGTCGGCGCAATGCCTTCCAACGAGTCCTGCAGCTGCTGAAAGCGCCTTGGTCCGTGCAGGAAAAAGTCGCGCAGGATAAGGCAGGTCCAACTCGATCCTATGACGTTGATCGTGCGGGCCACGGGGGAGTCAGTAGTGTCTTGATTCTGCATGATGGAACTTTAGTCAGCCGTGGCGTCATTCGCAATTATTCCGGTAGTCACTACTATGTGATCATGTCACTAGGAATAGGTTAGTTGACTACTATTTTTAACGTCACTATCGGATACGTAGTGATAACGATGGGTCATACTATGACGCCCCAAATCCCTGGATACCTCCTGTCATTCGAATCGATCGTCCGGCCCCTCGTGACGGTCATTGCGCTGGGCCTCATCTGGTTGGGCGCGGCGCGTATGCCGGCCTCCGCGAAGTCGCGTTACGCGACTGCGGGCGTGCTATCGGCAGTGCTCATCGGCTGGGTGGCTGTCGCTCAGTATCTCGGCGCGGCAAATACGTATTTCGCAACCGCAGACACCGCGGAGGCCGGGGTGCCGACGATATTGTTCGGTTTGCTGATCCCGCTCGCTGTCGCCGCCATTGCCCTGTGGCGATCGGAAAGCATCGCAAGGCTGGTCTCCGCGATCCCACTGCATTGGCTCGTGGCGGCTCAGGTCTATCGCGTCGCGGGCGGCATTTTCCTCGTGCTTTGGGCTGACGGACGCCTGCCCTGGCAATTCGCGCTGCCAGCAGGGATTGGGGACGTTGCGACGGGCAGCGTTGCCGTCGTTGTGGCTGCGCTGTTGGCACAAAACGCAATTGGCGCTCACAGGGCAACATACGCCTGGTGCCTTTTCGGAATCGCCGACCTTGTCGTGGCAATCACCATGGGGGCAATGACTTCTCCGGGACGGGCGCATCTTCTTGCGTTCGAGGCGCCGAACCTTCTCATGTCGTCCTATCCGCTGGTCATGGTGCCCACCTTCGCCGTTCCGCTGGCCCTGATGCTCCATGGCCTCGTTCTATGGCGGCTGCGGCGAGGTGCCGCCTCAGCCGAGCGGCTGGCGGCGGCCTGATGCCTCTCGCTTCATCAACAACGCCAGGGAGGGCGGCCAGGTTACCACCCTCCCTCTTCCTTCACGTCACTCGATCACCTCGTCGGCGCGGCCGAGCAGCGTGGGCGGAACGGTGAGGCCGAGCGCCTTGGCCGTGATCAGGTTGATGATGAGATCGAACTTGGTCGGCTGCTCGACCGGGAGGTCTGCCGGCTTCGCGCCGCGCAAGACCTTGTCGACATAGTCGGCAGCGCGCCGGTTCAGGTCCAGGAAGTTTGGTCACATCAGACCGGCCGCTTCGACGTACTCCCGTTGTGCGAACATTGTGGGCAGGCGCGCGGCGAGCGCAAAGGTGTTGATACGGAGCCGGTGCGTGTTCACGAGAGGGTCGCCGGTAGTGTAAAGCTGAGCGCGCCGATCCGGCGCACACGTTCCGGCTGCTGCGGGTGCGCGGCCAGTGGCCATACCGCCGCGGCACCGATGACCGTGATGAAATCGCGGCGCCTCATGGGCTGCCCCTCAGCCGAGGGGCACATTGAGTGCGTTGTGCATTACAGCAAAATCAGCCCGCCGATGACCGGTATGGGTCATCCGCGACCAAGGGGGTCGAAGCCGCACCATGGTGCATGTCCGCTTTGCCCCGAAAGCGACCGTCGAGCATCGACATCGCTGAGTGCCACAAGCCAGCATTCCAGTGCCGTGCTACCTTGGGTCTCCTGGACGAAGACTACTGTTCTATGCCCCAGGTTCATCATCTTTGTTGCCTCATATTGTGCTCCATGAGGCCGGGCTGCCTTTTACGGCTATCAAGATAGATGAGCACAGCAAGGTCATTGAAGGAGGCGGGGACTACAAGAAGGTGAATCCGCTCGGTTACGTGCCGGCTCTGGTGCTCGATGAT
>DATGCX010000457.1:0-2406 GCA_035311445.1 Xanthobacteraceae bacterium | reverse complement strand
CACGCTTCCCTATGTCGGCCTTCTGCCGCCCCCGTCCGATGTTGCGGTGGCCTGGTCGGACGTGTTGATGAAATGGGGATACTGGGAAAGCTGGTACCAAAGCTTCAGGCGGGTGCTGACCGGCTTCATCGCCGCGCAGATCATCGGCATCCCCTTCGGCCTGATGTTGGCTGTCAACAGATACTTTCGCGACATCTTTTTCCCACCCTTCGAAGTACTCCGCCCGATTCCTCCGCTTGCCTGGGTGCCGGCCTCGTTGATTTTCTGGCCGACCAACGAGATGTCGATCGCATTCGTCACCTTCCTCGGCGCATTCTTCACGATCGTGATCAATGTCCTCGGCGGCGCCCGCACGATCGACGTTCGCTATCTGCGAGCTGCCCAATCGATGGGCGCAAGCCAATGGGATTTGTTTTGGAGAATCGTCTTGCCCGGCACGCTCCCCTCGATCTTCACGGGTGCGGCCGTAGGAATGGGCATCACCTGGGAGGTCGTCGTTGCCGCCGAGATGATTTCGGGCGGAGGCACGCAGGGCGGCGGCGGCCTCGGCTTCTTCATCTGGAATTCGTATATTGGCGGATCGCTGCCGCAAATCGTTGTCGGCATGATCTCGATCGGCATTGCCGGCTACCTTTCAAGCACCGTCATCCGCATGATCGGCCACCGCGCCATGCCCTGGCGCCACCTGTTCTGATCCGCAAAAATAGGCGCCGTTCATGCACAGGCAGGTCAACAATATCGATCAGCCAGCATCCGTTGCCGGCCTTGCGGGCGGGACCGCATCGCAGGCCAAGGTCGAGATCAAGGAAGTCTGCAAATCCTACGGCGAGGAGTGGGAGCGGCAGGATGTCATCAAGGATCTCACGCTCGATGTCTTGCCCGGCAAGCTCACTGTTGTCGTCGGCCCTTCCGGTTGCGGCAAGTCGACCCTGGTCAATCTGATCGCAGGCTTCGAGCGGCCGGATCGAGGTGAGATTTTACTGAACGGCCGGCGGGTCACCGGCCCCTCCAGAGACCGGATGGTGGTATTCCAGGAGACGGCGCTGATCCCGTGGCAGACGACGTACCAGAACGTCGTGTTCGGCCCGAAGCTTCGCGGCGACATCAAAGGCAAAGCGCTTTATCAACGCGCCCATGAGCTGCTGACCAAGGTGGGGCTTCAGGACTTCATCGACAAATACCCACTTCAGCTGTCGGGAGGCATGCAGCGGCGTGCCGAGTTGGCGCGTGCGCTCATCAATCAGCCCCAAATCATGATCATGGACGAGCCTTTCCGTGGGCTCGACGCCATGTCGCGCGGCCTGATGCAGGAGTTCTTCCTGCGGCTGTTCGAAGAGAACCGGCACACCAATCTGTACGTCACATCCGAGATCGACGAGGCGATTTTCCTTGCGGATCGGTTGGTCGTGCTCTCGAACAGGCCTGCGCAGTTGCGCGCGGTCATCGATATTGATCTGCCGCGCCCCCGACACTATCAGGTGCTGAGCTCGCCCGCGGCCTTCGAATACAAGCGCGCGGCGATGGAGATCCTTCACCAGGAGGCAATGCGCAGCTTCAGGCTTTCCGCAACCGGC
This sequence comes from Xanthobacteraceae bacterium, assembly GCA_035311445.1. GTDB lineage: Bacteria > Pseudomonadota > Alphaproteobacteria > Rhizobiales > Xanthobacteraceae > JAJPKK01. Next base: position 832 of record DATGCX010000457.1, on the reverse strand, counting down.
CGTTTACCGGGCCGTCCGTGATTCCCGGCACCGGGTTCACTCGCGTCCCGCCATGGAGCTTCTGACCGACCGCACGACGATCATCGCTCTGGCGATCGCCGGCGCGTGCCTCGCGACGGCGGGAAGCTTGTTGCGAAGCCGGAGCCGCAATACCGCAAGGTTGGCGCATTTGATGGTGTGGGTTGGCTACCTTGTCTCGCTAGCGAGCATGTCTCTCTTCGTCGCAGCGGGGTTCTTGTCCAACCGCTGACATTGGTCGGCGAACAGCCGTCGTTTCCAATGCCCGCGCACATGAATGTGATACACGCGGTCGGATTCTGTCGCCGGATCAAACGGACGAAGTTTTCGGCACGCACACCCCTTCGTCAACAACAAAGGGCCAAGCGGCTATCAATCGTCCTATTCACGCGAGCAATCAGCACGGTCCGGATCTTCGATCGACCGAAGCCTGTCCTGCCCTTCGCAGTCGTGTGTGCGCTGCGCTGATAGACGCCGGAAATTAGCTCATTCACCGCCATCGTTTGACAGCCACAATCGCCGTCCATAGGCTTTAATAAAACGCGAACGCCCCGAAGGGCGCGTTGACGGTATCTCGGTTACGGTTCTACGGGACTTAGTCTCCGGTCTTCGAGGTGCTGCGACCGATTCCGCCGCTGGCTAGGGTCCCCGCCGCAATCATCTTCTGGCCGACGCAGGAATTATCGGTCATGTTCGTTACGTTCCTCGGCGCGTTCTATGCGGTGGTCATCAATGTTATCGATGGTGCACGGGCCATCGACATGCGTTACTACCAAGCGGCGTGATCCATGGGATCGTCGAGCTGACATGCCCG
>DATGCX010000456.1:0-8779 GCA_035311445.1 Xanthobacteraceae bacterium | reverse complement strand
CCCGGGCGGCATCGTCGTCGTCGATGACGTAGACCACTGGATCAGGCATTGGCGAGATCCGGCTCGTGCACGAAATGCAAAGTGAAGCGGAATATCGAACCGCCTCCGGGGTTCGGCTCTACCCATATCCGGCCACCGTGGGCATCAACGATGGTCCGTGAAATCGAAAGCCCGATTCCCATCCCATGTGGCTTGGTTGTCACAAAAGGTCGGAACAATTGCGCAGCGAATTCCTCGCTGATTCCAGTGCCGGTATCAGCTACACTGACGGTCACCACATGATCGGGCCCGACGGTGGTCGATAGCTGGATTTCGCGCCTCTCCGATTCCTCCATCGCTTCCATGGCGTTGCGAATGAGATTAAGCAGAACCTGCTGAACTTGCACCTTGTCGACCAACACAAGATCAGCCGCAGGATCGAACCGGAAATTTACGCGGACCCCGCGCTCTTTGGCGCCCACGAGTGCGAGCGCGCTCGCTTCCTCAACCAGTTTCTTGATGCTCTCGAGGCGTTTTTCGGCCTCGCCATGACCCACAAAGTCCCGCAGCCGTCGAATGATCTCTCCGGCACGTAATGACTGGCCGGCGGCCTTTTCCAAGGCATCATTGATAACTGCGGTGTCCTTGTCACCTCTGCGCTCGAGGAGTCGTCGCGCCCCCTTCAAATAATTGGTCAACGCAGCCAGCGGCTGGTTAAGCTCGTGGGCCAGCCCCGACGCCATCTCCCCCATGGCGGACAGGCGCGAGATATGCACGAGTTCCGATTGCAATTCCTGCAGACGGGCCTCGGTTCGTTGCCGCTCCGTCAGATCGCGCACGAAACCCGTGTAGTAGCGCTGCCCGCCCGATCTCATTTCGCCGACCGCGAGTTCCATCGGAAAGGTTGAGCCATCCTTGCGTTCGCCAACGACAACGCGTCCGATACCGATAATGCGCTTTTCTCCAGTTCGAGCATACCGCTCGAGATAGCTGTCGTGGTTTTCCCGATACGGCGACGGCATCAGCACCTTGACATTCTGCCCAATCACGTCGCGCGCCCGGTACCCGAATAGCCGTTCCGCCGCCGCGCTGAAAGACTTCATGGTGCCATGTTCGTCGATGACGATCATGGCATCAGGAACGGTCTCCAGAATCGATTTCAGATGCGCCTCGCTGGCGATCAGATCCCGCATCACCCGTCTTGTTGATGTGCTGACATCATTATAGACCTCGGTGATGGCGATGCCATCGGCCCTTCGCCTCAATGACCATTGAGTCGCTACAATGACGACCTCACCATTTTGATGCCTTTGAACGACGGCTCCAGCCCATTCGCCGCGCTCCATCAACTCGCCTTCGGGACCGCCGAGCCCACCCGGGAATTCCGTCTGCAGCAATTGATGGGCGGGCTTCCCGATCGCCTGAACGGCGGAAAATCCGTAAAGTCGCGCCATCCCGTCCGACCAGAACGTGATGATGCCGTCGCGATCGCGAATCAGCACGTTGGTCCTGGAAAGCGCTTGCAGCCGCGCTTCGATATCCGCCACGGTCGGCATCTCATCCACCGGCACACACTTCATCCCGCGGAGGTTTCGCTCCGCACCCCCCGAGGGATCATCGGAAATTCATAGATGCTCTCAAGCGTTAATAGCAAGTTGCCAAACGCGAGTCATTGCGTCCGGCGATACGAAATTGTAATCGCTTTCCGTGAGCATTTACCGTCTTGATGCGCTGATGGCGCCCAAATCGATAGCCGTCGTCGGCGGCAGTTCGCGCGAGCACTCGCTTGGCCGCATCGCGTTGCGTAATCTTCGCGAAGGCGGCTTTGCAGGCCCCATTCACCTCGTCAATCCGTACCATGCGGAGATCGATGGCGTGAAAGCGGTTGTGAGTTTCGATGCCATCGGCAAGCCTCCGGACATGCTGGTGGTTACGGCGCCCGCCCACGAGGTCCCGGGAATCATTGCGGCCGCCGGCGCCAAGGGCGTCGCGACAGCTATCATCATCAGTGCCGGCCTTGGCCACGGCGTCGGCTCGCTTGCGGAGGCGACAGGAGCCGCTGCCCGCCGCTACGGATTACGGATACTCGGACCGAACGGTCTCGGCCTGATCGTTCCGGGCACCCGCCTCAACGCGAGCTTCGCCCGCCGAATGGCGGCCCCCGGTAATCTCGCCCTGATTTCGCAATCGGGCGCAATCGCGGCCGGCATGATCGAGTGGGCGACGCATCACCGGATCGGTTTTTCGGCAATTGCCTCGATCGGCGACGCCATCGATATCGACTTCGGCGATCTGCTCGATTATTTCGCGCTCGATCGCAATTCCGGGGCGATCCTGATGTATATCGAGTCGATCGGGAACGCACGAAAGTTCATGTCGGCGGCCCGCGCGGCGGCGCGAACCAAGCCGGTGATCGTAGCCAAGGCTGGTCGCCATGCCCAGGGCGCACGCGCGGCCGCGACCCATACCGGCGCGCTCGCTGGGTCGGATGCGGTCTACGAGGTCGCGTTCCGGCGCGCCGGCCTGCTCCGGGTGTTCGACCTCGAAGAGTTGTTTGCTGCCGCCGAAACGCTCGGGCGCTTGCATCCATTCCGGGGCAAACGGCTCGCGATTCTCACCAACGGCGGCGGCATCGGGGTGCTCGCTGTCGATCGGCTGATCGATCTCGGCGGGACCCTCGCTGAATTGTCAACGGAAATCCAGGCAAAGCTTGATGCAGTCCTGCCCGCTACATGGTCGAAGGCGAATCCCGTTGACATCATCGGCGATGCCGATGCCGCGCGCTATGCGGCAGCACTTGAGGTCCTGCTGGCCGACAGTAACATTGACGCCGTATTGGTGATGAACGTACCGACGGCGCTGGCCTCTGCTACCGAAGCGGCCGAGGCGGTGGTCCGAACCGTCACCACTGCACGCTCGCGACAAATCCAGCCCAAGCCAGTCATTTCCGTATGGGTCGGAGAAGATCAGTCCGCCGCGAGCGCCTTCGAAGCTACCGCGATTCCGCATTTCGCCAATGAAACCGACGCCATTCGCGGCTTCACGCATATCGTACGCTATCGCGAGGCGATCGATGCCTTGATGGAAACGCCGCCGAGCGTCTCGGCCGAATTCGTATCGGATGTGGACGCTGCGCGAACAATCGTCGGGCGCGCTATCGCTGAGGGGCGAAAGTGGCTCGACCCGCTGGAGATCGGCAATTTGTTCGCCGCCTACGGCATTCCGATCGTGCCGGCGTTGCTTGCCGCCGATGCGGACGAGGCCATCGCGTTGGCGGCCCCGGTTCTGGCGCGCAACGCCGCGGTGGTGGCCAAGATACTTTCACCCGACATCGTGCACAAATCGGATGTCGGAGGCGTTCGCCTGAATTTGACGAACGCGAATTCGGTCCGAGAAGCGGTCAACGATATTTTCGCCCGAGCGTGCGCCGCCCGGCCAGACGCAAGGATCAGAGGGATCACCATCCACCCAATGATCGTCAAGCCGAAAGCCCAGGAGCTCATTGTAGGGATTGCGGATGATCCGACCTTCGGCCCCATCGTCGCGTTCGGGTGCGGCGGCACCGCCGTTGAGGTGATCAATGACAGAGCCCTGGCGCTGGCGCCACTCGATCTCAGGCTCGCCCGCGAACTCATATCCCGTACGCGCATTTCGAAGCTGCTTGCCGGCTACCGCGATGTACCGGCGGCGGACGTGGCGGCGATTGAGCTCGTGCTGGTCAAAGTGGCTCAGCTTGCCGCAGATTTGACAGAAATTCGCAGCCTCGACATCAATCCATTGCTCGCTGACCAGGACGGCGTCATCGCCGTCGATGCGCGCGTTGCGCTGGCGCCGATCGAACGCCCGACTCTAGCCCATTCGCGTTTTGCCATCCGGCCGTACCCGAAGCAATGGGAACATCGCATCACGACCCAGGACGGTACGCATGTGTTGCTGCGGCCTATCCGTCCGGAGGATGAAGATCTGATGCGCCGGTTTTTCAGCCGCGTGTCGCCGGACGATCTGCGCTTACGGTTCTTCGCCCCGGTCAAGGACATCGGCCACGCATTCATTGCGCGGCTCACGCAACTCGATTATGCACGCGCAATGGCGTTTGTCGCCCTTGATGAAAGGTCGGGTGAGATGCTCGGCGGCGTTCGACTCCACGCGGACGCGAACTATCAGAATGCAGAATACGCCATCCTGGTGCGCTCCGACCTCAAGGGTCATGGCATCGGATGGCTGCTGATGCGCACGATCATCGAATACGCGCGCGCCGAAGGCATCCGCCGCATTGAAGGCCAAGTCTTGCGGGAAAACTCCACAATGCTGGCGATGTGCACCGAACTCGGCTTTCAGTCAAAGCAGGATGCGGACGATCCCGGAATACTCGACGTTTCGTTGGACCTGTGACGGCCGCTGACAACGGCCCCCGAGCGGAATCGAGCGCTTGTGGGCAATCGTCCGAGGACGCTATCCCCTATGCAAATCACGCGTCTGACGCTCCACCCATGCCAAAACTAAAGCGAAACCGACAAATATTACCGTTACGGCTGCTGCTACCACCGCACTTTCGATCGGCATCGAACGCTCCTCCATGGTTTTATGGTTTTTCGAATTATGCTGGGCCGCGAAAGCAAGTATTTGATCCAGATCAAATCAGTAGCGTCGGTTCACGAAATTCAGATTCAAAATTTGATCCCGCTCAATACCTGGCGGATCGTGCCGCACAGCGCGCCGGCACAGCCTTCTCGGGCGTCGATGGCACGGCCATGCAGGATGCATCGCTGCAGGAGAGTATGGGGCCGATCGTCGACCGCACCAAAGAAAACCTGGTGTTGACAGACAACGGCATCATCATGGCGCGGCATCGTCTGATGCGAGCCGCCATCGCCCTGATGGAAAAAGACACCGTTCCTCTTGGGCTCGACCCGGAGCATCAGAAAGCGTGCTCTGCTACCGTCTTGTTGCCGCGGGACAAGCACTACAAGGATGCCGCCAAGGAGCCTGCGCGTGCGGTCCGGTGCGGCTCACGCCTCGGTGCGAAGGGGTGGATACATTGGCGATCGGTTTTCCGCGGGCTTTGACTTAGATCAAAGTCAAAAACGCAGTACCAGTGAAACCTCAAGAGCGCCGCACTCAATGCGGAAGGCTTTCGCGTCATCGCGGTCGCCTACAAGGAGCTTGATGCCGGCAAGGACATCTACGCGGTTGCCGACGAGTGCGAGCTGACGTTGCTCGGATATATCGCGTTTCTTGATCCGCCCAAGGAAAGCGCCGGGCCGGCCATAGCGGCGCTCGGCCGCGCAGGCGTGCGCGTAAAAATCCTCACCGGCGACAACGACGTCGTCACGCGCAAGATTTGCTCCGATGTCGGCCTCGCAGTAGACCGCATCATCCTGGGGTCTGAAGTAGAAGCCGCGAGCGATAGATCGCTGGCCCAAATGGTCGACGTCTATGCGGTATTCGCGAAAGTCTCGCCTGCCCAGAAGGCGCGGATCATCGCGGCGTGCCAGCGCAATGGCGACGTCGTCGGTTTTCTCGGCGACGGCATCAACGACAGCGCGGCTCTGAAGGCTGCCGATGTGGGCATATCCGTGGACACCGCAGTCGATATCGCCAAGGAGTCCGCCGACATCATCCTCCTGGAAAAGAATCTCGGGGTTCTGGGCGATGGCGTTATCGAAGGCCGCAAGGTGTTCGGCAACATCACCAAGTACATCAAGATGGGGGCGAGTTCGAATTTCGGCAACATGTTCAGCGTCGTTGGCGCGAGCATCATATTGCCCTTCCTGCCCATGACGCCGGTCCAGGTGCTCACCAATAATCTGCTCTACGACTTTTCTCAGACCGCCATCCCGACCGACCACGTCGATGAGGACTATGTCCTGGTGCCGCGCCGCTGGGACATCGACAATATCATGAGATTCATGCTGTTTGTCGGGCCGATCAGCTCGGTTTTCGACTATGTGACCTTTTTCACCATGGTCTACGCGTTCGGTGCCGGGGCCAATCCGGCGCTGTTCCAGACCGGTTGGTTCGTGGAGTCGCTTTTAACCTAGACGCTGATCATCCATATCATTCGCACCGCCAAAATCCCGTTCGTCGAAAGCCGGGCGAGCCCTGCCCTGATCGCGACATCGCTCGCGATCTGCGTCGTGGGGATCACGCTTCCCTTCACCTGGTTCGGCGCTTCACTTGGGTTCGTTTCCCTGCCGGTACTGTATTGGCCCGCCGTTGCGGCCATCATCTGCTGTTACGCCGTCGCAACACACTCTGTAAAAATCTGGTTCGTACGCCGGTGGGACATGTGAGGACCTGTTCGCTTGCGTCCGTAACGCCGCGTCGAACCGTGGACGCCCGCAAGGAGTTCAGTAATGCCCTACAGCACCAATGAGGATTTGCCGGATTCAGTTACGCGCCATCTGCCACAGCATGCCCAGGATATTTATCGGGCTGCCTTCAATCACGCCTTCGCGGCCCATGCCGGAGACCCGCGTCAGGAAGAGGCGGCGCACCGGATCGCGTGGGCCGCGGTCAAGCGCTCGTACGTGAAAATCGGCGATAGCTGGGTCGCGCGCGGCGGCGATGGCTGAAGAGGCATCGCTAGGCGATCCGCAAACACCACAACGGCGGCCGCGTTAGGCTGGTCGATCGATTCCGCGGGAAATCGGGCCATCATCTAGGATGGGTTGAGTAGTGTGGGTTGAGCGAAAGCGAAACCCGTCAACACCCTTCAGCGCGGCCATCCTTGATGGGTTTCGCTATCGCTTAACCGATACTACACATGCTGAAATTTCAAGAAACTACAACAGGCATTCTGAAGTAAAGACTCCGCGGCCCGGATAGCGCAACAGCGCCATCCGGGCCGCGGGGCCTCAGTTTTAGAACGGTGACGGGACCACCTGGATCTTCGCCATCATCCCCCCGTCCTCATGCTCGAGGATGTGGCAGTGGTAGACGAACTCGCCGAGGTCGGTGAATGCGATGTCGACGAGGACGGCCGTGGAAACGCAGTGCCCACTTCGCCACTGATCGACCGAGCAGACGCCGCTCTGGTTGTTCATGACCTGATCGATGATCGTTGCATCAGGCGCCGCGACTCCGAGCGGCCTGTTATCCTGAAGAATGCCGCCGCCGACCGCCGGATTGACTGTCGGCGCGAGCACCGAGTTTGCCGGAGCCGACGAGTCTATTGAGCGGAACCTGGACTGGTGAATGTGAAAGTTGTGATTCTCCGTGGACAGTTGCACCAGTTCCCATGTCTCGTGAACCGGCGTCTGGCCACGCCCAAGCGGCAGGCAGATCGTGTTTTGCGCGGGATCGAAGCGGTTGGGTAACCGTTGCGTTCCTGGAACAGGATTGCCTTTGGCGTCGATTTCCTCATAACCGAGAGCGAAAGACGCGCCATCGGTGAGATCTTCCAATCCAAAGAAGACCCGCCGCTTGTGTCCTGGCGGAAGGGCCGCACAGCCGGCCGGCAGCGGCGCCGGCTTTGCATTGGGCACTGAAGCATTGAAGATGCCATTTGCCTGGAATCCGGCGAGCGTATCACCCATGACGTTTATCGCCGACGAAACTCGTCCGGGTCTAACGCCCTGGGCAAATTGCACCTTGGCAAGGTCGACTGCCGGCCAGGTGTCACCGCTCCCCATCGTCAGGCCGACCATCTTGAGCGTGCCTGTCGCCCCGGACGGAGGCGGGACAATTCGGCCGTTTGCGTCGCGAAAAGTGACAAACAACTCAGCCCGCGAACTCGGCATCATGAGGAGTTCGCTGATGCAGATCGGAAGCGACGTACCCACGGCTTGCGCCGGTGAGCAAGGCACGACTTTGAATCTGCCGCCGGCCATCGTGACCGTCGTGCCGACCGGCGTGTCCTGCGGCAGATGGACACTCACGCCGTCGACCGAAATGAGCTGCATGATCATCGGCGCATTGGTGGCGTCGTTGGTCAACTGCAGATCGTACGAAAGGCTGCCGGACGCATTGGTCAGCCGCCATATCTCGCCGTCTGCGCTCGTCATTTGCACGGTAGGAAACTGCTGACCGCTGACCGTGAAATACCATTTTCCACCGGTATAGTCGTTGCCATCCGGGGCATTATTGGCCCCTGGGCAAGAGCCCTGGCGTATTTCGGAGGCATCCGCAGGAAACTGCGTGCAGAAGTTCGGATCCTCCTGGTTCAGCACCTCACCATTCGCGACATCCGCCGTGCCGTTCACAAATTGGAGTTTTTTCTGAGCAGCGAGAACCTCGATGTCCTTGAGCGTCATATGACGGACATTGGTCTCGGGAAACGGCGCATTATTAGTGTCGATATGGGCGAAATCGCCTACCTTGCCGATAGTGATAATGCCCGCCATGCCGCTCGATACCTGGTTGAGTGCAAGGCCGTGGACATGCGGGTGGAACCAGAACAAGCCCGAAGGATGGTTCGCCGGAATACTGATACGATAGTCGACGACGTCCATCTTGATCGAACCGTGCTGATGTGTCGTTTGTGGAATCGGCGTGCCATTGGCGGAATTGAAATTCTCCACAAAGACGTAGTCGCCGAAGGTTGGATCGTTAAGCGTCGGCGCGCGCGCCTCAACCAGAAGACCGTGGGTGTGCACGTTGGTCGGATTTAGCGGCAGATTGGCTTCGCCCGGGCCTGTAGAATGCGTGACCTTGATCGGATTCAACGCGGGCAACTTGTTCACGAGCCGGATTTTCAGCGTGTCGCCCTGGTTCAGCGCCAGACGAGTGCCGCCGTAAGGCGCAACAGTGGCGGCTCCGGATGGGCATTGATTTCCGATTGCCGCTGACCGCTGGCAGA
>DATGCX010000455.1:0-22141 GCA_035311445.1 Xanthobacteraceae bacterium | reverse complement strand
CGATACATCTGCCCCGCCCAAAAAAGTGTCCAGGCAGCTCTTTATGATCGCCGCAAAAATCCGCGAAGTCGATCAAGCGCTGCGTGACGATCCGACGCTGACGGACCGCGTCTTCGAGGTTCATCCGGAGGTTGCGTTCTGGCGGCTCAATGGCGACCGGGCGCTGACCGAACCCAAGAAGGTCAAAGGACAACCCTATGGCCCAGGGCTCGCGTTACGACGTATGTTGCTAGCCGAGCGGGGATTTCCGCGGGCCTTGACCGAAGGAGCCCCGCCACCTGGCGCAGCCGCAGACGATCTTCTCGATGCGCTGGCCTGCGCGGCGATCGCGCAGCGCATCCAAGCGGGCGTCGCGATACCGTTTCCGGATCCGCCCCTACGAGATCAGTTCGGGCTGCCGATGTCGATTTGGGCGTGACGCTTCAAGCCCGCCCTCTGCTTTGCGCTGATCAGCTGGCGATTGATCAGGCACTCGGCAATCTGAATTGCATTGAGGGCCGCACCCTTGCGCAGATTGTCGGAGACGCACCACAACACCAGCCCGTTGTCGACGGTGGGATCTTCGCGGACACGGCTGATATAGGTCGCGTCCTCGCCGACACATTCATAAGGAGTGACGTAGCCCCCGGGCTCCGGCTTGTCGATAACCAGGCAGCTTGGCGCCTTACGCAGGATGTCCCGCGCCTCGTCGGCCGCGATCGGCCTTTCGAACTCGATGTTGACCACCTCGGAATGGCCGATGAACACCGGTACCCGAACGCAGGTGGCGACCACCTTGATTTTCGGGTCGAGAATTTTCTTCGTCTCCACCACCATTTTCCATTCTTCCTTGGTGAAGCCGTCATCCATGAACACGTCGATTTGGGGAATCAGATTGAATGCGATGCGCTTGGGGAACTTCCTGGTCTCGATCTCGCCGACCGTGAATACCGCCTTGGTCTGGCTGAACAACTCGTCCATGGCGTCCTTGCCGGCACCGGATACGGACTGGTAGGTGGCAACCACGACGCGGGTAATCTTTGCGTGATCGTGCAGCGGCTTAAGGGCGACCACCAGCTGCGCCGTCGAGCAATTCGGATTGGCGATGATGCCCTTCTTGCGAAATCCCGGTATCGCGTCGGCGTTCACCTCCGGAACGATGAGCGGTACGTCGGGGTCCATGCGCCAGAATGAAGAATTGTCGATCACGACCGCGCCTTGCGCCGCAATTCGCGGCGACCATTCCCTCGATACCGCGGCCCCCGCCGACATTAGGCAGATATCGACATCCGAGAAATCGTAATGATCGAGGGCCTTAACCTTGAGCGTCTGGTCGCCGTAAGATACTTCTACGCCTACACTTTTTCGCGAGGCCAGGGGAACCACCTCGGCCGCCGGAAAAGCCCGCTCGGCGAGGATTCCGAGCATTTCACGGCCCACATTACCGGTGGCGCCGACGACAGCGACCTTGAAACTCATCCTATTTCTCCAAAGCATGGCCTGCTGCATCGCAATAAACCACGGATAGCCTTCGCTTCTAATCGGGAATGTACGGTAATTCAACGACCATGCAGGATGGGTTTGTGGGCGACCGGCCGCCGTGCCTTGTCACCGAAAGGCAACATGCGCCCGGCGGCCAACAAATAGTTGCATTCAAACGCTATCGTTTGTCTTGACTTATGGCTAAAGTCGGCAGCGGCAACTCGTTCACGCATTCGCTTCGGGGGGTTCCATGCAGGCACTCAAGTTTTTGGCTGTTATGACGGCGGTTGTTGCGATTACGATTTTGGCGTTTGGCGCCGCGCCGTCCGAAGCCCAGACGACAACCGTCCAGAAGCAGTCCGCCCGCGGGGCGGGTCGCGCGCCCGCCAGGCTCACGGTGTACAAGCGTTCCTATCTGGATCCCGGGACGGAAACGAAAAGACACGCCGAGCAGTACCATGATTATGCCCATCCGCCCGATGGCAAGAGTCCGTTCATGAATTCCACGTTGTTCTACTCCGGACCAGGTCTACCCGTAATGATGGACCGGATGCCGTTTCCGAATTGTTTCGACTTGAACTACTGCAACAGGTAGGCGCGCCCGAAGCCTTGAAAGGGACGAGCATCAACCAACGTCGAGACTTTTGGCTACGGGGCGGTAAGGCGATCTAATTCCTGCAAGACTGCGGCTCCCATTTCGGCGGTGCCGACCATGGTCGCGCCTTCGGACTTGATGTCATAAGTGCGCAATCCTTTAGCCAAAGCGGCCGCGATCGCCTGATCGATGAGATCGGCCTCCCGGCCCATCGCAAATGAATAACGCAGCGCCATTCCGAACGAAGCCAGCATGGCGATCGGATTGGCGAGGCCTTTACCGGCGATATCGGGAGCCGAGCCGTGGACAGGCTCGTAGAGTGCCCGGCGCTTTCTGGTCTTCGCGTCCGTCTCGCCGAATGAAGCGGACGGCAACATGCCGAGCGAGCCGGTGAGCATCGCGGCGACGTCCGACAGCACGTCGCCGAACAGGTTATCGGTGACGATGACGTCGAATTGCCTCGGCCAGCGCACCAGCTGCATGGCCCCGGCATCCGCCAGTTGATGCTCCAGCTGCACGTCCTTGAACTCGCGGGCATGCAGCTCGTTGACGACCTCGTGCCACAACACGCCCGTCTTCATCACGTTGCGCTTTTCCATCGAGGTGAGCTTGTTGCGTCGCTTGCGGGCGAGTTCGAAGCCGACGCGAGCAATGCGTTCGATTTCATAAGTGTCGTAGACCTGCGTATCGACGGCGCGTTTCTGGCCGTTGCCGAGATCCGTAATAGTCTTGGGCTCGCCGAAATAGACGCCGCCGGTAAGTTCGCGCACGATAACGACGTCGAGACCGTCAACGACTTCGCGCTTGAGGCTTGAGGACTCCGCCAACGCCGGGTAACAGATTGCTGGCCGCAGGTTGGCGAACAGGCCGAGATCCTTGCGCAGACGCAGCAATCCGGCCTCCGGCCGCACGTCATACTGCACGGCATCCCATTTGGGGCCGCCAACCGCGCCGAAAATCACCGCGTCAGCGGCCATCGCCTGCGCCATCGTGGCGTCCGTGATGGCGACCTTATGGGCATCGTACGCAGCGCCGCCGACCAGTCCCTCCTCGGTTTCGAACTGCCCGAGCCCCTGAGTGTTCATCCAGGCGACCAGCTTCTTCACCTCGGTCATGACCTCGGGTCCAATGCCGTCGCCTGGAAGAAGAAGAAGCTTGTGGGTAGCCATCGAAGGAGCCTCGTGCTGTTTGGATTGGACAGGGCCTCAATGGCGCGAATTGCTAGATGGCGGCGATCTGATTGGCAAGGCGGGAGACCGGAATTAAGCGGCGAGCCCGGAATGGCGCTGTGTATGATTCGAGACTCAAGAACACTGACTACTGTGGTGCCGAGGGAAGATGATGTAAGGGCGACCTTTGTGGTCGCCCCACTCGTCGCATCCGGCCACGGGGCGACCACAAGGGTCGCTCCTACAGGACTATCTGTCACGACACCACTTGCGCGATTGCTCCAACCTTATGACTTGATCGATGCCCAAATCCCATCAGCTTGGCTGAAGCGGTCGTCTAATTGCCGCTGAACCAGTTATAACCTCGATCTTCCCAGTAGCCGCCGAGATCCCGGTTGGTCACGTGCATGCCGATCACATATTTGGAGTTTTTGAACCCCAACTTGGTCGGGATTCTGATCCGCAGCGGGAAACCATATTTAGGCGGCAAGATTTCGTTGTCGAACCGGAATGTCATCTGGGTCTGGGGGTGCAGCGCGGTCGGCATATCGATAGTGTTTGAATAGCCTTCCTGGCATTGGAACCAGACGTATTTCGCGGTCAGGTCGGCACCGACGCGCTTGAGAAAGTCGCGCAGCGGCGTGCCGGTCCATGACCCAATGGCGCTCCAGCCTTCGACACAGACGAGTCGCGTAATCTGCTTCTCCTGCGGCAATGCGTATAGCTCCTGAAGTGTCCACGGCTTCTTATTCTCTACGAGGCCACCGACCTCGAGCATATACGCTTCCCCGTCGATCTCCGGCGCGTCCTCTTCGGGATAATAGCCGTTGAAGGGGAACGGCCGGGTGATCGCACTCTCCGGGTACGTAGGAGCAAGCTTGTTGGGGTTGAATATTAATGCTTGAACGCGGTCATTGAAGCGCGAAATCGCCAACAAGGCTTTCGCAGCGGTGTCCTCATCCACAATGTCGCAGCCCGTCAACAGCGTGATGGCACCAAGGCTGGTGGCGCCGCGAAGGAACAGTCGGCGCGACGGATTCGGAATGAGCTTCGCGGCGTCCTTGATCAGCAGTTCGGCATCGACGCCCGGGATGATTTTTCGAGTCTTAGGCATCGGAATCTCCTCGGTCCCTTGGGGATTGCGTCAGCGGCCAAAATTTTACCGACCGAGAATCATGGCGCGCAGACTTTTCGGCACCAGGATGGCGAGAATGACGTGGACCAGCAAGAAGCCCACGATGGCCGTCATCGCGAAAAAGTGAACGAAGCGTGCCGGGTCGTATCCGCCGAATACGGCCGCGAGCTCGCGGAATTGCACCGGCTTCCAGATCGAAATGCCAGACAGCACGACCATGATGCCGGCAGCAATCACCCCCGCATAGAGGAGGCGCTGAACCGCATTGTAGACCGAAAGATCGTGGTGCGAGAGCTTGCCGGTCAGAGCGGCCCGTAAATCGCGAATCACGTCAGCGGGGCGGATGGGCAGCAGCTTGCGACGGAACCGCCCACTGAAGATACCAAGCGCGACGTATGTCACTCCGTTGACCACGAGGAGCCACATCGCAGCGAAATGCCACAACAGGGCGCCCGGAAGGCCGTCGAGTCCGTCCCCGATAGTGATCGCCGGTGGGAATACAAAACCGAATAACGGTGAAGCATTGTAAATGCGCCAGCCCGACGTGATCATCACGAACATGGCGATGGCATTGATCCAATGGGTGATCCGCACCCAGTACGGGTGAATCACCACTCCGGACCGGAATGAAGTCCTTGCAAGATCGGAGGGGCCGGCATTTGCGGTTCCTGACGACATCTGAAGGTCCTTACGCCGCACACGGCCAATCACATTCGCCAATACCCAATGCAACAACCCATGGCAACGCCCGATTGCTCGGAGCGTCACCGAGTTATGCTTGCATGTGGTCCCGGGTTGCGCGATCGCTCACAGGCTCGCGATTTTGGCGGGCGAGAGCTAAGAAACGCAGCGTTTCGCGGTCACCTCGATTTCGACCTTCATTTCAGGCTGCAGCAAGCCGGCGACGATGACGATCGTGCCGGCCGGCCGGATGTCACGCAAATATTCGCCGCATACTGCCAGGACTGCATCGGCATCGGATCGATCCAGAATGTAGTAGTTCGCGCGAACAATATCGGTCAAAGCGAAACCGGCTTCGTCAAGCACATTGGCGATGGTGCCAAAGGCGTTGCGAGCCTGGTCTGCAGCGCCAACTGGGATCTTCATGGTGACGTAATCATAGCCGGTGGTACCGGCCACAAAGCAGAAATCGCCATCCACTACCGCGCGGCTGTAGCCGGCTTGGCGCTCGAATGGCGATCCGGTGGATAGCAGACGACGGCGCATCGGGGGTCCTTTCGAATGATCTGCCGAAAGTGGAAGCAGCCAATTTCAATCGTTACATGCTAGTGTCACACCGTCGGGAAGTCGCTCAGACTCGCAGCAATTCACAACGAGATAACATCATGGCAAAAAACCACCCCGGCTACTATTTCGAAGACTTCCAGCTTGGGCAGGTCTTCACCCATGCGACGCCACGCACCGTCACGACGGGCGACGTTTCGCTCTACACCGCGTTGTACGGTTCGCGCTTTGCGGTCCAGTCGTCCGATCATTTCGCCCGTGCGATCGGCTACCCGAATGCTCCGGTCGATGATCTACTGGTTTTCCACATCATATTCGGCAAGACCGTGCCGGACGTTTCGCTTAATGCCGTTGCCAATCTGGGCTACGCGAACTGCCATTTTTTGAATCCGGTCTATGCGGGTGATACCCTGTCGGCGAAGTCCGAGGTTATCGGTCTCAACGAGAACTCAAACCGGAAAACCGGCATCGTCTACGTGCGCTCGACCGGGTTCAATGCGGCCGGTGTGCCGGTTCTGGAATATGTCCGCTGGGTGATGGTGCGAAAACAGGACGAGTCTGCCCTATCACCGGCGAAATTCGTGCCCTCGCTGCCGAAGCTGGTGACGGCCAGTGATCTCGGCAGGGCCTGCCCGCCCCTGACGAGCGCCGGCTACGACTATGCGCTTGCCGGCAACGCTCAACGGTTCGGCGACTATGCGCCCGGCGAGCGCATCGACCACGTCGACGGCATAACAGTGGAAGAAGCCGAGCACCAGATCGCGACCCGCCTCTACCAGAATACGGCGAGGGTCCATTTCAACCAGTTCACCGAAGGGCAGGGCCGTTTCGGCCGCCGCCTGATCTATGGCGGGCACGTGATCTCGCTTGCCCGCGCGCTATCCTTCAACGGACTGGCCAATGCGTTCCATATCGCCGGGATCAATGGCGGCCGGCATGTGGCGCCGCTGTTCGCTGGTGACACGGTATTCGCGTGGTCGGAAGTCATCGAGCGATTTGAACTGCCGGCCCGCACGGACGTCGGCGCGTTGCGGTTGCGCCTCGTCGCCACCAAGGATCGACCCTGCGCGGACTTCCCCGACAAGGCGGACCAGGATTACGATCCGGCTGTGATCCTGGACCTCGATTATTGGGCGTTGATGCCGCGTTGAACGCGTCCCAAGTGCATGTCACCGTAGTATTCCGAATGGCCTCAGCTGCACGTCATTGCTAAAAATACGCTGCTGCGTCTCTCACGCAAAATCGCGGGGCTGGTTTACCGGCATCGCATCGATATTGCGAGCCGATCCACCATTTATACCAATGCGGCATTGCACTCTCGTTCGTGTTCTGCTTCAAGGGGAAACCCGTCGATTGGGATTGAATTCCATGGCCGAAGCCAAAGGCCCCGCCGAGCGGCCGCTGTCGCCGCACCTCACCATTTATCGGCCGATGCTCACGATGATGATGTCCATCGTGCATCGGATAACCGGCGCTTCGCTCTATGTCGGATCGTTGCTGCTGGCATGGTGGCTGCTGGCCGCCGCGTCCGGTCCCAACGCTTACGCGACCTTTCAATCAGCCGCGTCGAGCTTTATCGGCCGTGTTGTTCTGTTCGGCTACACCTGGGCGCTGATCCACCACATGCTCGGCGGATTACGCCATCTTATTTGGGATACCGGACACGGATTTGGCGCTGCCGAACGGGAGTGGCTAGCGCGCGCCAATCTGGTTGGCTCGATCGTCCTGACGATCATTTTATGGATTGTCGGCGGCTATCTGATGGGAGGACTGCGGTGAGGAGAATCGCGTTATGAGCCCGCCCCCGTCGAGCATGCGGACCCCGCTCAGCCGCGTGCGCGGTTATGGCTCAGCCAAATCCGGAACTGAACACTTCATACAACAGCGTCTGACCGCAATCGCCAACATTCCGCTGACCATCGCGGCGATGCTGATCGTCATTTCGCTGATTGGACGCAACCACGCCGCGGTCGCCCAGATTCTCGGCTCGACCCCCGTGGCGATCATCATGCTGCTGTTCATTATCTCGACCTTCTATCATATGAAGATCGGCATGCAGGTGATTATCGAGGACTACGTGCACGAAGAACGCGCCAAATACGCGCTCCTGGTCCTCAACACCTTCTTCGCTATCGCGGCGGGTTTCTCATCGATCTACGCCATTCTCAAGCTGTCGTTTGGAGTTTGAGCCGATGTTGACGAACGGATCAGGAAACAGCGCCGCTCCCGCGATCAATGGGCGCGCCTATCCGATCGAAGATCATAGCTACGATGTCGTGGTGGTCGGGGCCGGCGGTTCAGGCCTGCGCGCCGTGGTGGGGTGTTGCGAGGCGGAGCTGCGAACCGCCTGCATCAGCAAAGTGTTCCCCACCCGCTCTCATACGGTTGCGGCGCAGGGAGGCATTTCGGCTGCGCTCGGCAACATGGGCGAAGACGACTGGCGTTGGCACATGTACGACACCGTGAAGGGGTCGGATTGGCTGGGCGATCAGGATGCCATCGAATATCTCTGCCGCAACGCCCCGGCGGCGGTCTACGAGCTCGAGCACTGGGGCGTGCCGTTCTCTCGCACTGAAGAAGGCAAGATATATCAGCGTCCGTTCGGCGGCATGACCACCCACTACGGCAAAGGTACTGCCCAGCGCACCTGCGCGGCTGCCGACCGTACCGGCCACGCCATGCTGCATACTCTGTACGGCGCATCCCTCAAGCACGCGGCCGAGTTCTTCGTCGAATATTTTGTCATCGATCTCATTATGGATGATGGACGCTGCCGCGGTGTGGTGGCGCTCAAGCTGGAAGACGGAACGATCCACCGCTTCCGTGCCCACATGACCATTCTCGCCACTGGCGGGTATGGGAGGGCCTATTTCTCTTGCACGTCCGCTCACACCTGCACGGGCGACGGCAACGCCATGGTGGTGCGCGCAGGGCTACCGCTCCAGGACATGGAATTCGTCCAATTCCATCCGACAGGCATCTACGGTGCCGGCTGCCTCATCACGGAAGGCGCGCGCGGCGAGGGCGGATATCTCACCAATTCCGAGGGCGAGCGGTTCATGGAGCGCTATGCGCCCTCCGCCAAGGACCTCGCCTCACGTGACGTGGTGTCCCGATCCATGACGATCGAAATCCGCGAAGGACGCGGTGTCGGCAAGAACAAGGATCATATTTTCCTGCACCTCGATCATCTCGACCCCGAAGTATTGCATGAGCGTTTGCCGGGAATTTCGGAAAGCGCACGGATTTTCGCCGGGGTCGATGTGACCCGCGAGCCGATCCCGGTGCTGCCGACCGTGCATTACAACATGGGCGGCATTGCCACCAATTACCACGGCGAAGTTCTCACCAAGACGGAAGGCAATCCCGACACGATCGTGCCTGGCCTGATGGCCCTGGGCGAGGCGGGCTGCGTTTCGGTCCACGGTGCCAACCGGCTGGGCTCGAACTCGCTGATCGACCTCGTGGTGTTCGGTCGCGCTGCGGCTCTGCGATGCGCCGAGTTGATCGAACCGGGCGAGAAACACGCCGAGTTGCCAGCGGACTCCGCCGACCTGCCATTGTCACGCCTCGATAAGTTTCGCAACGCCGACGGCGCGACCCCAACCGCCGAAATTCGCGCCAGGATGCAGAAAGTGATGCAGACAAATTGCGCGGTGTTCCGCACTGGCGAGGTGTTGCAGGAGGGCTCCAAACTCATTCACCAGGTGCTGAACGGCACCAGCGATGCCAAGGTGTTCGATCGCTCTTTGATCTGGAACTCCGATTTAATCGAGACGCTTGAACTGGACAATCTGATCGCCCAGGCGGTTGTTACCATGGATTCTGCCGCCAACCGCACCGAAAGCCGCGGCGCCCACGCACGCGAGGACTTCCCGACCCGCGACGACAAGAACTGGATGAAACACACACTCGCGTGGCTCGATTTCACCACCCGCACAGTGAAGATCGACTACCGACCGGTGCATACCTACACGATGACCAATGATGTGCAGTACGTCGAGCCGAAGGCGCGGGTGTATTGAGGGCGGGAAACAGATCGGAACGACAATGGTCGAGTTCACGCTTCCTAAAAATTCTCGGGTCACTCAGGGCAAGGTATGGCCGGCGCCCTTGAAGGCGCGGGATTTGCGCGAGTACCGAATTTACCGCTGGAATCCAGAGGACGGCAATAATCCGAGGCTCGACACCTATCAGGTCGATCTTGACGATTGCGGCCCGATGGTTCTCGACGGACTGATCTGGATCAAGAACAAGATCGATCCGACCCTGACCTTCCGCCGTTCATGCCGCGAAGGCGTGTGCGGCTCCTGTGCCATGAACATCGACGGCACCAATACGCTCGCCTGCACCAAGGACATGAAGGACATCAAAGGCGAGGTGAAGATTTATCCGCTGCCGCATATGCCGGTTGTCAAGGACCTGGTGCCGGACCTGAGCGGGTTCTATGCCCAGCAAGCCGCGATCAAGCCGTGGCTGCAGACCGAATCGGTCACGCCCGAAAAGGAATGGAAGCAGAGTCATGACGAACGGGCGAAGCTCGACGGACTCTATGAGTGCATCCTGTGCGCCTGTTGCTCGACCGCATGCCCGAGCTATTGGTGGAACAGCGACCGTTTTCTCGGTCCGGCAGCATTGCTGCAGTCATATCGTTGGATCATCGACAGCCGCGACGAGGCGACGGGCGACCGGCTTGACGACCTTGAGGACCCGTTCCGGCTCTATCGCTGTCACACCATCATGAACTGCGCCAAGGCCTGCCCCAAGGGGCTCAATCCCGCCCAGGCGATCGCGGAGATCAAAAAACTGATGGTCGAGCGCAAGGCCTAAGGTGTGTTGAAGCCTCCTCGTTTTTGCACGTCCCGCCTCACAGCGACGTCCGGTGGATTTATCGCGCGGGTTCCGCGCTATCAGGATTGTGTGGAACGAACTCTAAGCTGAGAACGTTATATACATTCGCGGGTTTGGGACAATTGGACGCGGGCGGGCTTTCGGTCCACGCGAGGGGGCTTGCCGCAGTTTTGTCGGGTTGTCGTCGTTTGCAGAGGTCCCCCTCGGTGCGCCAAGTTGCGTGATCGCGTCGAATCACGAATACGTGCCGACGGACTGGTCTGCGCATCTGGTCGCGTTGCACAACTTCACACAATTTCCGGGCGAGGATCGAATGAGACGCAATTCCCTTCTGTTTAGCACCGCAATTCTGTTCGTCATGGCATCGCCTCCCTTGTCGCTTCCGGCGGCCGCGGAGGGAATTCGCCTCGCGCAAGCCGCTGTGCCGGCCGACGACAAAGACAAGCGCCCCCCCGGACAGCGCCCGGCTCAGGGCGCGCCGGCCCAAGGGGCGCCCGGCCAGCATCCCCCGGCCGCCAACGCGCCGCCCGGCCGCCCGGCGCCGCCAACGGCGCAACCCGTTCCACAGCAGCAACAACAGCGCCCTGGTGCGCCGCCCGCCGCAGCACAAACACCACCGGGGCAAGCCCCTCACGTGGCCCCGCCGGCGCAGGCGCAGACCCCACCCGGTCAATCCCCTCATGCGGCACCGCCAGCGACCGCCCAGACTCCGCCGGCGCAACAGCCGCCACGGCCCGGAGCGCCGGCAGTCCAACAACCAGCCCCGCCACCTGCTGCCGCCCAGGCGCCGCCGGGCCAGCAGCCGCAACGGCCTGGCGCTCCCGCCGCCCAGCAACCCATCCCGCCGCCGGCGACGGCTCAAACCCCGCCCGGCCAGCCGCCGGCACGGCCGGGAGCGCCCACAGCCCAGCAGCCCGTGCCGCCGCCTGCGGCCGCCCAGACCCCGCCAAGCCAGCCGCCGCGGCCTGGAGCACCTGCGGCCCAGCAGAATGCTCCCCCCCCGCCTGCGGCCGCCCAGACCCCGCCGGGCCAGCAGCTACCGCGGCCGGGCGCGCCCGCCGCTCAACAGTTACCTCCGGCGGGGGGTGCTCCGAGCCCGGCGCTGGCTGCGCCGGCGCCCGCCGCACCCACTCCGGCGCTCGCGAACACGCCGGTCGATCCTCACGCCATGCCGCAGCGTCTCGATCAATTGCGCAACGAGCGGCGTGAAACCCGGGAGGGCAACACCATCGTCATCCAGGAGGCGAATCGAACGATCATTCGGGAGGGCGGACACGACATCATTCGCCACAACGAGGCCGATCGCTTTCGGTTCAACGCTCGCGAGGTCAATGTGGAGCGTCACGGCAATAATACTGTGACGGTGGTGGTGCGTCCCGATGGCGCCCGGATCTTTACCGAGGTCGACGAAAGCGGCCGGTTACTGCGCCGCGTGCGCCGCGACGCGGCAGGCCGGGAGATTGTTCTCATCGATAACAGCTTCGAGCCGCACGGCCCCGGTTATGCGGGATTTTTCGTCGAGTTGCCCGCGCCGGTCGTGCGCATTCCACGGGAGGTCTATATCCGCGAGACCGCGCGGGCGAACGCGGAAGACATCTACCTTACCTTGGTGGCGCCGCCGGTCGACCGTATCGAGCGGCGCTATGCGCTTGACGAGATCCGCTATAGCGAGCCGCTGCGCGCGCGAATGCCGCGGGTCGACATCGATACGGTCAATTTCGAGACCGGTTCGTGGGAAATCACGCCGGACCAGGCGGACCGCCTGGCCTTCGTGGCTCAGGGCATATCGCGCGCGATCCAACGTAATCCGCGCGAAATGTTCCTGGTGGAAGGTTACACCGACGCGGTTGGCGCCGATGTTGACAACCTGTCGCTGTCGGATCGCCGTGCCGAATCGGTCGCCGTCATGTTGACCAACCAATTCAGTGTGCCGGCGGAAAACCTGACCACGCAGGGATACGGCAAGCAGTTCCTGAAGGTTCCGACCGACGGGCCAGAGCGCGCCAACCGCCGCGTCGCGGTGCGTCGCATCACTCCGTTGCTGATGGGACAGAATTGACGGAACGAAAAAGAGCGCAGGGCGGATTAGCGACAGCGTAATCCGCCTTTCCTCCCATGTGCGGCGGGTTAAAGAGAACCCGCGCGCCAGACGGCTTTTCTACAGCTTCAGCCTCTTCCGCCGCTGCCCGAGCGTGCGCAGCCTCAGCGCGTTGAGCCGGATAAAGCCGGCGGCGTCGCGGTGATCGTAAGCGACTGCCCCTTCCTCGAAGGTGACGAGGTCCTGATCGTAGAGCGAGTAAGGACTTTCGCGGCCGACCACAATGACGTTGCCCTTATAGAGCTTGAGCCGCACCTCGCCGCTGGCGAATTCCTGACTGCGATCGATCGCGGCCTGGAGCATTTCGCGTTCCGGCGTAAACCAGAAGCCGTAATAGACGAGCTCGGCATATTTCGGCATCAGCTCATCCTTGAGATGCATGACGCCGCGGTCGAGCGTGATCGATTCGATGCCGCGATGGGCCGCATGCAGGATGGTGCCGCCTGGCGTCTCGTACATGCCGCGGGACTTCATCCCAACAAAGCGGTTTTCGACGAGATCAAGCCGGCCGATGCCGTTGGCGCGACCAAGTTCGTTCAACCGCGTGAGTAATGCCGCTGGCGACATCTTCTTGCCGTCGATTGAGACCGCATCGCCACGCTCGAATCCAATGGTGATGTAGGTCGATTGATCGGGTGCCTTTTCGGGATCGACGGTCCGTGAATAGACGTAGTCCGGTACTTCCCGGGCCGGATCTTCCAGCACCTTTCCCTCCGACGAGGCATGCAGCAGGTTGGCATCGACGGAAAACGGGGCCTCGCCTCTTTTGTCCCTTGCGATTGGGATTTGATGCTGCTCGGCGAATTCGATCAGCTTTGTGCGCGATGTGAGATTCCATTCGCGCCACGGGGCGATCACCTTCACGTCGGGCTTGAGGGCGTAGTAGGAGAGTTCGAAACGCACCTGGTCATTGCCCTTGCCGGTGGCGCCATGAGCAACCGCATCAGCGCCGACCTTCTCGGCGATTTCGATCTGCTTCTTTGCGATCAAAGGCCGCGCGATCGAAGTACCAAGCAGATATTGGCCTTCGTAGAGTGCGTTGGCGCGAAACATCGGGAACACATAGTCGCGCACGAACTCTTCGCGCAGGTCTTCAATGAAAATGTTTTCCGGCCGGATGCCCAGCAGCAGCGCCTTGTCGCGGGCAGGCCCGAGTTCCTCACCCTGACCGAGATCAGCCGTGAAAGTGACCACGTCGCAGCCGTAGGTCATCTGCAGCCACTTCAGGATGATCGATGTATCAAGGCCGCCTGAGTAGGCCAGCACCACTTTCTTTACGTTGCCTTTAGCCAAACCGGTTCTCCCCGCGCGGCCCCGTGCCAAAATCGCCGCGGACTATAGGGCTAACCGCCGTCGGCGCAAGCGGGCCATCTCAGGCGCGCGATCCGACGCCGCGAACGTGTTTGCCGAACGGAGCTCGTTCTGAGGATTGCCCGATTCAGTGGAGCAGGCTGCTGAAAAACCAAGATCGCATTTTTCCTCCCGCACCGCTCCGTTTTGGCTCCGGTTCCAAGATCGGCTCCGGCTCCGGGCCGGGGTCGTCAGGCGCGTGCAAGGGCAATCCATCGGCCTGCTTTGCGAGGTTCAATAGGGGCTTCACGGGCGCCTCTGAAATCGGAGAAGCGGCCGCTTGGGGTGGAGGCATAGGATTCGATGGGAGAGGTATAGGATTCGATGGCATTGGCAGCGTCCGCTCCGCTTGATCGATGACTGGCCCTCGCGGCGTAAGGTCCGCGACCGGAACTCGCCATTGAAATGCGTCGAGCCGGCCGGTTACCGGTGACACCGGCATCCAGGTTTCGGCGATGACTCCGTCAGCCGTCCAGGCCGGATCAAGGGCCGCGTGGACCGCGCGCGCCATCCATTCCCGGACGAGCCCGGTGTCGCCATGCTCGGCGGCTTCAATCCGCGCCATCAGGGTCGCGACTCGCCGGGTTGGCGTTGCCGATAGAGGCGCAAGGCTCGCACCGGCCTCCGCGAACTCGTGCGCTTCGAGCGCGGCATTGGCCAGCGCCAGGGCGCTTTCCGGGTGAGCATCCGCGAGCTTCGCCAGCACACGCATGCGAATGAGGCGGTCGCGCGCTGAGGTGCCTGGAACTAGGTCCGCATAGGCATTGGCGATATCCGGGTGCGGACTTTCGCGCCAGCCGGCTTCGAGAATGCGCGCCGCCTTGCGCTGCTCGCCGGCCTCCGCCAGGAGGCGTCCCGCAAGCGCGACCGCTGGGACCAATCCGGGGCATAGCCTGACAGCTTCCTGGGCCAGTTCGCTCGCTGTACCTGCATCGCGATCCTTGAGCGACAAGGCTTGTGCGGTGAGCAGGACCGCGCGCTGCCGCCGGAAAGCGTCAGGGCGAACCAGTCCGCCCGTGCGATTGCGCTCCAGGGCGGCGAGCGCGCCCGACCAGTCACCATCGCGGCAGCGAAATTCGAGCGCAGCCTGTCCAGCCCAAGCTAGCGAGGGCGAAGCCTTCGCGGCATCCTCTGCATATTGACGCGCTGCGGCGGGGTCATTGCGGCGCTGGGCCTCTATGAACAATCCGTGCAACCCGAACAGCCTGGTCTCGCTGCGATCCGTCATGGCGCGAAAGGCCGCCGCGGCACAGTCGGGCTCTCCGGACAATTGTGCCGTTTGTGCTCGCAACATCAAGAGCAAGGGCTGATGGGGTGCAAGCCGGCCCGCTTTCGCTGCGAACCGCCGCGCCGCGCCGACATCCCCGGCACCGATCGCCAGGAGGCCACGTACGATCGCCATCTGTCCGAGCGCGGCGCGGCGATCCGCCATAGTCGACGCGATCTGGCGCGGAGCGCGAAACAGCAAACGCAGCGCCGACCACAGCAATATCGTCGCGCAGCCAACCGTCGCTACTCCGGCGACGAGGATTCCGATCGGTGGCTCCGCGTGATAGCCGAGCCACGTGATAGAAACTTCGCCCGGGTGGTCGGCAAGCCAAATCGCGACATATTTCGCAAACGCAGCCGTCAGGACAAGAAAGACGACAACGCGAATCATTGAGGTGTCGGTCCTGGCGCCGCTAATACGCCAAGCTCGCCCAACGATGCGGTCGCGATGCGCCGGGCCGATTCGACCGCGTCTTGCCGTGCCAGCACCTTCGTGCGCCACGACTGCGCAATCTCCCTTGCTGGCGACGGAAGCTTGTCCAATTCGGCCACGACCCCGACAATATCCTGCCGTGCGATCTTGAACTCGATGCGGCCGATGACCGTCGTGGGATCATCGCCCGGTTCATCCCGCACGGGCCGGATATTAAGCATCTTCGCAGCGCTGGCCTGGAGGCGATCGAGATAGCCGAGGTCACGGCCGGCCGGCACCGACGCCCGAAGCAGCTCCGGCATAAGCGCCGATAAGTCGTGCAGGAACTGGTCTTGGGTCGGCACGCCGGTCGCCGCGAACGACTCCAGCGAAGCGAGCGCTCTTTCGTCGAGGTGGAGCGATCGGGCTGCAGCGAGTTCAACCGTGAATGAGGCGCCGCGCTCGACCGCGCTGCGCAGGGCTGCGGCAGCAACGGCAGCTCGAACCGGCTTATCGGGCAGTGCGGCGCTCGCACTGGCTGCGCGATCGAGTAAGTCTTGTTTCCGATGAAGCGAGGCTACCGATGATTCGATAATTTTAAGGCGATCGGCAAGACTATCAAATGTCCTTCGCTCAAGCTGTTGGGGCGAATTCTGCTCGTTGCCGCTCTTTTTTGCTTCTTCAATCAAATCGGCAACCTTATTCGCACGCTCGACGGCCGTGCGGGCCTCAGCAGCATTATCGCGAAAGCTGCGCTCCAACTCGGTGATGCGATCGGCTAACGGTGCAAGCATTGCCTCAAGAGCCGCTACCCGATTTGCCAAGTCTGTGTCCGACGAGACCTGCGCTGGGGGCCCCTTAAGAGCGGCTTCATCCTTAGTGCGCTCGATCGCGCCATCGGGCCCGGTCGTGTCGCGGGTGTTTTGCGGCGGCCCATCGATTCCCTCCAATGGCAGATAAATCCAGAGCGCCCCCGCAATCAGCCCTGCGCCGCAGACCGAACCGATGACGGTCGACCTTCTGAAAGACAGAAATGCCAGAATCGTCGAAGACAGAGACGCCAGAATTCTCTTCAAGAATCGCGCCACGTCGAGGGGATCCCATCGGGTGCTTGTTGCGCTCGGACCATCAGGCGAAACTTCGACCGCTTTCACATCGATGATTGGGGGCTGCCGGCGCGGGCGCCCGTCCGGGGGACCGGCCTCCTGCCGCATGTCATCGTCCGGGCTCGCCATCGGGAATCTCCGAATTCCACCCCTGCCGACATACCGTGGACGCGGCGTAGCAGCAATGCAACTTGCCGCTCGTTTCAGGCCCAACCGATACCTGAGAGCAGGGCCTGCTCACTGGGCTCGTCGGCAACTTGTATGGCCTTGGCGCCTGCCGCAACGAGCGGCGCTGCGACCTGGGAAGATAAGCAGAAGTGCCTGATTTGCATCGATAAATCGTTAATACCCGCCTTTGTCACGGCGGCCACGAAGGCGGCCGCAGTGCGGGTCGAGTAGTGCAGCACGCCGTCAACTTGGCCGGCTGCCAAAGCCGTGCATAGGTCAGGCGTCAAGTTTGTCTCCATTATCGAGCGGTAAACAGTTGCGGTTTGTGCACGGAAACCGAGTGCCCGCAAGGCACCCGCCAGATCGCCAGTGCGGTCTTCGCCCGCGCAATACAGAAGAACGGGCACTTGGTTAACATGCGGCTGAGCTGTTGCGACTCCCTCCCCCCTTGCGGGGGAGGGTTGGGATGGGGGGTCATGCGATCGTGGCGATGCCGTGCCGCTTCTCTCGACGCCCACCCGCGACCCCTCCCCCCAAGGGGGAGGGGAAGAGTTCGCTGCACCCCAATTATATAAGCTAGCGTCTTTGAGAGGGAGGCTAGCGCCTGGCGGCTTGGATGCAATCAGCCGAACAAGGTCGTTTACGTGGCCGTCAGCCGACATAACCGGCGCAAATCCGGCCGTGAGCGCCGCCGCGCGGGTGCGTTGCCCCACCACATAGGCCGGCAGAGCGGCGATCTCGCCGAACCGGCGATGGTCCGTAATGGCCCGGATCGCATTGGCGCTCGTGAATACCACCGCTGTCCACGGGGCGGCACCAAGTTCGGCATCCGCGATTGGCTCAATCCGCAGCAGCGGCAGCAGCAATACCTCATGACCGCGCGCCCGCAGCAACGCGGCAGTCCGTTCGCATTCCGGCTCCGGTCTGGTGATAAGGAGGCGCACGCACTCATCCGACCGCGAAGAAATCAGCGGCAACCCGGCTCTTCAATTCGTTCCCCGCGTCGGCCCCAAGCCTCTCAGCGTCCGCAACGGATCCGGTGCGCGCCGTCTCGTGCGCCTCGCTGCCATCGGGGCGCAAGATCAAGCCGCGAAACGATATGGTGCCGGCGTCAATCTGTGCATGCCCCGCGATCGGCGTGCGGCAAGACCCATCCAGCATGGCCAGGAAAGCGCGCTCGGCTTGGACCGCTGTCAGCGTATCGGAATCGTTGATCCGGTTCAGTAAATCAAGGGCACGGGTATCGGCCTCGCGCGCCTCGATGCCGACGGCGCCTTGGCCGACTGCCGGCAGGAATACGTCGACATCCAACACCGCCGTTATGGCGCCTTCGCGTCCGAGCCGCCTGAGGCCGGCGAGCGCCAGCAGGGTCGCATCGACCACGCCGTCGTCGAGCTTCTTGAGCCGCGTATCCACATTGCCGCGGAAGGTCACGACCGCGAGTTCCGGGCGCAAGCGCTTGACCATGGCCTCACGACGCAACGAAGCGGTGCCAACCACGGCGCCGGGTGGCAGCGCGGCGAGCGAGGGAGCTTTGCGGCTGATGAAGGCGTCGCGTGCATCTTCGCGGGGCAGGCATGCAGCCAGTTTGAGCCCGGCCGGCAGCACAGTCGGCATGTCCTTGCTGGAATGCACCGCGAGGTCGATCGCTTTGTCGATAAGGGCCTGTTCGATCTCCTTGGTGAACAGGCCCTTTCCGCCTACTTCCGACAGCGGGCGATCCTGGATGACGTCACCCGTGGTACGAATCACCTCGATCGCGATGGCCTCGGGCTCGACCCCGTGGGCAGCGGCCAGACGGGCCCGCACCTCCCGTGCCTGCCACAGGGCCAGCGGGCTGCCACGTGTGCCGATACGCAGAAACGGTGCGGAGGATTGCGTCACAGGACCCCACAATGCTACCCGGTTCGAACCGGGTTCTGGCATCAAGGTCATATGCACGGCTTGCAAAAAAGCAAACCGCTTTTGCCGGCCCGGCGGAACAGCCATGCTGGTGCTTGGTATAGAAACGACCTGCGACGAGACCGCGGCGGCGGTGGTGGAACGCGATGATGATGCCCGTGCCACGATTCTCGCGAATGTGGTGTTATCGCAGATCGCCGAACATGCGGCATTCGGCGGGGTGGTGCCGGAAATCGCGGCCCGCGCCCACGTGGAGGCGCTCGATCTCCTCATCGCGACCGCCATGGCTGATGCCGGCCGTGATTTCGGCGCACTTGATGGGGTAGCGGCGGCGGCCGGTCCCGGGTTGATCGGGGGGGTCATCGTCGGCCTCACCACCGCCAAAGCGATCGCGATGGTGCATGAAAAGCCCCTGATCGCCGTGAACCATCTGGAGGCGCACGCGCTGACGGCGCGGCTCACCGATGGAACGCCCTTTCCCTACTGCCTGTTTCTGGCGTCCGGGGGCCATACCCAGATCGTCGCGGTGCGCGGTGTTGGCGATTATGTGCGCCTCGGCACGACGCGGGACGACGCCATCGGGGAAGCCTTCGACAAGACCGCGAAGTTACTCGGACTTGGCTATCCGGGTGGGCCGCGCGTTGAACAGGAAGCGGCTCGCGGCGAGAGCGGGCGCTTCATTCTGCCGCGTCCAATGATCGGCCGACACGATGCGGATTTTTCTTTGTCCGGCCTCAAAACCGCGCTACGGCTCGAAGCCGAGAAGATGGTGCCCCTTACGGACCAGGACGTGGCCGACCTGTGCGCTTCGTTCCAGCTCGCGGTGGTCGATATGGTGGGGGACCGCTTGCGTCACGGCCTGCGGATCTTCCGCCAACGATTCGGCACGCCCTCCGCCCTGGTGGCGGCGGGTGGCGTCGCGGCAAATCGGGCGATCCGTAGTGCCCTGCTGGATGTCGCTGCGCGTGAGCAGGTTGCGCTCGTGGTTCCACCGCCGTCGCTGTGTACCGATAACGCCGCAATGATTGCTTGGGCGGGCGCGGAACGGCTTGCCCAGGGCTTGTGCGATACGCTCGACACCGCGCCGCGTGCGCGCTGGCCACTTGATCAGGTCACCAAGCCAGCCGTATCGGAACCTCCTGCTTCGGTTGCGATCGCGACGACGATCGCCGATGCGGTCCCACGGGAATCGACCGAGACCGCATCGCCGGAGCCGGTCCGCTCGGATGTCACATCTTCGGCAATCGCGTGAGCAGGATCGCAGATCGCATCGCCGTTGTGGGGGCTGGCGCCTGGGGCACGGCGCTCGCCAACTTGATTGCCTGCGCTGGGCGCACGGTGACCTTGTTCGCGCGCGATGCCGTCACAGCCGGAGCCATGATGGCAAGCGGCGAGAGCCGACGCCTGCCCGGCGTGCCGATCGATCGGCGCGTCTTCATTACCTCATTGGCTGAGCGGCGGCCGGAAGGCGACGCGATACTGATCGTGGTGCCGGCGCAGGCGTTGCGCGGTACCGCGTCCGGCCTGGCAGGAGCGATTGCTCCGGGGACGCCGGTCATCACCTGCGCGAAGGGTATCGAACGAACCACGCGCCGGTTCATGACCGAGATCATCGCGGAGTGCCTGCCGGAAGCGACGCCGGCGATCCTGTCCGGTCCGAGCTTTGCGCTCGATGTCGCGCGCGGGCTGCCGACCGCCGTGACAGTTGCGGCGCATGATGCGACCGTAGCGCAAATGCTCACGCGTTCGCTGGGGTCTACAGCATTTCGGCTTTACCATTCCGTCGATGTACGAGGTGTCGAAGTCGGCGGCGCGGCCAAGAACGTGCTTGCCATAGCGGCAGGTATTGTGACTGGCCGGAACCTCGGAGCGAGTGCGGTGGCGGCTCTCACGACACGCGGCTTTGCGGAACTGATGCGGTTCGGCAGAGCCTGCGGGGCGCAATCCGAAACGCTGACCGGCTTGTCGGGACTGGGAGATCTGATCCTTACCTGCACAAGCCCCCAGTCGCGCAACTTCTCGCTCGGTCTGGCGCTCGGACGGGGGCATGATCTCGACGAGGCACAGCGGACCGGGCATCTTGTTGAAGGCGCATTCACGGCCGCGGTGCTGGTCGACATGGCGCGCGCCTACAAGGTCGAGATGCCGATTGCGGCCGCGGTTGTGGCGGTACTCGATCGCACTGTGACCATCGACACTGCGATCGAGGCACTGCTGGCACGACCGCTGCGGGCAGAGGGGTGACAACATGAACTACTGGCTCATCAAATCGGAACCCGACACCTGGTCATGGGACATGCAGGTCAAGAAGGGCGCCAAGGGCGACGCCTGGACGGGCGTGCGCAATCACACCGCCAGGCAGAATTTGATGAAGATGAAAAAGGGCGACCGTGCCTTCTTCTATCATTCGGGCGAAGGCAAGGAGGTGGTCGGCATCGTGGAAATCATTCGCGAAAGCTATCCGGACCCCACCGCCAAGCCCGGCGAGCCGTGGGTTGCGGTGGATGTCAAGGCGGTGATGCCGTTCAAGACGCCGGTTACGCTTGCGGCCGCGAGGGCTGAGCCGAAGCTGAAGGACATGGCGCTTTTGAAACTGTCACGCCTCTCGGTACAACCGGTAACCGCAGCCGAGTGGAAAATCGTCTGTCATACGGGCGGCGTAGCGCCGTGAGCGCGACCTGGTCTCGCTAAGCACTCATCGCGCGATATGTAGGGCAGTTCTCACAGTGAATTAAAGAGTTCGCACGTCGGATTCTATTTGTCGACCGTAGCACGGATATAAGCCCAGATCGCTTCGATTTCCTGGTCCTTGAGGATGCCGTACAGGGAAGGCATGTTGTCTTTCCCGCTCGTAACGGAATTGACGAATCTGTCGTGTTCGTCCGAGTGGAGCCGTCGCAGGTCGAACGACCAGCCGCCGCTCGCATTGACGAGTTTTTCCCCATGGCAGCCAGCGCAGCGTTGCATGTAGATTTCGGCGCCAGCCTCGATTTGCGAGCGCTCGACGGCCGGTGCAAGGGACGGGCCGAAGTCTCCGCGCCAGACAAAGCAACAAATCGGCCCAAGCAGGGAGGTAGTTGCTTTCATCGTCAGCTCCATGCCCCGCCGTGGGTCGACGGAATCAGTTAACCGATGACCCGACGTCATGATGATCTCACATTTCGCAATTCTCGACACATCGATCCTGCGTAGCGTTTCACCGCAAAATATTGCGGCGCCCGAGCAGTCAATGCCTCTTTTAGGCCGAACTTTCCTTAAGCCGCAACGCAAGTCCTTGTATTCCCTCGATTGTCGGATCGAGGACTGACTACAGTTGTAATTTGACACCGAGCAGGTCGAAGGCGCGCTGCTGGATTTGGGTCGGGGTGGCGAGAAGAGCC
>DATGCX010000454.1:0-6853 GCA_035311445.1 Xanthobacteraceae bacterium | reverse complement strand
AGCCGTTTTGCACAGGGGGAAGAGATGCGCGTCCAAGCGCTATCCACCGTCGCGGCAGTAGCCGCCGTTGTTGCCCTCATGGGATCGGTAAGTGCGCAGGAGGTGGGACCGCTCGCTATTGCCAAGCAGGGCTATTTCTTTGTCGGCGGCAAGTACTTCGACACACCGAACGGCAAAGTGATGGCGGGTCATGCCTATGTGGAATATTTGATTCCGCAGAACCGGACACATCGCTTTCCGCTGGTTATGATTGCGGGCGGTGCCATGAGCGGTGCGAATTTCACCGGCACGCCGGATGGACGCGACGGGTGGGCGCAATTTTTCGTTGCTCGGGGCTACGCCGTTTACCTGGTCGATCAGGTCGGCCGCGGCCGGTCCCCTTACGTGGAAAGTGTGTACGGCAAGAGCAATCTGAACACGTCGAAGTTCCTGATGGAACGGTTTGTCACCGTCGCGCGCTACAAGCTTTGGCCGCAGGCGCGTCTGCATACGCAGTGGCCGGGGACCGCCGAGCCCGGGGACCCGATCTACGATCAGATGCAGGCGCAGGAGCTTTCGGACATTGCAAACGCGCCGCTGCGGGAACAACTCAATCGCGACGCCGGCGTGGCCTTGTTCGACAAGATCGGGCCCGCAGTACTCTTCACGCACTCGCAGTCAGGCGCATACGGCTGGGCGATCGCCGATGCACGGCCCGGCGTGGTGAAGGCCATTGTCGCGATCGAGGCGGGCATGCGGCCGTTTCGGAATGTCGAGTTCGTGGGTGCTCCCGACTACTTTAGAGACGGGCCAGTCGACAAGGTATGGGGCATCGGGAATGTGCCGCTCGCCTTCGTCCCGCAGGTGTCAGATCCCTCCGAACTCGCCTTCCTGAAGCAGGAAAAGCCGGACGCGCCCGATCTCGTGTCATGCATCCTGCAGAGGGAGCCGGCGCGACAACTCGTCAATCTCAAGAGCATTCCGATCATGATCCTGACATCGGAAGCAGGGTTCCACGCCACGTCCGATCACTGTAACTCGTTGTTTCTCAAGCAGGCAGGTGTCGACAACGACTTCATACGGCTGCCTGATATCGGAATTCACGGAAATTCCCACTATTTGATGCTGGAGAAGAACAGCATGCAGATAGCAGGCGTAGTTGCCGATTGGCTCGGCAGGAGGGTAACGCCGGCAGAAGCAAAAGAAGCGACCACAGGGCGTTGAACGGACCACCGTGCGATCACGATCTCGTCGTCTGCGCTCGGATATTGATGGCGGCGAGGAGGATGCGCCGATCACCGGGTGCGATCTTCCCGGTGGAGACCCGCTGGCAGATGTGGGTCATGGTCGGCCGGTGCACCGACGGCCCTTGGCACGGGCGATTCCACCACAGTCGCGGGCGCCGAAGAAACCGTCTCGCCGGTCACGATGATCTGCCCGATCATGAAGGGGTGAGGCGTGCAGGTGTAATTGTATGTCCCCGACCGGTTAAACGTGACGGTCGCGGTCTCACCATCTTTGAGGATACCGGTGTCCCAGCCACCGGCGTCGGCGCCGGCGGCATTGTGAGGTTGGTTGCCGCTGTTGGTGAAGGTGACCTTGGTGCCAGCCTCGATCGTGATGCGTGATGGAGTGAAGTTGTAATCGATCATCCGCACTGCATTTGTCTTCTCGATTTGAACGCCGCCCTTGAGCAGCCCAGTGAAGTCGAACGTTACTCCGGTCGGCGGCTGTGGCGGAGCGTCGAACTGGGCAATGCGGTTATTGTGGCTGCCCCGCAGCGAGAATGCCCAGACCATATCGCCGTTCGCGGAAGCGGTCTGAGTCGCGAGGCCACCTACGGCGATGGCGAGGTACTGAATGCCGTCGATCTCATAGGTGATCGCGGGGGCGTCCGCACCGGCGCCGGTCTGCCATTGCCACAAGAGCTCCCCATTGCGCGCGTCGTAGGCCTGGAGGTGACCGTCGGGCTCGCCGTGGAACAGCACGTCCGTAGCTGTGGCCAGTGCACCGCTGCCCTGGCCGATCGAATAGGGCATGCGTTTTTGCCAAGCAATCTTGTTGGTGCGGGAGTCGACGGCTGTCAGCGTGCCGCCGTATTTCGCGCCGAAAGCTGGCGGCGCGACTCGGCCGCTGCCGGGCGCAATGCGGGCCGCCGGCCGGTCCGCCGCGGTCACATAGAAGTAATTCGTACGAGGACTATAGGCCATCGGCGCCCAGTTGGTGCCGCCGTTACCGCCGGGGGACATTAGGGTCGGGGTGTCCCAAGGCGCGCCGAAGATGCATTTGACCACCCAGCCTTCGAGCGGCTGCGGACATTGTGGCATAACCGCATCGCCCCTGGGAAACGGCTGGGTTGCGGCGGTCGCGTTGCGCGGCTCCTGCTCGACCGGTCTCTCGTCGATGCCGATCAGCGGCTTTCCGTCGGTGCGATCGAGGATGTAGATCCAGCCTGTCTTGCACGCCTCTGCGATGCCCTTGCGCATCTTGCCTTCGTACATCTGCTCGAATAGCACCACCGGGCTCGGGCAGTCGAAATCCCACAGGTCGTGGTGCACCTGTTGGAAGTGCCACGCATATTTGCCCTCGAGCGTTACCGCCACGATCGAGGAGCTGAACAGATTATCGCCTGGACGATTGGCGCCGACGCCAATGGCCTGCGGTCCTGGCTGGCCGGTCGAGAAATAGATGAGGCCGAGATCTGGATCGATCGCCGGAGCCTGCCAGATATTGGCGCCGCCCTGTTTCCAGGCGTTGGCTTTGACCGGATCGGGATCGTCCGGCTTCGGCCAAGTGTCGGAGCCGAACTCGCCGGGCGCCGGGATGGTCCAAAAGCGCC
Organism: Xanthobacteraceae bacterium; assembly: GCA_035311445.1. Lineage (GTDB taxonomy): Bacteria > Pseudomonadota > Alphaproteobacteria > Rhizobiales > Xanthobacteraceae > JAJPKK01. The sequence goes on along the minus strand of DATGCX010000454.1, from coordinate 4,035 downwards.
ATTTCTCCTTGCCGGTCCTTGCGTCGAGCGCCGCGAGGAAGCCGCGCGCCTGCCGATCTCCGCCGGAAATGCCGGAATAGACCACGCCGTTGTGGAACAGCGGCGCGGCGGTGATGGTGTAGCCATCCTGCCAGCGGGCGAGGCGGGTTCGCCAGACTTCCTTGCCGGTCCTGATGTCAAGGGCGACGAAATAGCCGTCGAGCTGGCCAAGAAAAACCTTGCCGTCCCCCACCGCAACGCCGCGGTTGTCCCAGCCGCAGCAGACCGTAGAGATGTTTTGCTCGATGCCAGAGCGGTGCTCCCATATGAGTGCACCCGTCTTACCGTCGAGCGCGAACACGTCGTCATTGCCGGTGGCGATGTAGAGGATGCCGTCTTTGACGATCGGAGTACCTTCAAACGAATACTTTTGGCCGAGGCCCGAGCCCAGGTGCGTCACCCAGGCGCCCATGAGATTCTTGACGTTGTTGCGGTTGATCTGGGTCAACGTCGAATAGCGGGTGTTGTGCCAATCGCCGCCGATAGTGAGCCACTCCTTGCCGGCTGGCTTGCTCAGGTCCGGAGCCTTCTGAGAAAAGCCCGCCGCTGGGCAGACCACGTAGCAGACCGCAATGACAAATCGTAGGCCAATCCGATGCACGCTCCCCTCCCAGTAATCTACCTTTGCCTCCTTAGAATTACACGGACTTGAGGTAGTCGGTCAGGCGATCTTCAGCTTCACCCCAAGTTGCTACCGGATAGCCATACCGTTGACTGCTTTTGCGGACAACCAGGGGCGATCGAGAGGAAACCCGCAGCCCCCTAGGAGCGGTGCGTCCCGCTGCCCGAGCCAATGCTTGCCAAGCTGCGCCATCTGTGGTCGACCCACCGCAATCCGCGCTGGCTCACGCCCGATCGCAGCGGCACCGGGCCGGTTAGCAAGAACGCGCTCTGGCGTACGTTCCGTCTCGCCGCCCGCGCCGCCGGCATCAAGCGTCCAGTCAATCCCCACGGACTGCGCCACAGCTACGCAACACGGCTGCTCGAGCAGGGCACCGAGGCGCGCGTGGTGCAGATACTGCTCGGCCACGTCAACATCGCAACGACGGCCATCTATCTGCATCTGACCGAGCCCACACGCGCCTCGCTCAAGGCGACCCTCGACAAGCTCATGACCGATCTGTGATCCCGACGACCAGTCGTGGTCGCACTCGCTGACGTCTTCCGCCGGTTCGCGGACGACTATCTGTCGCGGCATGGCGCGTCGGTGCTGCCCTCGCACCGGCATGCCATCGCCGACATTCTCGCCTGCCGAACGCACGCGCTCGGCGGACACCTATGGCGCTGCAATCGCTGCCGCAGCGAGATCTACTCCTACCACTCTTGCAAGAACCGGAGCTGCCCGAGATGCCATAAGGATCAGACTGAGCGCTGGATCGCGGCACGCGAGGCCGAGCTGTTGGCGTGCCCCTACTTCCATGTCACGGTTACCGTGCCGGCGGAACTGCGCGAGGTGCTGCGCGCCAACCAGCGCGACGGTTACGCCGCGCTCATGAAAGCAACCGCGGAGGCCATTATCGAGTTGGCCCGCGATCGGCGCCACGTCGGCGGCACCGTCGGCGTGATGGCGGTGTTGCACACCTGGACACAGCAGCTCGTCTACCATCCGCATGTACATTGCCTCGTCACCGGTGGCGGCGTATCCGATGACGGTCGCGACTGGCATCCCGCCCGCAATAACTTCCTGATCTCAACCCGGCCGCTTGCAGTCCTGGTGCGGGCCAAGATGAGAGCTGATCTGGCCAAACGCAGGCCCGACCTCGTCCTGCCCAAGGCGGCTTGGAGGAAGCCCTGGGTCATCCATTGCACTGCCTGGGGCGACGGCGCCGAAGCCGTGCTGCGCTATCTGGCGCGCTACGTTTTTCGAGTGGCAATCACCGAAGGCCGCATCGTCCGGCTCGATGACGCCGGTGTCTCCATTCGCCACAAGCATCGCGCATCGGGGCGCTGGCACACAAGGCGCCTCAACGGCCATGAGTTCATGCGCCGCTTCCTGCAACACGTGTTACCGAAGGGCCTGCACAAGGTCCGCTACTCTGGGCTCTGGCATCACTCCCGGCGCGATCATGCTGCGCGCGCCCGTCAGCAATTGGCACTCGATCACTCGCGCGTCGCAGGGCCGAAACAGGAGGCTGCCGACCCAGTCGCGACAGCAAGAGATTGTTCTACCGCGCCGCCGTCCCCACCGCCGCGCCGCTGCCCGTATTGCAAGGCTGGCCATCTCCAGCATGTGCGCATGCTCTACCCTAGACAGGTGCGCGGACCATGACCCGATGCAGGGAGCGCCAGCGATTGCGCCTGCGCGTGCCGGACACGCCACGGATCGCTGCGGCCCACGCCTTGCCTTTCTTGCACACACCGGCAGCGATCGGCTGGGACGCTCCACACTCGCGTGCCCAAATCACCACATCCGTCACCAATCGCACGGCCACAGACCCAAAAGCGTCACCCAACACCGCCCCACGAGCCTGAGCTTGCACCTGAAAATTCCATAGAGCCGGCTCAGGACCCCATGCCGCCCGCGTTCAGTCCAACCGAGTTTCTGCGTCGGCTACGCTCCGCAGAAACTCTTACTTCGTTCGCTTGCGCTCGCCTCCCTCAACCATGCCTGACGGGATCACGTCCCGACTTTTCCGCAACGTTCACCACCATGGCTTTTGACCACAGCAGCTTGCGGTGGCTTGAGATCAGCACCTGATTGCCGAACTCGAAGGGCCCTCCTTCATCTCTCGTACAGTTGCGCACCGCCCAACTCAGGCGATACTCGTGACACACGGCCAATTGCGGAAATCGATGCGCCAAGGCATGGCTCTTGAAGGCTTCGAGGCGGTATTGAGCCGCAAGCAGCGCAAGGCGCCGGCCGCGTCGCGTATTTTCGACGGCGAAAGGGAAGCCAAGCTGATCGCCCTGGCCTGCTCCAAGCCGCCCAACGGACGTGCGCGTTGGACCCTGCGGCTGTTGGAGAACAAGGTGGTGGAACTCGGCATCGTCGAGCGCGCGAGCGATTCCACGATCGGGCGCACGCTCAAAAAAATCGTCTCAAGCCGCATCGCCGAGAGTGCTGGGTTATCCCGCCGAAGGCCAACAGCGCCTTTGTAGCGGCGATGGAAGATGTGCTGGAGGTCTACATGCGGCCTCGCGATCCCGACCGCCCGCTGGTGTGCCTGGACGAGACCTCCAAGCAACTCATCGCCGAAACGCGCGTGCCGATCCCAATGAAGCCGGGACGCGCGGCCCGTGTCGATTACGAGTACGAGCGCAACGGTACCGCCAACCTGTTCATGCTGTTCGCACCGCTCGAAGGCTGGCGCCACATCAAGGTGACGGACCGTCACACCGCCATCGATTATGCCCACGTTTTGAACGATTTGGCCGACATTCACTTCCCGCGCGCCGAGACCATCGTGCTCATCCAGGACAATCTCAACGTTCACAGCAAGGCGTCACTCTACGAGGCTTTCCCAGCTGCCGAAGCGCGGCGGCTGGTTAAGCGCTTCGAATGGCACTACACCCCCAAGCACGGCAGTTGGCTTGATCTCGCAGAATCCGAACTCGGCGTTCTGTCCACCCAATGCCTCGACCGCCGCATTCCCGACAAACACACCCTCATCGACGAAATCGCCGCCTGGCAGCAAGGGCGCAACGCCAATCACACCAAGGCAGACTGGCACTTCACCACCAAAGATGCTCGCATTAAACTCAAGCACCTATACCCTTCAATTTGACTGAATCAGGCGACTAGCCGCATCGATTAGCGTCCCGCGATGCATGCACGTCACGAGATACCGCGGTCATGGCCTTGGACGACTTGCCGCGAGTTGCGACCGCCACATGAACCTGCCGCCAGCCGGCACCGATATCGTTGCCCAGCCAGATGCCTTTTTGGTGCTCAGATCGAGGAATCCAGCTTTGGCCAGTGCGCCATTGATCCAGCTGTAGCCAAGTCGGTGCACCACACTTTGCGGCGCTCGATACAGTTCATCGGTTGCAAATTAG
>DATGCX010000453.1:0-37105 GCA_035311445.1 Xanthobacteraceae bacterium | reverse complement strand
CTATGGCTGGGAACCGTGCCTGCCGTTCTGCGCGGCCTCGCCGGTGCCGCCGGATGTCTCCGAATACGACGTGATGGGCGCGCTGCGCGGCGCGCCGGTGGAACTCGTCGATTGCGAGACGGTGCCCCTGCAGGTCCCGGCCTCGGCCGAGATCGTGATCGAGGGATGGATTTCGCCTGACCCGGCGACCTTCGAGATGGAAGGTCCGTTTGGCGAATACACCGGCTATTTCGGCGGTGACCAGTGCCCCAAGCACAAAGTGCGGGTGACCGCCATCACGCATCGTAACAAGCCGATCTTCCGCGGCACGCTGGAAGGCACCATGCCGAAGATGCTCAACGAGAACAGCATCATGAGCTCGGTGCAGCGCGCGGCGCTCGCCTGGAATATTCTGGAGCGCTCGGGCGTGCCGGGCGTCACCGACGTGCATTGCCCGCCGGCGAACAACGGCACCACGCTGATGATCCAGCTCAAGCAGACCTACCGGGGCCAAGCCAAGCAGGCAGCAGCCGCGATCTGGGGCTCGAACGCTGCCCATTTGCGCTACAAGCACATCTGGGTCGTCAACGACGACATTGATATCCACGATTACGGTGCGATCGACTGGGCCTTCGCGTACCGGGTCAATGCCGCGGAGGATGACATCGTGTTCTTTCCCGGCACGTTCGGCTCGGCGCTCGACCCGTCGACCCGCCTAAAATTCCGCGACACCAATCTCTACGGCACCGGCAAGTGGACGCGCGTGCTCATCGACGCCACCATCAATCTCGATTTCGAGCCGCAGGCGCACTACGACGGCGACCGCTACCCGCCCATGGTCAAGCCCGATGAACGCGACTGGGAGCAAGTCGACCGTCGCTGGCGGGAATACGGGTTCGAGCGTGAATGACATGCTGGAACGCGTCCCCACCGGTTATGACGACCGCATCTATGGCCCGGACTGGCGCGCCTGGGTCGATCCGGAAGTGCCGGACGACATTGCCCCAACGGAACTGCTGCTCGATCACCACCTGGGTACCCCGGTCGAGCACAAAGCCGCCGTCATCGTTGACGGCGAGGCGACAAGCTACGGCGCGCTGGCAAAGCTCGTCGCAGCGGTATCGGCGGGTCTCGTCGCACATGGCGTCGTGCCGGAAGATCGCATCCTCCTGTTTGGCACGGACAGCCTTGATTATGTGGCAATGTGGCTTGGCGCCGTGCGGGCCGGTGCCGTTCCAGCGGTGGTATCTGACCTCTACAAGGCGCATGAACTCCTCTATTTCCTTGGCGATACCGCGGCGCGACTCTGTTTCATCGACGCCGAGCAGTTGGGTAAGCTTGCGGAGATTGCCGACGAACTGCCGGCATCGCTCCAAACCATCATCATCCGTGGCGAGCCTGCCACCATCACCTTCGCAACACTCGCGGGCAGGAAGGCGCTGCATTTCGTGGCAATCCGTGACTCGGGCGCACCCGCTATCCCGGTGCGCTCGCGCCATCGCAACGACGTTGCGTATATGTTCTTTTCCGGCGGCACCACCGGCACCGCCAAGGGCATCACCCACCTGGCCCATGACTTTCTGCTCGTTCCCGAGCGCCACGGCCGTTTCTGGCAATATCGCGAAGGCGACGTGGTATTCGCGACGTCAAAGAAATACTTCACCCACGGACTGTGGCCGGGGCTGCTGATTCCGCTCTATTGGGGCGCCACTGCGGTGCTGGTCCGCCGCCAGCCGGCGCCAGAGTTGGTGCTGTGGACGATGGCCGAGGCGCAGGTGACTAAGCTTGTCACGGTGCCGACCGTGCTGAAAAACATTCTCGAGCACCTCCGGCAAACCGGCACGAGGCCGGAGTTTCCCGCGCTCGATTTTGTCGTCAGCGCTTCGGAGAAAATTCCGCCGGAAATCTTTTCCCGTTTCCACGAGCAATTCGGGGTTGAGCTGTTCGACTCGATCGGCAGTTCCGAGATCACCTATGAGTGGATCGCCAACCGCAAGAAGGAATTCAAGCGCGGCAGCCTCGGCAAACCGATATTCGGCTACGAGGTCCGCCTTGTCTCGCCTGACCACAGCGACGTAACCGAGCCCAACGTGCCGGGCGAAGCCTGGATCAAGAGCAAGACCGCGTGCTTCTTCTACTGGCGCAAATACGACAAATCGCGCGAGACCTTCATCGGCGAATGGACGCGCACCGGCGACAATCTTTATTTCGACGAGGACGGCTTCTTCTGGTTTGCGGGCCGCAACAACGACATGTTCAAGGTCAAGGGCCTGTGGGTGACCCCGATCGAGATTGAGGCGGCGCTGACCGGCCACCCCGCTGTGCGCGAGGCCGCGGTGGTGTCTTGCACGGACACCGATGGTTTCACCAAGCCGATGGCTTATGTGGTGCTGCGGCCCGGTTACGTCCAAAACGACGCGCTGATTGCCGAGCTGTGCGCCGCAGTGCGCCCGCTCGGCGGCTACAAGGTGCCGGCGCGCTACGTCTTCATCGACGAATTGCCGCGCACCACGCTGATGAAGATTGACCGCAGATCGCTGCGGCAGCGGGGATGATTACTGCCTTGCGGTGTTTGCCGCGTCCGAGGCAGCCAGATGGAGGGCAGCGCAACCGTTTTTACTCCCATTCGGGTCTTTACATATAGACTATTTGTTGGCGTCTCTCAGGCAGATCTAATGCCGCCTTCACATTTCTACGCCTGCATTCGAACTGACTTTAGTGCAGCCTGCACGCGATTTCTCACGTTAAGCTTCTGCATGATATTCGTCATGTGGTGTTTTATGGTGCGCTCGGTACACTGCAGGCGTAACGCGATTTCCTTATTGGACATGCCGCGCGACACAAGCTCGAAGATCTCTTCTTCGCGAGTGGTCAGATCATGGGAGTTTTCCTTAGGGACTTCCTTAATCTGACTGCTCTTGATCAGCAATTGCGCTGCGAGGCTTGGCGCTACATAGGAGTTGCCTTGAGCGACGGTTTGTATGGTCTTGACCAGATCGAGTGCGCTGCTGCCCTTCAAGATGTATCCCCGCGCACCCGCCTGCAGCGCAGAGGTGACATCCTGTTCGCTCTCGGAGGCCGTCAAAACGATGATCTGCACATTTGGATGTCCACTGGTAATGCGGCCGGCCGCTTCCACGCCGCCTCCCGGCAAATGGAGATCGAGCAGGATAATGTCCGGCGACAGTTCCCGCGCGATCCTGAGGGCGTCGGCAGCCGTCGCGCCCTCCCCTACAACCTCGATGCCATTGGCCATTGACAGAACCTGGATCGCACCGGCGCGAAACAGCGGATGATCATCGATCACTCCGACGCGAACTGTCGGTAAAATGGCGGCCTTCTCGGAAATCGTTAAATGATTTTGCATTTTGCCAGCTCCTTAAAAAGGGAATTCCGTCGGCTATCGTACACAAAATATTCCAGCGAAACGTCCCACCTATTTTTAATCTACTTTAATTGTTCTCAGGAGTAATTGATTTACATCAACGTATTGCAGCCACCGTGCGGGGCGGCGCCCCGAATCCCGTGCAAGCGGGCGTCCGACTTGTTCGGAACTATACCAATTCGCAAGCGCCTATCTGCGCCTGTCCGCTCACCCCCTTTTTGGGATGTGTTGCGGCGGGCGTTGGAGATTACCGAGACGCGCTGTTCAAGAGCGAATTGGACTATGTGATACTGATACACAAGCTGAAAAAACTCGGCGTCTCAATTGCTCTCGACGATTTCGCAACCGCCGCTCATCGCTCAGTTATCTGGCGATGTTTCCGTTCGAGAGGTTCAAGATGGATCGTTTATAACGAATTTGACCAGACGCGCCGATTGCGCTGCGATCGTTTCGGCCGTTCTTGCACTCGCTCGCAGTCTCGATATCGAAACGGTGGTGGAGGGAGTCGAAACTGAGCAGCACTTCAGCATCTTGCGTGGCCGGCGTGACATTTGTTCGAGGTTAGCTGTTTGGCGAGCCACGTCCGGCATCTGAACTCGTACTGGATGAGACCCCCTCGCGCGCCGCTGGTAAGAAAGCGCAGCCCGCCACGAAAAAATCGATGGTCACAGAGCTCGATCCGCCGGGCCGCCCACAAGAACCAAGCCGTCTGTCGCCACAATCCATGATAGTCGCCTGGTATCAACGAGTTACGTGGTCATCGTCACGCTTAGGGTGGCTGCCCGGATACACGCATGCATGGCCGTCAGTACGACGATACGAGGTCCGTGAATGGGCGCTCAACGTTGGCAACGGACGCTCGACAAATTCGCAGTAATCGGCCAATAAACGTCCGGCACGGCCACATGTTGGCGCAGCTGATTGCGGGCGGGGAGCGCGGTGGAACGGCGTCATGAAATAAGAGCCTTGGTGGAGGCGGTGGTCGCCAACATCGATGCGGGGCGCGCGGTCGAAAGGCCTTTCTTTCATCTTGAGTTCGATCGGGTGTTCCCTGACGACACCTATGCGGAAATGATCGCTGCCATGCCGGACGCGGCTGATTATCGCCCGCTGCCGGGCCGAAACAACGGCAATATCCGCGAAGACGGCACGTCGACCCGGGTAAAGATCGACCTGTTTCCTGAATATATCCGCCACCTTGCCGCCGAAAAGCTCCGCATCTGGGATGTGGTCGGTCGCGCGCTCTGCTCTGAAGAGGTGCGGGACGCGCTCGTGCGGCGACTCGCACCAGGACTGGAACGGCGGTTTGGCAAGGATTTTGCTGCCGTCGGAATGTATCCGATCCCCGTGCTGACCCGTGACGTCCCGGGCTACCGCATCACGCCGCACACCGACACGCGGTGGAAGGGGATAACGGTGCAGCTGTATCTGCCGCGCGACGCATCCGCCACCCACATCGGCACCATCTTCCATGAACGTTTGCCGGACGGATCACTGACCAAGGCGGCCCAAATGAAATTTGCCCCGAACACCGGCTATGCGTTTGCTGTCGGCGACAACACCTGGCATTCTGCCGATCCGGTCGGGACCGAAGTCGTAACGCGCGACAGCATTCTGCTCACTTATTTCGTCGATGCGGGACTTCTCAGGATCCTGCGCAATCGCGGCAAACGGGTCGGCAATTTCCTGTTGAGCGAAGTCAAGCATCGGGTTCGCCGCTAGAATTCGACTTGGCAAACGGCCTGCCGGAAATGGCTATTCCGATGCATTTGGCCGACCCCCTCCTGGCTGTGACCTTCTTGAAGGCCTGACTCGAGTTGCCCATATTACGGTCAGGCACGGTGGGGGATGTCCGGCGAGAGGAGACCTCCGACGAGCCTGGGGTGCCGCAAGGGCCCCGCAAAGTCGCTGTCGTAGGACTTTGAGATCATGCCGCGAGTCCCATCGTTATCGAGCCCGTTCTTGCTTGGCTTCGACGAGATCGAGCGTGCGCTCGATCGTGTTGCCAAGGCCGCCGACGGATATCCGCCCTACAATATCGAGCGGATGCCGCGTGAAAACGGTCGGCCGGAACGTTTGCGCATCACCCTGGCGGTTGCGGGGTTTGCCCGCGACGAACTCGACGTCACGGTCGAGGAAAGTCAGCTCATGATCCGTGGGAGGCAGAATGACGAACAGACGCGCCACTATCTCCACCGCGGAATCGCCGCTCGCCAGTTCCAGCGCACCTTCGTGCTGGCTGACGGAATGGAGGTATTAGGTGCCGATCTGAAAAATGGGTTGCTATCCATTGACTTGGCTCGTCCGGAACCGGAGCGGGTGGTTAAGACGATCGCAATCACTGATCACGAATAATGGAACCGCGCAGGAACTCGACAAGTTCATATCGTCGAGGAGTTGAGCATCATGAACAAAGAGCCAGGCGCCCAAATCGCCAGCATCTCCACTGAAGCGCTCGCCCAGCTGGGTGATGGAGAGATCGCCTATATCAGGGCCATCCGTTCCGAGGATGTGCCGGCAATGTTTCCCCAGGCGCCGCAAATCGCGCCGGGGTTGCAGTTGTTTGCGCTTCATGCCGCAGACGGCACGCCAATTATGATTACTGATTCGCGCGAAGCGGCGGTTGCCAACGCGTGGAGCAACGAATTGCAAACCTTAAGCTTGCATTAACGACGGCCATATGACATCGGCGTGAAGGTCCGCGCTCCCCTCGAGTTGCGCTATTTGTTGCCTGATGCGGACGTCAGCACCGCATAGAGTGCTTCGGCATCCCGCGATTCGCGCAGCTTTCTTGCAATTTCGGTATCCCGCAACAATCGCGCGACCCGCGCGAGCGCCTTGAGGTGGTCGGCGCCGGCAGCCTCGGGCGCTAGCAACAAGAGCACGAGGTCAACAGGCTGGCCGTCCAGCGCCTCGAAATCGATTGGCCGCTCCAGGCGGGCAAAGACTCCAAACAGGCGCTCGAGTTTGGCAAGCTTGCCGTGTGGAATCGCAATACCGCTGCCGATGCCGGTGGAGCCGAGCCGCTCGCGCTGCATCAACACCTCGAGTACTTCGCGCTCACTGCGCCCGCATATCGCGGCTGCACGGACAGCAAGTTCCTGCAGCGCTTGCTTTTTGTTGTTGACCCTGAGCGAGGGAACGACCGCATGCGGCACTACAAGATCGGTAAGCGCCATGAAGATCGTCCAAAACAGGGGCGCCTGAAAGAGAGGGGCCCAATTGGGGGGCGGAACATAGGGATGGGCCCAAAGCGCGTCAATAGCCGGATTGGGCCCTTGCAACGTCGATGCCATGCCCCCACCCTACCCTCCCCCGCAAGCGGGGGAGGGTAGGGTGGGGGACGCTCCTGTCTCCCTTGCCATCAGCTTGACAGCAGGATGTGACCGATCCGAGGCTGCGACCATGACCCACAATATGACGTCGATGATACCCGGCCAGCGCGCCGACTATTCCGCGATCGTGGACAGACAGCCTCTGAAGTTGCCAGACCGGGCGCGCCTCGTCCTGTGGCCGATCGTCAATCTGGAGGTATGGGACATCGGTCGGCCTATGCCTCGCCAAGTCCTCCCGGCCCCGACCGGCGTGCCTTTCTTGCCGGACGTGCCACACTGGAGCTGGCACGAATACGGCATGCGGGTCGGAGTTTGGCGGTTCTTCGACCTGTTCGGCCGATACGGCATCCGGCCGACGCTCGCCGTCAATGCGCGCGTCTGCGAGGACTATGTAAGGGTCGCCGAGGAGGCGCGCCGCCAGGGCTGGGAGTTCATGGGCCATGCCTACGACCAGATGCCGATCCACAAGCATGAGAATCAGAAGGAAATGATCGAGCGCTCTATGGACATCCTGGAGCACTTTACCGGCAAACGCCCGGTCGGCTGGCTCGGCCCCGGGCTGACGCAGACCTATGAGACGCCGGAATTGCTCGCCGAAGCGGGCGTTAAATACATCGGCGACTGGGTATATGACGACGAGCCCGACATCATTCGCACGGCCAGTGGACCGCTGGTGACGTTACCTTACACGGTTGAGCTCAACGACATCACCATGATGATCGTGCAGCATCACGAGAGCGATTACCTGCTGAGGCGTGCAATCGACGCTTTCGACCGGCTTTACGCAGAAGGCGAGCACCGCGCCAAGATCATGGCGGTGGCGATCCATCCCTACATCACCGGCCAGCCGCATCGCATCAAATACCTCGAAGCGATTTATGGTTACGCCGCCAAATTCGATGGCGTGCTGCACTGGAACGGCGAACAGATTCTGGATTGGTATCTGAAGGCCCGGCAATAAGGGCCGTCGTTGTTGCGTCCCCCGCAGGCGGGCGCGGCCGCCGCTCAAATCAGTCGCCCGGTCCACTCGCGCAGGTCCGGGAGCGCATCGCCGAGGAGCGATGGTGGCCAGGGCACGTGCAAAAGCTTGACGAACAAGAAGTAGAAGCCGATCCATAGCGAAACCGTAATGATGAGCGCCAGCGGCCATCGGGTCTTGCCGGCGGTCGACATGTACAAGAACATGTAAAGGCCCATGGCGGGCATCAGCCCGATCAGCCAGACTGCCGCCAGAAAGCTGAGGAGCCACAGCAGCTCGACGGCAAAGCGCCCATAGACGGTCTTCGCGCTCAGCGGCGTCGCCGAGCCCACGTGCTTTTCTACCGACATTATGCCGGTGCGCGGCTCGCGCTGCCGCCCTGGGACCAGCATGATGATGCCGGCGCATATGACCACGATAATACCGGCGGTCGCGGCGGTCTGGGGCATCAGCCGCGCCGAAAAGCGCCAGCCCGCCGCAGTCCAGAACGCTGCCGCAAAGCCCAGGAAAGCGACGACCCATAAGGCGGGGCCGATGATGTCATCGATTGAACGCGCCGCCACGGCGCCCTGGCCTGCGACTGCAGGCGATGAAACTGTGACGACGACTGGCTTCCATCGACGGTAAAGCGCAACACAAAGCGGCCACAGCAGCACCAGGCCCGTCACGGCAAAAATCGCGATCACGCCCGGCCGTTCCAGCCACTCAAACCGATAGCGGCCCATCGAAATGAAGAGATATTTCTCGATCAGCTTGCCCAGCACAAAGCCGAGGATCAGCGGCGCGCGCGCCCAGCCGTAGCGCTTCATCGTCCAACCGAGCAGGCCGAATACCACCAGCACGACGAGGTCGCCATAGCTCTTCGAGCCCTGATAGGCGCCGACGAAGCACACTGCGAGCACAGTTGGGATCAGGATGCCTGCCCGCAAGGTCGCGACCCGGGCAAGCGGATTGGCGGACAGAAAGCAGATGCCGGCGCCCACCACATTGGCGAGCGCAAGGCTCCAAACCAGCGTATAGGTGATGTCGAGCTGGGTATCGAGCAGCTTTGGACCCGGCGCAATGCCGTGGGCCAGAAAGGCACCGAGCAACAGCGCCATCGAGGGCGAGCCCGGCACCCCGAATGCAAGCGTCGGGATGAGGGCGCCGCCTTCGCGCGAGCAGTTGGCGGATTCTGCCGCGATCACCCCGCGCACATCGCCCTTGCCGAACGTCTCAGAGGCACCTTTGGCAAGGCGGGCCGCCGAGCCATAGGCGATCCAGTCGATCACGGCCGCCCCCATGCCGGGCACCGAGCCGAGCACGACCCCAAGCGTCGACGAATTGAGAACGAGCTTCCAGTTCCGCAGCACGTCGCGCACGCCGCGCATCTGCTCATGAAACAACCCATGCAGTTGCTGGATGGATCCCGTATTGGTGCGGGCGATCGCCATGTCGATGAGTTCCGGGACCGCGAACAGGCCGAGCGCGATGCATTCGATCGGCACTCCGTCCAACAGATAGGTGTCGAACAGATCGTCGAACGTCCAGCGCAACTGCCCGGACTGGGCTTCATCGCCGACCGCGGCGATCAACACGCCGAACAGGGCAACGATCAGCCCTTTGACGGTGTTGCCCTGGCTCACCGACGCGACGAGCGTGAGGCCGAGGACACACACGGCGAGCAGTTCGGGCGTGCCGATCGCGAGCATGAACGGCCGCAGGATCGGGATCGAGATCGCCAGCAGCACGGCACCGAACAGCCCGCCTATGATCGACGACATGAACGACGCTCCGAATGCTCGCCCGGCTTCGCCGCGCTTGGCCATGGGGTAGCCGTCGAGCACTGTCGCCGCCGAGCCGATGGCACCGGGCACGCCGAACAGGATCGCCGGAATTGTGTCCGACGTCGCCGTCACCGCCCACATGCCGATCAGAAAGGCGAGCGCCGTGTGGGCGTCCATGGAATGGGTGAACGGGATCAACAAGGCCAGGCCGCCGAGGCCGCCAATGCCGGGCATCATGCCGATGATCAAACCGAGCCCGATGCCCGAGCAGATGATGGCGAAGCGCGCCGGGTCGAGCACGATGGCGAGGGCGTTGAGCGCGTTATCGATCAGCAAGGGAGTGTTCCATTGTATAAACCGTGTTCATACTCCACCGTCGAAAGACCGATGCAATGAAAATCGTGATCCCCAACGACTACCAGGACATGGTTCACCGGCTCCCGAGCTATGCTTTGATCCGCCACCACGATGTGGTGCGCCACCGCGCGCCCGCCCGTGATCTCGATCAGCTGGTCGAGCGTCTGCGTGACGCCGACGTGGTGGTGGCGATCCGGGAACGGGTGAATTTCTCCCGCACGCTGCTGTCGCGCCTGCCGAGGCTCAAGTTCCTCGCCTTGGTCGGCCGCAATGCCAGCACCATCGATTTTGCCGCCTGCACGGAACTCGGCATTCCGGTCTCGACCGGCAAGAGCAATTCGCCGGTCGCGCCAGCGGAGTTGGCGGTCGCGCTCATCGTGGCGTCGCGCCGCAACGTCGCGCTCGAAGCCGAGCGCATGCGGCGCGGTGAATGGCCGTGCACGCTGTCCCATCGCCTGTGCGGATCGACGCTTGGCATCTTCGGGCTCGGAGCGATTGGCAGCTTGGTGGCGCGGGCGGGCGGCGGGCTCGGCATGAATGTGCTGGCGTTCGGACAGGAAGGTTCGCTCGCACGCGCCGCCGCAGCTGGCTACGAGTTGGCGGCCGACAAGGCGGAATTGTTCACGCGCTCCGACATCCTGTCGCTCCATGTGCGCCTTACAGCAGAGACCCGTGGCATCGTAGGCGCCGAAGACCTCGCCCGCATGAAGCCGACGGCCCTTATCGTCAACACCGCCCGCGCGGAGCTAATCGCGCCGGGTGCCCTGGTGGCAGCTCTGCAGGCCGGGCGGCCCGGCTACGCCGCCGTCGACGTCTACGAGCAAGAACCGGTCACCGGCGGCAATCATCCGCTATTGAAAATGCCGAACGTGCTTTGTGTCCCGCATCTCGGCTGGGCTGAGTGGGACAATTTCGATCTCTATTTCGGCGAGGCCTTCGAGCAGATCGTGGCTTACGAGCGAGGCGAGAAGCTGCGGCTTGCGAACCCGGAGGTGAAGGCGAGGCGCTGACTCAGCGTTTTTGAATTCGAATATATGCCGTGTCATTCCGGGGCGCCGCGAAGCGGCGAGCCCGGAATGACGGATTTGATATGAGAGTCCGTCTCCTATCTCGTCGCCCGCTCGAACTGCTGCAGCAGCTCGTTCCCGCGCGCAACCGCGGAGTCGAGCGCGGCCTTGGCGGATTTCTTGCCGGAGAAGGCCTGCTCCAGTTCGTCCTCGATGGCATCGCGGACCAACACGAATGAGCCGAGCCGCAGCCCCCGCGAATTTTCGGTCGGCGGCTTATGGTTGATCTGCTCGATCGAGATCGCGGTGCCGGGATTGCGGTCGTAGAAACCTTGGGCTCGGGTGAGCTCATAGGCGGCCTGCGTCGCCGGCAGATAACCGGTGTTCTGATGCCAGGCGGCCTGGACCTGCGGCTGTGCCAGATAGGCCAAGAACCGCGCCACCGCCTTATATTCCTCCTCGGGTCGGCCGCGCAGCACCCACAGGGTGGCGCCGCCGATGATCGAATTCTGCGGTGCCGCCGGGACATCCGGCCAATAGGGCAGCATGCCATATCCGATTCGGAAGCGCGAATTGGCTACGAAATTGGCGTGTAACGCCGAGGAGCCGATAAAAATGCCGCAGGCGCCGGTCGGAAAGCGCGGCTGCGCACTGACGTCCCGGCCGCCATAGTCGAACAGCTTGGTTTTCTGCCAATCGGACAATGTTGCCACGTGCCGGATCATCAGGGGGTTGTTGATGGTGAGCTCGACGTCGAATCCGCCGAGACCGTTCGCCTTGGTGGCGATCGGTATGTTGTGGAAGGCGGAGAAATTCTCGACATTGACCCAGGACGGCCAATGGGTGGTGAAGCCACAGGCTACGCCTGCCTGGCGCAGCTTGCGGGCAGCGGCCTCGACCTCCGGCCAAGTCTTCGGCGCCTCCTTGTCGTTGAGCCCCGCGGCGCGAAACAGGTCCTTGTTATAGTAGAGGATCGGCGTCGAAGCATTGAACGGGAACGACAGCAGATTGCCCTCAAGATCCGAATAATAGCCGGATATCACCGGCAGGAAGGCATCGCGGTCGAACGCGATCCCCTGGTTGCGCATCAGCTCGAAGACCGGGTAGACCGCGCCCCGCGCCGCCATCATGGTGGCGGTGGCGATCTCGTTCACCTGCACGATGGCCGGCTGAGAGTGGGTGCGCACCGCGAAGATCGCGGACGTGACGGTCTCCGTGTAACTGCCTTTTCGGGTGGCGATGATCCGGGCCTCGGACTGCGAGCGGTTGAAATCGGTTACCAGCCGCTCGAGCTCGCGGGCAAGCTCGCCGGTCATGGCATGCCAGAATTCGGCCTTGGCTTCTGCCCGGGCGCAAGTTGGAGACAGCGGCAGCAGTGTCGCGGCTATCGTCAAAGCCGCAAGCACACTAACTTCTCCCCGCTTGCGGGGAGAGGTCGCCCCCCTCCCTAACCCTCCCCTGCTTGCGGGGGAGGGAAGGGAGGGGGCGGGTGAGGGGGCGCGGCGCAGTGACTGTACCTCGCCGGGACACGTTCTAAGCTTCAAATCCATAGCAAAAGCTAACTCTGTCCGGTAAAACGGCTGCCTGCAGTTTTGCAGAGTTTCACCGTTTCGTCGAATGTTTCCTCCACCGACCGAAAGCGCGAAAAAGATGTCCACATCCGGCCTTGCTAGCGCGAAGCGCCTGCTGCTGATAGCCGCTTTCATCCTCTTGGTTGCGGCAACCGCGCGGGCGCGGGAATTCCGAGCCGCCGACACCCAGGCGGCGGATTATCCGACCGTCCGCGCTGTTGTGAAGATGGGAGAGCTGATCGAGGCCCGCACCGGCGGGCGGCATAGCATCAGGGTGTTCCATACCCGCCAGCTCGGCGAAGAGAAGGAAACGATCGAGCAGACGCGCGTAGGGGCGATCGACATCAATCGAACCAATGTGGGTCCACTCGGCTCGCTCGTGCCGGTTGCTGACGTGCTTGCGCTGCCCTTCCTGTTCCGCTCCATCGACCATCTTCACCGGGTGCTCGATGGGCCGATAGGCGAGGAAATCCTTGCGAGCTTCGAGCACTACGGGCTGATCGGCCTGACCTTCTACGACTCCGGCGCTCGCTCCATCTACAACAGTAAGCTAGCAATCCGTACGCTCGGCGATCTTAAGGGATTACGTATCCGGGTCCAACAATCATCCCTGATGGTGGACATGATCCGGGCACTTGGTGCGACGCCGGTCGAACTGCCGTACGGGCAGGTCGAGACCGGCCTGACAGCCCATATCGTCGATGGCGCAGAAAACAACTGGCCATCCTACGTCACCACCAATCACTACAAGGCCGCGCCGTATTACACCCTCACCGAGCACACCATGTCGCCCGAGGTGCTGGTAATGTCGCTGCGGGCATGGCAAAGCCTGTCCGACGAAGACAAGGCGATCTTCCGCGCGGCGGCGCGGGAATCAAATGTGTTCATGCGCGCGCAATGGAATTCGCTGGAAGGCGAGTCGCGTCGCAAGGCGCAGGAGGCCGGCGTGGTCATTGTTTCGGATATCGATCGCAAACCGTTCGAGGATGCCATGGCGGACGTGTACCGCAAGGCTGCAGCAACCCCCGTGATTGCGCCGCTCCTTGACCGCATTCGTCAGGGGAAATGATGACGTAGGCCCTGCTTGATCGCACTCGACCATCAACGTGCATTCGTTGCCGGCGACGAGCCGACCGCCCCATCGCGAATCGGCATTGAACGCCTAGTGCGGGCTTTGCCGATCCGCTGGCGCATCGTTTCGATCGCGGTGCTCAACGGCATTGTCGTCATCATCCTGGCCAGCCTGATCTGGAGCGGCGCCAAGGTGCTGAGCACCGCGTGGAACGACGTGCGTCGTGTGCGCGACTCCGACATGCTTCTTGCGCTGCTCGGTACCGAAGCCGGGCGGCTCCAGAGCCTCATCCACCAATACATCAACGAGCAGCGGCCGGAGACCTTCGCGGAAATCCTCCTGCTGCGCGAAGCCGTGCTCGGCACCTTGAAGACGCGCGGCGCCAAGGACCCCATGCTGTCACGTGCTGTGCCGGAGCTCACCGAAATTACCGAGCGCTTTCTCGGCGCGTTCGGAGATCTGCGGGCATTGCAATCGACCATAACGCGCAGCTACGAGGATGAGGTGCTCAAACCGGCGAAGCAGATGACAGGTCTCTATGCGATCATCGAGAGCGCCACCGGCAACAAGGACGCTCTGATCGCACCAGCGCTCGGAAAATCGCGTGAGAATTTTGCCTCGATGCTGGTCGCCGCCAACGCTTATTATCTGTCGCTTGCGTCCGACGCTGCTGAGGAAGCGCGAACCAACATTCGGCGCATCGAGGATGCCATCCCGGTGATGGCTGACCTCGCCGACAATGAATTGCAGCGCGCCGCCCTCGATGCGTTGAAGCAACAAGCGATGCTGTTGCGCAGCGGCCTTGACAATCTGGCCGAGCTGTTCGGCAAGCGGGCCGGCTTGTTGCGCACCGAAATAGACGGCAACCAGGCCGCCATGATAACAGCGATCGACAATCTGTCGGCCGAGATGCGGCGGCGAGAGCAGGATGCGCAGGCCGAGTTCGATCAGAGCCTCGCCAACATCTATCGCCAGGTGGTGATTGTCGCGGTTTTCTTTCTCTCAGCCATGCTGATCGGCAGCATCGTGGTGGCCCAGAGCATCCGGCATCCGCTGCAGCGACTCATGGCAGCGATGCGTGCGATCACGCTCGGCCGCTACGACCGGCCGATTCACGGCACCTCAGCCCGCGACGAGATCGGCGCTATGGCGCGCGCCGTCGAGGTATTCCGCGAAAACGCAATTGCCAAGGATCGAGCTGAGGCCGATCTGCGGGCCTCCAAGGAGCGTGCCGAGCGCGCGCTTGCGGAGTTGCGCGATGCACAGAAAAACCTGATTCAGGCGGAAAAACTAGCGGCGCTCGGCGGTCTCGTTGCCGGCATTGCCCATGAGGTCAACAATCCGGTCGGAATCAGCCTCACCGTGGCATCGAGCTTCGCGCGACGATGCGAGAGATTTGCCGCGGAGCTGCGAACGCCACCGCTGCGTCGCTCCAGTCTCGACGAATTCGTGGCAACCAGCCATGCCGCGGCGGATCAGCTCGTCGCCAATTTGCAACGTGCCGGCGAACTGATCCAGTCCTTCAAGCAGGTTGCGGTGGATCGCAGCCATACGGAGCGCCGCGAGTTCGATCTTGCCGAGGCGACTGACCAGATCATCGCCAGTCTGCGCCCGGTGCTCAAAAGGCTGCCGCTGTCGCTCGTCGTCGACGTACCGGCTGGAATCGTGATGAACAGCTACCCGGGCTCATACGGCCAGGTGCTTACGAACTTGTTCCTCAATGCGGTGGTCCATGCATATCCGGACGGTCGCGCCGGGACGCTGTCGGTAGGCGCCAAGGCAGTCGGCGGGAGCGAAGTCGAGATCACGGTCGCGGACGACGGCATCGGCATGACCGATGAAGTCAGGCTGCGCGCCTTCGACCCGTTCTTCACCACGCGACGCGATCATGGCGGGACCGGACTTGGACTGCATATCATTTTCAATATCGTTACCCAGAGTCTCGGCGGGCGTCTCGCCATGGATTCGGCGCCTGGGCGCGGTACAACTTTCCGCATCAACATTCCAAGGCATGCCACCGCCGCGGCTGCCGCAGTGACGGAACAGACGAATTGACGAACCACGACGAATTCCTTGAGATTATTGAGGATCAGGTCGAGCCGCCGGAAGTGGGGCCGCGGTGGAAGATCGCCGTAATCGACGATGATCCGGCGGTCCATGACGGCACTCGCTTCGCGCTCTCCGATTATCAGCTCAACAGCCAGAAGCTTGACATCCTCTCGGCATCATCGGCCGCCGAGGGACGCGAATTGCTGGCACGCCACCGGGATGTCGCCGCGGTGCTGCTCGACGTGATTATGGAGACCGATAATGCCGGTCTCGATCTCGTTGATTATATTCGCAACACGCTCAAGAACGAGACTGTGCGCATCATCCTGCGGACCGGCCAACCGGGCCAGGCGCCGGAGCGGCGCATCATCGTCGATTACGACATCAACGACTACAAGGCGAAGACCGAACTCACCGCCGACAAGCTGTTCACCTCATTGACCGCGGCGCTGCGCAGCTACCAGCAACTCCAGCGCATGGTCGAGACGCGACGCGGCCTGGAAATCATCATTGACGCGGCATCGACACTTTACGATTTCAAGTCGATGCAGCGGCTCGCTGAAGGCGTTCTCACCCAGATCGCGTCGCTCTTGAACGTCGATTGCGCCGGCATCCTGGTGCTGCGCGACAGCGCCGACGCTAACGACAGCTTCTCCGTGCTCGCAGGGTCCGGCTGCTACAGTCAATGCATCGGAGCCGCGGGCACGCTTGATCCGGGGTTGCGTGAGGTCGTCCGCGAGGCGTTCCGCCGACGCGACAACCAATTCCTTGCGCGGCGCTCGGTGCTCTACATCAAGACCGGCAGTGGCCGTGAGCTGGTAGTGCTGCTGGAATCGAGCAAGCAGCTTTCCGACACCGACCGCGCGCTCATCCAGATTTTTGGCAGCCGGCTCTCGGTCGCATTCGACAACGTCATTCTCTACGAGCAACTCCAGGAGGCCAACGCTCATCTCGAGGACCGGGTGCGGCAACGTACACGCGAGCTCCTGCAGGCTAATACGCGCCTCTCGGCCCAATGGATGCGACTGCAGCGCGCGAATGCGTTCAAGAGTGAGGTGCTGGGTACTGTCGCTCACGACCTGAAGAATCCCCTCGGCGTCATCCTCGGCCGCACCGAAATGCTGACGGAGATGGTCAGCGCCGCTGCGTCATCGGTCGACAGCGTCAAGGCCCAGATCTCCCATATCCGATCGGCCACCCACCGTGTGACTGAAATCATCGATTCGCTCATCTCGGATGCCATCGCAGACGCCTATGACATCACCATCAGGCGAGAGCCGGTCGATCTTGTGGCGCTGTTACGTGACCTCGTCGATGCGAACCAACCGCTTGCGGCGCGCAAGGATCAAATGATCTCGCTCGCGGCGCCGGCGGCAATCGACTCGCTCTGTGATTCCGATCGCATTCGCGAGGCAATCGATAACGTGCTTAGCAATGCCATCAAATACAGCCCGATCGGAGGCCGCATCGAAGTCAGCGTCGACCGTCATGGCGACTCCAGCGTCATCCGGGTCAGTGATGAAGGCCCAGGCCTGTCGCCCGAGGATACTGCGCGCATGTTCGGGCGCTTTCAGCGCCTTTCCGCCAAGCCGACAGCGGGCGAGACCTCGACGGGTCTCGGCCTGTCGATCGTGAAGAGGATCGTCGACCTGCACGGCGGCGCCGTCACCGCCGAAACCGACTGGCGATCCGGCACCACTTTCATAATCGCCATTCCATCCGCATGAGCCGCACTCAGCACATCGTAGTGGTAGACGACGAAGCCGCGGCCCGCGACATGGTCGGCGATTACCTGCGGATGCACGGATTTGCGGTATCGCTCTGCGATGGCGGCACGAGCCTGCGCACCGAGATTGCCAGGCGGCGGCCTGACCTGATCGTCCTCGACCTCAACATGCCGCAGGAGGACGGGCTCTCCATCATCCGCGACCTCAAGCAGAAGTCGGACATCCCGGTCATTATGCTGACTGCGACTGCGAGCCCGATCGACCGGGTGGTCGGGCTTGAACTCGGCGCTGACGACTACCTCGCCAAACCCTGCGAATTGCGCGAATTGCTGGCGCGGGTCCGCTCGGTGCTGCGCCGCGCTGCTGCGCCGCCCACAGCGGCCGCGCCGACCAGGAACCTGGTGCGTTTCGGCACCAAGTGGCTTGACCTGGACGTGCGCTTGCTGCGCGATGACGAGGATAACGAGCATCCGCTGACTGCGTCCGAATACAGTCTGTTGAAGGCGTTCGCCGAGAATCCCAAGCGCGTTCTCACCCGTGAACGTCTGCTCGAACTCGCCAACGCGCGCGACGCCGAGGCTTTCGACCGTGCTGTCGACATCAGGATCATGCGCATTCGCCGTAAGATCGAGCCCGACCCAGCCCACCCCAGCGTCATCCGCACCGTAAGGGGGGGCGGTTATCTGTTCTCTCCGACCGGCGAAAAGCCGTAGACGGCTCCTGCGGGCTCCTCTGATTGTATTCCGTCGGCGCGCGAAGTCAGGCATGCCGATTGTTTCGTCGCTGCAATGCAAACGAAACAATCTAGGGCTCCGTGAAACCATTTTTCCTGCCCTACGTAGATGAGGTGAAACAGCCCATCGGTAATGACGTCTGGCCTACGGTGCCGTGAAGCCGCGGAGGAGGCCAACATGCAAACGACGGGATCACCGGCGCTCGAGTCCACTACGGGGTCCGGCGTAATCGGCGCGACGATCGACGAAGCGCTGATCATGGCGATTTCGGCCGGCGACGAGCGGGCGATGCGGACCCTTTACAATCGCCATCGCATTCGCGTTTTCCGCTTCGCCGTCCGGCTCGTGGGTGATGCCGCCTCCGCCGAGGATATCGTCAGTGAAGCCTTCGTCGAGGTATGGCGCCAAGCCGCCCGTTTTGAGAAGCGCTCCTCGGTTTCGACCTGGATCATGTCGATCGCGCGCTTCAAGGCGCTGTCGGTACGCCGTCGGCGCCAGGAGATTGACCTCGACGCGTCGCTCGCGGAAACGGTGGCTGATCAGTCCTCCACCCCGGAACAGGTCGTCATGGAGATGGATCGCCGCGCTCAACTCCGCGCGTGCCTGATGAAGCTCTCGCCCGATCATCGCGAGATCGTCGATCTTGTCTACTATCACGATAAGACCATCGAAGAGGTCGCCGAGATCGTGGGGGTGCCGAAGAATACCGTCAAAACGCGGATGTTCTACGCCCGTAAGCGGCTTGCCCAGCTGCTGGCGCAGTGCTCCGATTTCGATCATCTCGCGCCCGCGGCGGTGTAATGCTGCATTGCACGCTTCGCGGCGCCGGTCGTGCGGATGCGGCGCCAGCCGAGGTCTTCTCCCTCTCACCTGCAAGCGGCGAGAGGTAGAGCCACATCGTATTCTCGAACATGCCTCAACCAAAATCGCCCCCCGCGCTTGACAGCGGACAAGGCACGCGCCATCGCTTCGACAACTGGCATATCGATTCCAAAGCGCGCCGAGCGCGTGCCAGGATTGGGAGGGGAACAGCATGTACCATTTCAAGACGACTTCCGTCGCCGCAGCGGCGCTGTCGGTAGCGATGATCGCCCTTGGGGGCGCGCAGGAAATCAAGCCGGTCACCGGTGACACCGCCAAGACTGTCAACGTCACGCCAGTCACTCAGGCCATGCTCGACGCTGCCGCCAGCGATGCCCGCAATTTCTTGCACACCAACGGCGATTACGGCCAGCAGCGCTTCTATCCTAACAAGCAAATCAGCACCCGCAACGTGCAGCGGTTGCATCCGGCCTGGATTTTCCAGACCGAAGTGAAGGAATCGATGGAGACGTCGCCGATCGTTGTCAACGGCGTCATGTATGTGACCACGTCGTTCAGCCACGTCTATGCGCTCAATGCCAAGACCGGGGAAGAACTCTGGCACTACAAGCATCCGCTTGGGCCGATCACGACCTATTGCTGCGGCCCCAACAATCGCGGCGTGGAAGTGTTCGAAGACAAGGTGTTTCTGGCAACGCTTGACTCCAAGCTCGTTGCCCTTGACGCCAAGACCGGCAAGGTGGTGTGGCAGTCGACCATCGCGGACCCAGAGCTGGGCTACAGCGAGACCATGGCACCGACCGTCATCAAGGGCAAAGTGCTGATCGGTACAAACGGCGGCGAATATGGTATCCGAGGCTTCGTCAAGGCCTATGATGCCATGGATGGCAAGCTCCTCTGGACCTTCGATACGATACCGGAAAACTCCGTTGGCGTATGGGCCGAAAAGGACGCCACCGGTCGCGATATGCATCGCAATATCGCAGCCGAAAAGGAGCAGCTCGCCAAGACCGGGGACCCCTACAAAACGCTAGGCGGTGGCGTATGGCAGAATCCGGCCGTCGATCTTGCCACCAACCGCATCTATTTCATGGTCGGCAATCCGTCGCCCGACCTCGACGGCTCGCTACGGCCAGGGGATAATCTTTACACCGACTCACTCGTTTCGCTTGATCTCGATACCGGCAAGTACGTGTGCCACTTCCAGTACATTGCCCACGACGTGTGGGACCTGGATGCGGTCAGTCCGGCGGTTCTGGTCAACGTCAAAGACAAGAACGGCAAAGTCATCCCGGGTGTGATTCACGCCGGCAAGACCGGCCACGTCTACGTGCACGACCGCAAGGACTGCAGTTTGATCCGGTTCTCCGAGCCCATGGTGCCCCAGGAGAACATGTGGACGCTGCCGACCCCCGAAGGTGCGCGGATGCTGCCGGGCGCCAATGGCGGGGTCGAATGGTCACCGATCGCAGTCGATCCCGGCCTCGGTGTGTCCTACGCCATCAACCTGCATCAGCCGATGACCTATCACGTGGAAAGCGCGCCCTATCCGCAGGGCAAGCTGTGGCTCGGTGGCGCCTTCAAGGTCATCCCGTCCGAGCAGCAGTCGGGCAACATCACGGCCGTCGACTACAACACAGGTAAGATCCGCTGGCAGGTGAAGACGCCACAACCGATGATCGGCGGTATTCTGGCGACAGCCGGCGGCGTCGTATTTGCGGGCGAAGCCAACGGGCGTTTCCGGGCCTACGACTCCAAAAATGGCAAGGTGTTGTGGACTTTCAACGCCGGCGCCGGTGTCAACGCGCCGCCATCCTCCTATGCCGTCGACGGCAAGCAATACATCGTCGTCGCTGCGGGCGGCAACGTGCAGATCGACTACAAGCGTGGCAACAACATCATCGCCTTCACGCTGGAGTAGTTTGGTCTGCTGTTAAGAAGATCGATGCGCCGCGTAGGATGGGTTGAGCGCAGCGAAAACCCATCATGGATGCTTCCACTCGGCGCAGTCCGTAATGGATCTGGGAGTGGCGGCCGATGGGTTTCGCTTCGCTCAACCCATCCTACGGGACTGCTGTGCAGACGAGAGCGATGCCGCTTGTAGGGTGGGCACGCTTCGCTTTGCCCACCCTACACGTGCTCACAGCACTGTTGGCCGCCGCCCCGCTTGCCGCAATTGCCCAATCGATCGCGGACAAGGCTCAACCCTGCGCCGGCTGCCACGGCGAGGCTGGCATTCCACCCGACAAGTCGTGGCCGGTGATCTGGGGCCAGCAGCAGGGCTACCTCTATCTGCAACTCCGCGACTTCAAGAGTGGCGCCCGCAAGGATGACATCATGGGACCGATTGCCCAGGCGCTGGAGCGGGACGACATGCTGGCGCTTGCGCTCTATTTTTCGCAGAAACCCTGGCCCAATCTGGGCCAACCCCGTGCTTCAGAAGCAGTCGCGACGCAAGCCGCGCGCGCTAACGGATCGGTCGGCTGCACCGGCTGTCATCAGGCCGGATACCGGGGCGAAGGAACTCAGCCGCGCCTCGCCGGACAAGAAGCGGATTACATCTTGAAGAGCATGATGGATTTCCGTACCCACGCGCGCGGCAATAATCCCGGCATGTCGGCTCTCATGAATGCAACGTCCGAGGACGATCTCAAGGCGCTCGCGCAGTATCTGGCTGGGTTGTAGGCACCTCTGAGCGGCCGGCGAGCCGTTCGCGGACCGCAGTATTGCTGGCGATGTCACGCGCGGTCTTACCAGCCTTGTCGCGGAGATCGCGGTTAGCGCCACGCACGATCAGCATGTCCACTACGGCGACATGGCCGCGCTCGGCCGCGATCATCAGGGCGGTGCGGCCGCGGTTGTCGGCGGCATCGACGACAGCACCGCGCTCGATCAGAAGTTCGATCGCCGCAATGGCGGCAGTCGTTCCCACGCCATCCTCATGGCCGGCCGCCCACATCAGCGCCGTCAGGTCGTTGCCGTATTGGGCCTTGGCGTCGACGCCAGCATCGAGCAGACGGCGCACGACGGACGCGAAACCGCGGGCGGCTGCGTAGACGATGGGCGCCTTGCCGGTCGCATCCGCGTGATCCGGGTCGGCCCTGCGTGCGAGCAGCAGTTCGACGATTCGGTCATTACCCCGAAAGGCGGCGGCAGCAAGTGGCGACACGCTGCTGCGTCCCGTCAAGTTGGGGTCGGCACCCCGGCCCAGCAGCGCCGCCACGGTGCTAGGCCTTTCCGCTTCGGCAGCCGCATAGAGCGCGGTCGCACCATTGAGGTCGCGCGCGTTGATCGGCGCACCCTCGGCGACAAACTGCTCGACCAGCGCCACATGTCCGCCGCGTGCCGCGCGAGCGAGCGGCATCGCGCCGGTCCGGTCGCGCGCCTGCAGAGACGCGCCGGCTGCCATCAGGCGACGTGCCAGCGCACCGCAGTCCTTGGCAGCCGAGGAAAACAGCAATGTATTGAGTTGAATCGCGGTGATGCCGACGTTCGTCTGCGCGTAGTTCTGCTCCAGATCACGGCAATCAGCTTCAGCGGCACCTAAATGGCGAGTCGCTACGATACAAAAAAACGCAAGGCCTGTAGCCCGGATGAAGCGAAGCGTAATCCGGGATCTTGGATGCCACCTGCGCGGCTGTCCCCGCATTAGGCGACCGAAGGCGGTCGCGTAATGCGGGCTACCAGGGCCACTGGCGTTACCCCAGTTTCCCAATCTCCGCCTCCAGAAGCGCCCAGCACTTCGACCCGAGCTTGTCTTTCCAGATGGCGTAGACGTTTCCGAGCCGGGCACGGAAGGGCGACTGGTCGACCTCGTTAAAGACGAGGCCGGCGGCGATGAACTTATCGCGCAGACTGGCGTTGACATTGCTCTGATCGATGCGCTGCCGGCGCACATATTTGCTGACGTTACGGGTGATCACGTCCTTGATATCGTCGGGCAGGCTGCGCCACGTCGCGAGATGCGCCATTTGGTTGAACCCCGACCACATATGATTCGTCATGCTGACGTACTTCACCACCTCGTAGATGCGGAAGTTCTCCAGGATGGCGAGCGGATTTTCCTGCGCGCCGACCTTGCCGGTCTTGATCGCATCGTAGATGAGGTTCGCAGACGTCGTCACCGGCTCGGCACCGAACGCCTGGAAGGTGTCAAAAATCATCTGCCCGGGCGGGACACGGATTTTCACACCGGCGAGGTCATCCGGCGTGTTGACGGGGCGTGCTACGGTGGTGACCTGGCGCATCCCGTTGTCAAAGCCGGCCACAGGAAACAGATACATGCCCTTCGCGGCCATCTCTTCGCCCATGTATGCGCCGAGTGGACTGTCGATCGCCTTGTGGGCCTCGGCGGCTGATCGGAACGCGAACGGTACCTGCTGCACCTCAGCCATCGGCACCACGGTGCCGATGATGCCGCCCATCAGGGTGAAGAACTGGATTTCACCTGCGATCAGCATTTTCAAGGCTGCCGGGTCGCCGGCGGCGAGCTTGTTGTTTTCCGGATAGACAGTGGCTTCCACGCGCCCGTTGCTCTCCTGGCGGATCGCTTCCCACATGGCGACGAGATTCTTGTGGAGCGTGCTGATCTCCGCCTGATTGTGATACTGCACGAATTTGAAATCGGCGGATCGCGCCTGCTTGACGATGAGCGTCGTTCCGGCCGCCGCCGCTCCGGTCAGCAGCCTGCGTCGCGTCCAGGGTGTGTTCATCGTGATTCCTCCGGGAGGAGCGATCCAATCGTAGGGTGGGCAAAAGCGAAGCGTGCCCACCATTAGGGATCAGGCATCAGAAAGAAGCAACGTCGTCCTCATACCTCATCCTTGATGCCTGATCTCCGACGCCTGAAGGTGGGCGCGGCGCGCAAGAGCGCGCCTTTGCCCACCCTGCGGTCTCTACGGCCCCTTCGATACCAGATACGCCGCGATCGCGATCATGTCGGCGTCGTCGAGCTTATCCACTACCTGCTTCATCAGCGGCGTCCAGGTGCCGGTGCGGGTGCCGATCTTGATGTCGTTGAGCTGGCGATAGATGTACATGGGCGAGCGTCCGACGATCGGTGGCACTTCACCGAGGCCCTTGAGTTCGGGGCCGTGGCAGATGGCGCATTGGACGGTCTTGCTGCCGGCGCCGGATGTTACGATCGCCTCGCCTTTTTTGATGCTGCCGGTCGGCACATGGGCCACGAAGCCGGTGCGCGGATCGCGGCTCTCGGCGCTGAGGTCGTTCTGCGGCAGTTCGATGATGCGGTCGCCGAGCGGCTCGGTGCCGCCGTGTTCTACCGGGAACCGCATGGCGCCGTTGCCAAGATATGACTTGGGCACGGTATCGGTTTCGACCACCTTGTACCACACCGGGTACTTCATCGATGCGAAGTATTCGGCCGCGGTCTTGAACTCCTCCTCGCTCAGACCCTTGGCGATCGGAAACATCGCAACCGCGCGCGCCCCCTTGCGGGCGCCGCTTTTGAACTCATTCATCTGGCGAACGATGTATCCGGCCGGCAGCCCGGAAATGCCGGCGGATTCCGGATGGCCGCCGCCGCTTGTCAGGTGACACAGCGCGCACGCCCGCGCGTTCGCTTCCTTTCGGCCATGGGCGACGACATCGGGCATCGGCGGATGGTCTTGCGTGTACCAGTCGGGCGGATTGAACCCATCGTCGATCTGGGCCTGGGTGTAGGACTTGGTGCTGCCCGGCAGTTGGATCGGCTTGGCGGCGTCCGGCGGCTTCGGCGTCGGATTGACCGGGTAGGCCCATTCAGGAAGCTCGGCGGCTTGCAGCGGCAACGCCAAGAAGCTGAGCACAGCGATGGAAATCAATGCCTTCATCACAAATCCCCCTTCTGGTCGTATTCAATGCGATCGCGCATCACCGGTCGCACAACCGGGCAAGTCACCGCGGGGCGCCGGACCAGGCTGACGGGTCAGTCTAGCGGACGCAATCGCCGTTGACGATAGGGGCGCGACAGCAAGCGTAAAGCGGGTTCGGTTTGATCCGCCGTTCCGTGCGCGGCAGTGGGTTAAAGCGAATCCGTGCCAGTAGGGCCTGTAGACATTTGGGTACAGGCCCTAGAGCCAATTTTCTTGGAGGCAATTTCTGGGAGGCAATTTCTTGCGGTACGCATGCGGAAATTTGCTATCATCTGGCAATGTAAAAACATGCTCGCCCAAGGGAGACATCATGAGTTCAAACGCGCCGAGGCGATCTGCAGCCTGCGCGTTGATGATCGCGGGCTGGGCGCTCACTTCGCCGGCCGCCGCCCAGCAGGCGACGCCGCAAGAGGTGCCGAAGCGCGTCGCCAAGGACTATTATCAGCGCTCGCTCGAAACCTATGAGTTCCGTAAGGCCGCCCGGACCGGGCCAGAACGCGGACGAGAAATCTTCTATTATAAGTGCTGGTTCTGCCACAACGAATTTACCAAGAACGCGCCGCAGCTCACTGGGCTTTACGAGCGCGGCACACTGCTGTCCGGCCTGCCCGTCAGCGACGATAACGTCAAAGACCGCATCCGCAATGGCGGGGCCGGCATGGCGGCTTACAAATACACGCTCAGCGAGGCGGACCTGAACGATCTCGTGAGCTTCGTACGCGAAAAGTGCTGCTGGGATTCCGACGCGCCACCCGTCAATCCGCGCTACCAGGCGCGCTAAGAGGGCGGTGTTTCTTTTCCTCCCCGTGTTCGGGAGGGTGGCGCGAAGCGCCGGGTGGGGTGACACTCACGGCCGCGCCGTTGTGAGAGCGGACAGGCCGCGCGCAACGAGAGATGAGATTCCACCGGGAGGACATCATGGAGAAGGATATCCGCAGCGCTGCCGGACTGATCGCAATCCTGGGACTTGCGCTCACCGCGCTGCCGGCCCTTTCCGAACCCGCCCGCCTCACCGGTGGCCCGAACGGCGTGGTGAAATCCACCAATGGCGAATTGCTCGAAGGCATCATGGTGCAGCTCATCGCCAAGAAGAGTGCGGTGCGCACTACGGTCTACAGCAATGCGGACGGACGCTATGAATTCCCGGCGCTCGACGCCGGCACTTACACGCTGCGAATTGCGCGGCCGCGCGAGTTCCACCCGTTCGTGAAGGAGGAAGTCGACATCAAGGGCGCGACGGCGCTTGCCGATATCGCGCTCGAATATGTCACCGATCAGGATACGCTGCCGCCGCTCCCGGAAATCGCTGCGCAGATGACCGGATCGGAATGGCTGTTGAGCCTCTCCGGTACCGGCGCGGAGAAGAAACTGCTCACCAACAATTGCAACTGGTGCCACTCCTATCAGCAGATCTTTCGCAACCATTACGACGAGGACGGCTGGGGCAAGATCGTCTATCGCATGACCCACGGCGCCGGCTCGCCGCTGATCAACATCAACGAGCGCGGCCGCTGGGGCGGCGACGAGGAGGCACGCCTGGTCAAATGGCTCGCGTCGGTGCGCGGACCGGACGTGAAGGATCCGCAGTTCGTGATGCTGCCGCGCCCGCAGGGCCGCCAGACTCGCGTCGTGATCACGGAATATGAGTTGCCGCGGCTCGAGCCTGCGACCCATGACGTGACCGGCGATTCCAAGGGCAACCTGTGGTACTCGACCCACCGCAGCTCCTATATCGGCCGGCTCGATCCCGTGACCGGCGCCGTCAAGGAATTCCACGTCCCGCCGGTGGCCGCAGGCGTGCTGCCCGGCACGCATTGGATCTATGCGGACAAGAACGACATCATCTGGGGTTCGGAGAACTGGGCGCACAGCATTTGGCGACTCGACCCGAAGACCGAGGAGTTCACCCGCATCCCCTGGAAAGTGCGGGAGCCTCCCAACACCCCGATGGGGGGCAATTACGCGATCGATCCGGAAGGCTTCGTTTGGAAGGCGCGCGAGCGCAAGGTCACCAAGGTGGCGGCACTCACGGGCGACCCCGTGACCAGCTATGTGCTCAAGAAGTTCGCCGGCACCTATGGCAGCGCCATGAGCCGCGACGGCCGCTATTTCGGCGGCGGTGCCTGGCCGCGCGATGGCGTCGTGGTGGTGGATACCCAGACGGCGGAGGTGTTCGAACCTGACACGTCACCGCGCTCCGGCCCGGCGCGTGGCGAATTCGACCTGGACAACAACTATTGGGCCGGTGGCCGCGGCGGCCAGCTGGTCAAGTTCGACATCAAGGAGAAGCGCATCCACGAATATCCCCTGCCGACACCCTACGCTTCCATGTATTCCGCCCAGACCGACAAGAACGGCGAGGTTTGGGCCGGCGAAATGCATTCCGGCCGCTATCTGCGCTTCGATCCGAAGATCCTGCGCTTCACCGAATACGTGCTGCCCGAGCCGTATGGCATCGACCGCGAAACCTGGATCGACAACTCGACCGATCCGGTGACGGTCTGGTACGTGGACCACGAAGGCTGGCTGGTACGCATCCAGCCGATGGATTAGCGTCTCTCTCCTCTTCTATCCTCTTCTATTTCGCAACATCGTGATCACAGTCCTCATCTACTGTAGCCGCTGGATTGCTAACCAAGTCCATGTTTGTCCTTGCCTTCGTCAACTGCACCAGCCTGCGGACTGGGCTCCTAGGTTCCCGACTGCTCCGGTTCGCAGGCGACGTGACGTTCCGCTGGACCTGCTGCGCTCTTATCGCCGCCGCAGTCGTGCCGGACACCCGGCAAGGGACCGCGTGATTCGCTGAAATCATTGAAGCCCGAACTCGATCTAAAGGTGAGATTCAGATTGTCAGCGACATCAGAGTCATGGTTCCAATCTACCACAGCGCCTGAGAGAGCACGGAGCGAGAGCTTATGGCAGAGTCTTCGGGCGCGCATAAACTACTACGCCAGGAATGGGTCGAGACGCCCCCCGATGTGTCGTATCGATTTGTTGTGAGCCCCGCCACATTGCAAGCAGCCAACTTTGTCGCCCGCGCTGTTCTCCACAAAAAAAAGAGCTGGTGGAAACGTGCTATTGCATTCTTTATGCGGGATATCCTGCGGTTCATTGTCGGTGCATTGATCATAGCATTGTCCGGGTGGCTCTCCTTGCAGCCTGCACTTGTTGTCGATCGCGCTTTGGACGCGACCCAACGCGTCGGCAGCGGCGCACTCTTACCAGTCGTAACTTTCCTGGTCACTTTCTTGGGTCTCTTGGCCGGCTTTCGTATTGCCGTTCGACGCTTGGTGAGCTTATCTTTCCAGCGCTTCTATAGTGAATTCTACTCCGATAACGAATTCCTGCTGGAGGGCCGGAAATCCCACTTGTGGTTCGACGAACAATCCGCGGGCGCAATCCGACGTTGGTCAACGTTCGAGCAGCTCGTCGAATTCGAGGAGGGTATGTGGCTATTTCTGCGACGGCGGACGACCTTCGCCGGCCTTCGAGGCATTCTGATCAGCAAGGATAGTCTGCCCAACTCATGCACTTGGAGCGAACTTCAAACCTATCTGAGTCAGCGCATCGAAGAGGGTGTCGAGTACAATTCGGAAGCGCGAAAAACGTCCAACGCCTAAGTGATGCCGTCCGGCTAATGACCATCTGATGCGGGTACCGGCCGTCGGCCCTTGCGTGCCGCGCCAGCCACCGTTACCCACACCGCGACGCCGCCAACCCCAGGACCCATCGCAATGACTCATGACGACATCAAACAAAGACTCATCCTGGCCGGCAAGGTGCTGGTCGCCGAAGGGCAGGATGATTTTACGCGCGGTCACATTTCGATGCGGTTGCCCGACGATCCCTCATTGTTCTTCATGAAGCCGCACAGCGTCGGGCTTGACGAACTCACCATCGAGAACATTCTCATCATCGATCTCGACGGCAACGTCGTGGCCGGCAAGTCGCGACGCCACAGCGAGGTCTTTATTCACTCGGAAATCTTCAAGGCGCGGCCCGATGTGTGCTGTGTGATTCATACCCATCCGCCGTATTGCGTGGCGCTGTCGGCGAGCGGGCGTCCGCTGAGGTGCTATGGCCAGCCGAGCGCGCTGTTCTTCGAGGCGCTCGGTTTCTACGACGACACCATCGCGCTCATCCGCACCCAGGCCATGGGAAAGGGCGTCGCGACCGCGCTTGGACCGCACCGCGCGGTGCTGCTCAAAAACCACGGGGTCGCCGTTGCCGGCGCCTCGATCGAGGAGGCGGTGATCACCGTGATCATGCTGGAGAACGCCGCCATGGTGCAGATGATCACCGAAGCGGCCGGCGATCCCGCTCCCGAGGCGCCGCGCGAAGACATTGAGAAACTCAAGCGGGAAATCTCTCAGCCCGAACAGTTCGTCATCAATTTCGATTACCTGGTGCGTCGGGTGCAGCGAAACGAGTAGCAACCATTAAATCGCGTGCCCCGACTTGGGTGCTACAAGCCCAGTGACGCGCGTTGGCGAATACGCAAAATAAAAATCGCCCCCCGCTACGGGGGGCGATTTTCCTTGAGCTCATATCGATTAGTCGCAGCGACGCTCGTGGCGAACAATGACCTCATCACCGCGTCGCTCGCGGATGGTCACGTCGCGGCACCCGCGGTCGCGATATCGCCACTCGCGATCATAGTAGCGGTCGCGGCGGCAGTCAGGCCCGATGCAGAAGTCCAACTGAACGGGCGTGACCACAGGTTCCGTATTGGCAGCGGCGCCTACCTGTCCGGCGAATGCCGGAACAGCCCACAAGGCGCTCGCAGCAGCGACGATCAGCGGCAATTTTCTCATTTGCATCTCCTTCTGCCGACACTACCGCCGTTAACAAACATATGGCCTATTCGTTCCCCCTATTTCGTTCTTTACCCAATGATGAACGACAGATGAACACTCGTTCGACTGCGGCACTGCGGTGGTTCCACTCTCACAACGCGGAGAAATCGATCTCCTTGTGCATGTCGAGCGTGCGGTGCACCGGCGGCAGAGGGTATTTGAGACCGCTCGCGCAATTGAACAGCACGGCGCGCTCATGGCGCCCCACGCGACCATCCACAAGGCTCTGCTTGTACGCCGCATAGGTGGCGGCGCCTTCCGGGCACAGCAGGAGGCCTTCCCCTCGGGCGACCTCATCGACGGCGACCGTAATGGCGTCATCGCTCACAGCGACCGCGAAGCCGCCGCTTTCGCGCACGGCGCGCAGGATCAGAAAATCTCCGATCGCCTGCGGAACCCGGATGCCGCTCGCAATGGTGTGAGCATTCTCGAAGCGCGGCGCATGCTCTAGGCCCGCCTCGAATGCACGCACCATCGGGGCGCACCCCTCGGCCTGCACGGCGATCATGCGGGGGCGCTTGGCGCCGATGAAGTCGATGGCTTCGAGTTCCGCAAAGGCTTTCCACATTCCGATCAGGCCGGTGCCGCCGCCGGTCGGATAAAAGATCACATCTGGCAGCTCCCAGCCCAGTTGCTCGGCCAGTTCCAATCCCATGGTCTTCTTGCCTTCGATGCGATACGGCTCCTTCAGGGTTGACACGTCGAACCATCCGACCTTCGCCTTTCCGGCAGCGACGATCTTGCCGCAGTCATCGATCAGGCCGTTGACCCGGTAGACCGTGGCACCTTGCAGCTCGATCTCGCTGACGTTCACTTCCGGCGTATCTTCCGGACAGAAGATTGTGGTCTTGATGCCGGTGCGGGTCGCATAGGCCGCGAGCGCGGCGCCTGCATTGCCGTTGGTCGGCATCGCCATGCGCTTGATGCCGAAGGCCTTGGCCATCGACACCGCCATCACGAGGCCGCGCGCCTTGAATGAGCCGGTCGGCAGGCGTCCTTCGTCCTTGACAAGCAGCTCGGCGCCGCCGAGCTTTGCGGCGAGCCGCGGCAGTCCGATCAGCGGGGTCATCGTTTCGCCCAGGCTGACGATGTCCTGGACACGGCGGACCGGCAGCAGCTCGCGGTAACGCCACAGATCGGGCGAGCGCCGCGCCAAAGCCTCCTTGCTCAGCGCCTTGGCGACCGCGGCGAGATCGTAGCGCACCAGCAGCGGCTTGCCGGCGCGGGAGAGGTTGTGCACCTCGTCCGCGCTGTGGCGCTCGCCCGTATAGGCACATTCCAGATGAGTCACGAAAGTGGGCCGCTCGGCCGTCAGGTTGTCATCGTAATGCAAGTGGTCGTCTCCTTGAATTGCGGTACATTTCGCTGGACTGTATTCCAGATGGAGCCCTGCCATGACAAGAACAGCAATATTCGCCGCATCGCTCGCCACAGCGATCCTCGTGTTTGCGGCGACTGCTTCGGCACAGACGTCACCGACCTTCGAAAAGAAGAACTACAATTACTCCGAATGGGCCAGGGGCCGCTTCTCCGAAGCCGTCACCGTGAGCTTTTCGGGACCCGCCAAGATGATCTTCCTGGCCGGCGTCGGCGCCGAGGACGAAAACGGCAAGCCGGGCGAGATCCGCCACAAGGACGATTTCGTTGCCCAGTGCAAATATGCTTACGACAAGATCGGGCGTGCGCTGGAAAAGAACGGCGCCGGGTTCGCGGATGTCGTTAAGATCGTCAGCTACGTCACCGATATGCGTTTCCAGGCCGATTACGGCAGATGCCGCTCTGAGGTTTTCGGCACGACACCACCGCCGGCCCATACGCTTCTTAACATCGTGCAACTCGCATGGCCCGGCATGATGGTTGAGGTCGATGTCACCGCGATGGTGCCACTGAGGTGAGGGGCTTCTTTTACCCCCCGCTCGCGGGGAGAGGTCGAAATGAGCGCGTCTTTGCGCTCATTCCGGGTGAGGGGGCCTCGCCACAGGCTCTGACTCGCAGGACTGAGCTTGTGGAAAAGCCCCCTCACCCCGACCCTCTCCCCGCAAGCGGGGAGAGGGAGAAGCGCGCCCTCACTTCCGCGGCGCGAAATAGCGCAGGTCTGGCGGCGGCTGGTTCTTCTTGGACGGCATTAGCATGTCATCCCCGCTCAGGAAATAATCCTGGCCGCCGATCAGGACGTGGTGGTTGTCCTCGGAGCAGTTGTATTCCAGCCGGACCGCGTTGGAGTCGCGGCGATATCGCTTCGTGACCGTCCAGGGCCGCGTCAAAGCGTGGTCGAAAACGGTGATCTCGTCGTTGAGCGCGTTGGGGTTGCCCTTGTCCAGGAACAGCCGCTCCTTCACCACGGTTTCATTATCCGCATGAAACGGCATGCCGGTGCCTTCGTAGGTGCGTGGGCCCTTCAGGCCGCGCGTCTCGATCTCCAGCACGTCATAGCGGCCGTCGCCGTCGGTATCGATCCATTTGCCGATCGAATAACCGAGGAAGGTTGGCTCGATCTCCTTCGGCCACTCGCGTTCGTCGGTCATGACGCGCCGCGGCATCGAGTGGGCAAACAGCATGTAGGTGGTCGCGGGCGTGACGACGATTTCCATGTCGAACACCACGGTCATAACCCGCGGCAGCGCGAATGGTACGCAGCGCGAAGGCGCGTCATTTCCCTGGCCGCCGGCCTTCTGGTCTGCAAGACTCGCCTCGAAGATCGCCTGATATTCAGGTGTGAACGGTGGCTCCTGGGCGCGGCCGAGCGGCTTTGTCTGATCCCATTGATTGCCGATCCCGACCGGCTTGCGCCATATCCCGGAAAACGCCGGATATCTGCTTTCGTCGAATGCGCGCGCACCCGTCGTGATCACAAGTGCCGCGAACAACACCCCCGTCAGCGCCGCCGCGCCGAGCGAAGCGCGAAAACTCATGCGGTCCTCCCCAAAGGTTCCCGCAAAGCCACCGCTCTGCGGGGAATTGCAAATTGCGAAACAGTAGACGCCAAAAAGCGCGTGCCGTCGAGAACGTCATGCCTGCGCGCGGCCCGGTGTAGGGCCAACCCTTGTGGTCGCCCCATCGTCGCATCCAGCAACAGGGGCGACCACAAGGGGCGCCCCTACATCTTTCTTCCGTCGGGGCGATTTCATTGTTATCGCCTCCTGCCAGTCCGATCACTTCAGATTCGTTGAAGCGAGCGACCAGGCCGGCGCTCCCGTTGACGGACGGTAGGCTTTGCGGTGGAATCGGCAATTCGCTGGAACCAAAAGCTGAACAATATGAGCAACGCACCTCGTCGTCTGGTCGTCGCAGGCCACGGCGCTGCAGGTCTTTCCGCCGCGCTTTCAGCGGCCGAGGCCGCGCGCCAGCGCGATGTCGCTGTCGATATCACGTTGGTAGAAAAGGCCAGCGAAGAATCGGCCGGCGGCAACACGCTTTGGAGCCCATCGTACATGCGACTTGATGCGCCGGATCGCATTGCGCCCGATCTCGAGCGCGATATGCTGCAGGCCTCGAACGGGTATGGCGATCAGCTTTACTTTCGGGCGCTTGCGAATAACGCAACTGCTACGGTCGGGTGGCTCCAGACCCACGGCGTCGAATTCTGCTCGCCCGTCTATTATCTCAGCGCAGGTCCGCGCCGGATTCAGCCGGTCGGCGGAGGACGCGCCATCATCAACGCGCTGTCGCGCGCCGCAAAACGCCTGGGCGTCGTGGTTAAATATGGGGGCGTGGCTCGGCGGCTCGTTATGGCGGAGCTTGGGCGGGTAAGCGGACTTGTCATCGAGTCAGGCGACGGCGCCATAGAAACGATCCCAGCCGACGCCGTCGTCCTGGCGACGGGTGGCTTTCAGGCCGACCGCGACATGATGCGCAAATATTTTGGCCCAGGCGGCGAAAACATCAGGCTGTTGGCTCCGTGTGCGCACCACAACACCGGCGACGGCATTCGAATCGCCATTGAGCATGGTGCGCGGACGTCCGGAGACTGGAACGGCATGCATGCCGAGCCCACCGATCCGCGAGCCGAGAACGCAGCCCCCGTCGTGCTGGTTTATCCGTACGGAATTGTCGTAGATCAGAGCGGCCGACGGTTTTTCGACGAGGGCGGCGGGCTCGTGCACGAAACGTGGGAACGGTTCGCACGAACGATTCATTTCAAGACACCGGGGTGCAAAGCCTACGCAATCCTCGACGGTCGGCTGTTCGACATCGCCCACTTCGAGCGCGCGATCCGATCGGAAGTGCCGCCCTATCAGGCCGAAACCCTTGACCAGCTTGCGCGCCTGATCGGGATCGATCCGTTACGCTTGATCGAGACTGTTGCGCACTACAATGCAGCGATAGTCGGCGATCCGGCCTGTTTCGATGCGACACGATGCGATGGGCTGGCAACAAGCGGCCGGCTTCATCCGGCGAAGTCCAACTGGGCGCGCGCCATCGTCGAGCCGCCATTTCTGGCCTATCCCCTGATTGGCGCCGTCGCTTACACCTTCGGCGGCCTCGCAACCAATGCGAAAGCCGAGGTGCTCGGCAACGACGGACCGCTCGCGGGCCTGTACGCGGCCGGAGAGGTCACTGGGCATTTCTACGGAACAGCCCCGAATGCGGTTTCGGTTCTGCGCTCGCTGGTGTTCGGACGCATCGCCGGCCTGGAGGCGGCGTCGTACCTTGAAGGTACGTTTGCTGCGTCGGAACTGAGCCTGCGCCGATGATTCAACATCGTTTCGGTACCCACAGGAAAAATTGACCGTGCTCACGACATTTGGGTAGATTGCGCCCCGCATTTAGGTGAAGGGGAGTGTCATGTCGATCGCGCCTCGGTGGACAAAGGGAGGAATCGCCGTATGCGTGTTGTCCTTTGCGGCTGCGGCCGCCGCGCAGGAGTACCAAACGACGTTGCAAATCTCGCCTCAAGGCGGAGGCAAGTGCGCTGAAGTTCCTAATCGCGAATTCGTCCGGGACCAGCAGTTGCAAATGTCGGAATGCAATAACGCGCCCGCCCAGACTTTTAGCTACGATCAGGCGAGGACGCGCTTGACCATCGCCGGCCTCTGCGTCGACGCCAATGGCGGCCAGCCAGGCGATCTCGTCAAGCTCGCGCCATGCGATGGCGGAGCCAATCAGGTCTGGAAGATCGAGCAGAAGGGCAACTTTGCGAAACTTGTAGGGACAAGCGGCCTGTGCCTGGACATTCGCTACGGCTCAACGGCAAGCGGCGCGCCGCTGCAGAGCTGGACTTGTGGCGATGCGGAGCCAAACCAGCTTTGGAGCTTCAAGCGACAGTAGGTCCAGTCACGTGCTTCATCAAAATTGAAGGGGAAGCGCATTGCGTAGGGGCGGGCCTTGTGCCCGCCCGCTGCCGCAGGCTGTTGCCTGCCGGGCGGCCACAAGGGCCGCCCCTACGAAGGCGCATGTCTTGCAGACTTCAATTCAGTTGGCGCGCTCCACTAGAGCGGATCCCGATCGGATTCGCTGTAGGTAGCTGCTTAAATGAGACAGCCAGCCGCGGTGCAGCCGCGAGCGATTGATGGCGCGACCGATCCTTCATACCACCAGGATTGCGGATCTCCTGGGCCGAGGGAAGCGCTGAAATCGATCAACATTGGCGAGACTTCACCCGCGGACGGCTTCTACTTTGTTAATGTGCGCAGCAGAGCAGCCGTTTGCGATCCGCCCATTGATCATCGTGGAGCGTCTATGCCCAACATCCAGATGTTTAACCCCGACAGCCTTGGTAAGCCGCTTGGGCAATATTCACACATCACGCGTGTCAAAGCGTCGGAATTCCTGTTCATCGCCGGGCAAGTCGGCATTGACCACGACGGCAAGACGCCAACCGACTTCGACGCGCAATGCGTCCAGGTCTTCGCCAATGTCGGCGCCGCACTCGCCTCGCAAGGCGCAAGCTTCGCCAACGTCGTCGAGTTCACGACCTATCTGGTGCACGCGCAGGACATCCCGAAATTCATGCAATATAGGACGCGCGAGTTCCCGCGCTTGTTCGCCGGCGGCACCTATCCGCCCAACACGCTGCTCGTGATCGATCGGCTGGTACGGGAGGACTTCCTGATCGAGGTCAGCGCGGTGGCGGCGGTGTAGGGCGAGAGTCGGCAGCTGCCGCCCGAGACGATCAGCTTCACGGCTTGCGGAGTTTGGGCGCGGGAAGCTCGTCGGGCCTATCCCAACTTTGCAGCCAGCTTTTGACCTCCTCCCTGGGCACCCTTCGCGGGTGCGCTTGAATTCGGTCAAACGCTGCGCGTCTTCCTCCAGGACCTCAGATTGCGCATGTTCGGCAAGTCACCGACCATTCGAGCTTCACCGGTCATGCCATGATTTGAATGCTGGCGATCCCCATGTGCGGAGCCATCGGACGACAGCATCGTTCGAGATAGTCGGCTCGCCCTCTTCGATCGCCGCCCACCGACGATCAAGCTCGGCGACGTCATCCGCGGACAGCACCTCCGCCGAGGTTGCAAGTGTCGCCATTTCGGCGAGGAGGTCGGGAACTGATAGCCTCCGCTCTGCCGCTCTGGCGAGCGACTGCGGTCCGTTCGTCGACTTCGATGAGGCGTTTCGGAGCGTTCATCGAGGGAAGGTGACACCAGTCTTGTCGAATATCAATACCTGTCCCCAACCTCTCGGGGTACGCCGCGCTTGGTTTCACCTAATCATTACTTTTCGACGTTCTAGCCGGCCTTTAGGAAATTCGGCCGGTACCGGTCGGAAATCTTCGAGGCCAGTAAGCTGCCCGGCGGCAATATTTCGACTTTTGATTCAGCCTCGTAAAATTCAATTAGCCGCGCCTTGTGAAGCTCCTTTAGGAGGTCCATAAATCTCGTAACGTTCTTGTATTCTGTCCAGGCACGCAAGTCCTTCGCGTCGATTCTACCCGGCGAGCTCGCGAGCAAAAGTAGAAGCTGACCTTTTGCCTCAATTTTGGGATCAAGCACGCGCTTTACGTCCCTTCCGTGCCAGATAAGCGGGACGCGCCGTTCGGCGATAGCATCGACGAGTTGCTGAGCCTCTTCAATCGACAAATTGTGAAAAACCCTGACCAATTCAGCTAGAATCCAGTTGCTGGCGGATACGACAAACGTAGAATCCATATGGTTGGAATCTACATCGCTGCCAACATGGCCTACCCCACGATTGTTACGCACCTCGTACAGAGATGGCAGTGTCCGTGGTATTAAGATTTGAAAACTCCTTGGCACATGTTTATTCGATTCTAGTCTTCGGCACGCATTCACGAAATCATCTGGCTTTGAGGCCTTTGGTGGATACGATCCGCTGCCGTATCCGCTCAAAATGGAATAAACGACTTCGCAGAATCTTCCTGCACTAAGTTCGGCAGGCGACCAGCGATGCTCAGAATAATTCTGAATGATTGAGCGATATTCGTTTAGAAGCTCATCCCGAAGCCCATTCGGGATGGCGGTGAGGGCAGACGCTGCATCCATTACTCGCACCTCTATTAATAAGTACATAAGTATGTAGACTCAAGCGGCGTATTTGAGGGACGGCTTGTTGAAGAAGGATCGCACTTTTTGAGAGTTGCGCTGCAAGGAGAGCATTGACGATTTCACCTTCGCCTTGAAGTCATCGAGACTG
>DATGCX010000452.1:0-20041 GCA_035311445.1 Xanthobacteraceae bacterium | reverse complement strand
GGCAAGACGCAATTCGCTGACCAGTCTGCGGACGAGATCCAAAAGCCGCGCCTGGACCGACACATCGAGACCGCCGGTCGGCTCATCCATGAAGACGAGGCGGGGATTGGTCACAAGGTTGCGGGCGATCTGCAGGCGTTGGCGCATGCCGCCCGAGTAGGTCGTCGGCGGGTCATCGATGCGATCGCAAGCAATCTCGACGCGATCGAACCAGTTCCTCGCGGCCCCGCGGATGCGGCCGTAGTGCCGCCATCCCACGGCCATCAGCCGCTCGCCTACATTGGCGCCGCCCGATACCGCCATCCGCAGGCCGAGAGCGGGCTCTTGGTGTACATAGCCCCAATCGGTGCGAAACAAGAAGCGACGCTCGGCTTCGCTTAGAGACATGAGGTCGCGCATGACCTCGTCGCGCATGCGATAAAACACATGACCGGCCGAAGGCGCAAGCTGGCCGGACAGAAGCTGGAGCAGGGTCGTCTTGCCGGAGCCCGATTCGCCGACCACCGCCATCACCTCGCCAGGA
The DNA here is from genome assembly GCA_035311445.1 of Xanthobacteraceae bacterium. Classification (GTDB taxonomy): domain Bacteria; phylum Pseudomonadota; class Alphaproteobacteria; order Rhizobiales; family Xanthobacteraceae; genus JAJPKK01. Next base: position 19,518 of record DATGCX010000452.1, on the reverse strand, counting down.
TATAGCTCGAATGAGATGTTGCGACAGCCGAGTTGCTGGCCATACCATTTGGTCAGCGCCTCCGCTTGCAAAAGAGCGTGGTCTTCAGCATCGATCATGGTGTCGCCCCCGGACCAGCTCGCAGATCATTCTTCTCCTCTCCATCTTGTGGGGAGAGAGAAGGAGCACCGTGCCCACGCGTGCTCCGTGTCGCGCAATGGTCGGTGTCGGAGCACACAAACATGCGGGAGCCGCGGTCGTCGGTAATCACCTCATCCAGATAGCTGTCGGTCGCGCCGCATAACGCGCAGGTGCCGTCGAACCGGTACCGCACGAACGGATGATCCTCGAAATCCAGCGACACTACCTGAGTGTAGGGCGGAATGGCGTAGATGCGCTTCTCACGCCCGGCGCCGAACAGTTGCAAAGCCGGGCAGTCGTTCATTTTCGGATTGTCGAATTTGGGTGTCGGCGAAGGATCCATCACATAGCGGCCGTCAACTTTGACCGGATAGGCATAGCTGGTGGCGATCTCACCATGACGGCTGATGTCCTCGTAGAGCTTCACGTGCATCAGTCCGTATTCCTGCAGGGCATGCATGCGGCGCGTTTCGGTCTCACGCGGCTCGAGAAAACGCAGGGGCTCCGGTATCGGCACCTGGAACACCAGGGTCTGGCCCTCGTGAAGGGCGGTCTCGGGAATGCGGTGGCGGGTCTGAATCACGGTCGCTTCGACTGTTGCGGTCGTTGTGCGCACGCCTGCGGTCTTCACGAAAAACTTTCGGATCGACACCGCGTTGGTGGTGTCGTCGGAACCCTGGTCGATCACCTTGAGGATGTCGTCTGGCCCGAGGATCGAGGCCGTGACTTGGACGCCGCCCGTGCCCCAACCGTAGGGCATCGGCATCTCACGGCTCGCGAACGGCACCTGATAACCGGGTATCGCGATCGCCTTGAGGATAGCGCGTCGGATCATCCGCTTGGTCTGCTCGTCGAGATACGCGAAGTTGTAGACAGGCCCGTTCATTCCGCCGCCTCCACGGTGCCCGCGCCCCTCTCGCCTCCGTTTGAGGGGGCAAAGCTCTCGCGCAATCGCCGCACCAGTCCGAGCTCGGATTGGAAGTCGACATAGTGCGGCAATTTCAAATGCTCCACGAAGCCCGTGGCCTGCACATTATCGGAATGCGACAGGACAAATTCCTCGTCCTGGGCCGGCGCCTTGGTCTCCTCACCCAACTCCTGAGCCCGCAATGCACGATCGACCAGCGCCATTGACATAGCCTTACGCTCGCCTTGCCCGAATGCGAGGCCGTAGCCGCGGGTAAAGCGCGGAGCTTGCGTCGCCGTACCCCTGAACTGGTTGATCGATTGGCATTCCGTAACGGCGATGTGCCCCAGTGGAACGGCGAAGCCCACCTCCTCCGCGAACATCTCGACTTCGACCTCGCCGAACCGGATTTCCCCTGCGAACGGATGCGTGCGGCCATAACCGCGCTGGGTTGAGTACCCGAGCGCCAGTAGAAATCCTTCATCGCCGCGCGCGAGATTCTGCAGCCGCATGTCGCGCCCGGCCGGAAACGACAACGGCTCACGGGTGAGATCGCCGGCTCGCGCTTCCGAGATGGGGGACGGCTCAATCAGATCGTCGTTCGCGAGGAGATCGGTGACGCGAGGAAAAGCGGCGATCTCGCAGGGAGCCTGTGGAGATGCAGCATCTGGCAACCCTCCCCTGCAAATGGAGGGGCTATCACCCCTTCCCGGCCCGTCAGTGCGGCCCGATTTTTTCGGTCCTTCTGGGGGGAATGAACTGACCTCGGTTGCCGGCCCTGCAAGCCCGTGATCCAGCAGCCTGTACGTATAATCAAAGGTCGGTCCCAGCACCTGACCGCCCGGTAGGTCCTTGAAGGTTGCGGAAATCCGTCGCCTGACGTCCATGACGGCGGTGTCGAGCGGCGCGGCGGTGCCAAACCGCGGCAAAGTGGTGCGATAGGCGCGCACCAGAAAGATCGCCTCGATCAGATCACCACGCGCCTGTTTGATGGCGAGTGCAGCGAGTTCGCGATCATAGAGCGAGCCTTCGCTCATCACGCGATCAACGGCGAGCGTAAGTTGCTCGGAAATCTGGTCCGTTCCGAGCTCCGGCACCGACGGATCGCCGCGGCGCACCGCCGCCAGCAGCGCGTGGGCGTTTTCTATGGCGCGTTCTCCGCCCTTGACCGCCACATACATCAGGACTGCTCCATGGCGACATGAACCGTGCGCGGGAGCGCCGCCAGCATCCAATCGGACGCGAAAATGACATCGAGGCCACGGGGAAACAGGGCGCGATTGGCGCGCATGCGCATCGCGAAGTCCGCTGGCAACGGTGCGGCGGAGAGCGCCCGGCTTCCCTTGATTCCGGGGCCGGATAGGCAAAAGCCGCCGTTGTCCGATAGGCGATCAACCTGAAGCACCAGCGTGACCGCGCGATCCGGATATTCCATGCTGCCTACCGAAAACTCTTCGAACGGCGGCATCCGCGGCGGATCGGCTATGATCCCGAAATCCGCTTGACGTAGATCGTCCGTCAGCGGGGCACCGGTATGGAACGTGAGCCAAGCCGCGATGTCGGGGGATTGCGCCAGGGCAGGATCGAGCCACACGGGTGTCTCATAGTCGAGCAGCGTAAGCGCGACCGCGGCGGCTGCGAGACCGAGAGGTTGTGGCGCCCGCGCCAATTCGCCGGCCGCTACGATAGTGCCTGGATGCGCCATGGCGTCCATAACGGCGCGGAATACCGCCTGACTTGCACGCACCGGATCAGCAAAGGCGGGCGCCAACATTTTTCAATCCTCGCCGCGAACCAGCGTGAAGAAATCGACGCGGGTCGCCGCGGTCTGCGCGCGCTGCCGTGCGCGTTCACTCGCCTGCTGGGCCTTGATGGGGGCGAGGACGTGGCGCTCCACCGACTCGCGCGATGACGGATTCTGCCACAGGGCATCGCACAGCGCCGCGAGCCGCGCCTTGTGGCGATCGCGTCCCAACACATAAGAAAAGCCGACTTCGCCGGAGGAGATACGCACGGTCGCGCGCGTCACCGTCGCCTCGCCGAGATTGAAGACTGCGCCATCGCCGCCTATGCGGCCCTGGAGCATCACCAGCCCCGTCTCGACCGGGCGCAGCTCCACATAAGCGATATTGGCGCCAAGCGCTGCGAGCCCGTCCGCGATTTCGCTCGCCGGTGCATTCGCGAGCGTTGCCATGGCGGCACGCCGGCCGATGACGGTATCAAGAGGCGCAGGCGCGTTTGCCATCGACAAATTCCCTTGCCAAGTTGTCTAATATAATAGACAACTATGATACCGAGTCAACAAGACCTACTTGCCATGCTGAAGGCTTCGAGCGATCGCACCCTGAAGGGCGTTACCTTGTGGCGCCGGATAGCGGACGATGTCGAACACGAGATCATCGCGGGCATCTATGCGGTCGGTGAGCGGCTGCCCGGGGAGGTGGAGATCGCGCAGCGCTTCGATGTCAACCGTCACACGGTGCGCCGTGCGCTCGCCGAGCTTGCCCTACGTGGCCTGGTGCGCGCAGAACGTGGCAGCGGCACCTTTGTCGAACGCCGCCGAATTGCCTATCCGATCAGGAGGCGGACGCGATTCTCTGAAATTGTCGGCAGCGCCGGACGTGAGGTCGGCGGGCGACTGATCGCCGACGGCGAAGAGCCGGCATCCGACGCCGTCGCGCAGCGTCTACACATAGCGGTCGGCGAGTTGGTGGTCCGGCTCGAAATCCTGCGCAGCGCCGATGGATTACCGATTTGCGCCGCAACGACTTGGCTGCCGGCCAAACGCCTGCCTGGTATCGTGCAGGTCTACCGATCAAATCGCGGCATGACGGCGACCCTCGCCCACTTTGGTATCCGGGACTACCGGCGGCAATCCACACGTATTTCTGCGGCGTCCGCCGACGCGCTCGATGCTCAGCGGCTGCACACAGTGCCGGGTCGGCCATTGCTCCTGGTCGACAGCGTCGACGTGTTGACGTCCGGGGAGCCGGTGTTGACCTCGCGCACCCGGTTCGCGCCAGATCGCGTTGAATTGGTGGTGGAAAGCTAAATCAGTCGCGCGGGATTTATGATGGACATCCGTATTGAAGGTGCGCGTGTCCTCGTCGGGGACAGGTTCGAGGAGACAACCGTCTGCGCTCGCGATGGCGTGATCGGCGGCGGGAGCGGTTCCGCGGCGAGAATCGACGCGCGCGGCCTCATGGTCCTGCCCGGCATCGTCGATATTCATGGCGACGCATTCGAGCGCCAGTTGATGCCGCGCCCAGGCGTCCATTTCGCCATGGATATTGCGCTATTCGATACCGATCGGCAGGTAATCGCCAACGGGATCACGACAGTGTTTCACGGCGTGACGTGGTCGTGGGAGCCCGGGTTACGCAGCGCCGGCAGCGCACGGGCAATCCTCGCCGCAATGGAGGAACTGCGGCCGCGACTCGGCGCAGACACCAAATTCCATCTGCGCCACGAGACCTTCAATCTCGACGCGGAGGATGAAATCATCGACTGGATCCGCTCGCGCCGCATTGGCGTGCTGGCGTTCAACAATCACATGCCAGCCATGAAAGGCAACGCGCCAGTCCGGCCGGCAAAGATCGCTGAGATGGCCCAGCGGTCGGGCATCTCGCATGACGCATTCCAGGAGTTGGTCTCGCGTATCGCGCGGCGTGCTGACGAGGTGCCCGGCTCGATCGCACGACTCTCAGCGGCCGCGAGCGCGAACGGCGTTCCATTATTGTCTCATGATGACATCAGCCCGGAGCAGCGCCGCTGGTATCGGTCCATGGGCTGCCGGCTGGCGGAATTTCCCACCACGATCGAAACCGCACAAGAGGCAGCCAGTGCCGGCGACCACATCGTGCTCGGCGCACCTAACGTGGTCCGTGGCGGCAGTCATATCGGCTGGATCGACGCCAAGGACATGATCGCGCGCGGACTGTGCTCGATTTTGGCGTCGGACTATTATTATCCGGCGCCGCTGATTGCGGCCTTCCGCCTTGCCGCGGACGGCGTCACGACGATCGAAAAGGCATGGGCACTGGTGTCGGAAATCCCGGCCGCGGCCGTCGGTCTCACCGATCGCGGTGTCATTGCGGGGAGGCGGCGTGCCGATTTGATTCTCGTCGAGGCAGCCGGCGGAAGACCCCATGTGGTTGCTACGATCGTTGCGGGACGGGTCGTGTATCTCACGGAGGCAGCGCGCATCCATTGCAGCCATTGACGGCGGCAACTCAGCCGAGGTCGATAATCATGATGGATCCGCGATACGCCATTTACTTCGTTCCGGACCCGGACACGGCGTTGTATCGCTTCGGCGCGGCCGTGCTCGGCTATGATTGTTTTACGGGCGCCGACATCGCCACGCTTGAGGCGCTGCCGGTCGATGCTGGCGCGTGGCGCGAATTGACACGTGAGCCGCGCTGCTATGGCTTCCACGCCACCTTGAAAGCTCCGTTTCGCCTCGCGGCAGAACGAACTGAGGCGGAGTTGATCGGCGAGTTTGTCGAATTCTCGCGCACGATCGCCATTGCTGCGGCTTTCGAACCGACGGTCTGTCGGTTGCAGCGTTTCGTGGCGATCGTGCCTGCAGCCGTTTGTGCCGAGCTTGGCCGGCTTGCGGCGTCATGCGTGAAGCATTTCGATGGTTTCCGGGCGCCCCTGACCAGCGCCGACCGCAGCAAGCGCTTGGCGGCTGGTCTCACGGCGCGGCAGCTCGGGCACGTCGAGCGCTGGGGATACCCGTACGTCTTCGAGGATTTCCGCTTTCACATGACGCTGACCGGCGCGCTCTCCGCCGAATGCCAGGAACCTGTGCTGGCGTATTTGCAACATCATTTCGCATGCAGTCACGGATACTGTCCAATTGCGATCGATCGGCTCGCCTTGTTGCGTCAGGATAACCCCGGCGCTCGATTCACCGTGTTGACTCACAATGCAATTTCTTAGTTTGGGTGTGCTTCTGAGTTTGGTGTGCATCTGCACTGAGCCGGTCGCATCTGAGAGTATATTCCCAATCTCTCGCCGCATTCATCGCACTGTCACATGCGCCTGTTAGCCGAACAGCATGTGCGACGGGCCACCCGCAATGTCGGAAGGCGTGGTTGAGGTTCGGCGGGTTTCGAAGTCTTATGACCGGCGCCGCCCGATCCTGCGCAATGTCTCTTTCTCGTTGAGGCGCGGCGAAATGGTCGCTCTGATCGGCGCCTCAGGCAGCGGCAAATCCACGTTGGTCCGTGCGATCGCCGGTCTTGTGCCGATCGATCAACCCGCTACGAGCGACAATTCGGGTGCCCCAGCTGGGGAGATCGTCCTGTTCGGCCAGCTGATGCAACGGCGCGGTCGCATCACGCGCGCCGCGAAACGCTTGCGCGTGCGCGTTGGCGTCGTGTTTCAGCAATTCAATCTGGTGCCCAGGCTTTCCGTCCTTACCAATGTCTGCCTTGGGCTGCTTGGGCAAGTGTCGTTTTTTCACGGCGCGATAGGCCGATTCACCACGGTAGACAAGCGCCGCGCCATGCGAGCGCTTGTTCGCGTCGGGATTGCGGATCATGCGCTCAAAAGAGGGGCCGACCTGTCGGGCGGACAGCAGCAGCGGGCCGCTATCGCCCGCACACTGGTGCAGCGCGCCGAGTTATTGATCGCCGACGAGCCGATCGCCTCGCTCGATCCGGGTGCGGCGCGCCGCATCATGGATATCCTTGCCGACCTCAATCGAAGCGACCGCATCACCGTGCTGGTGTCATTGCATCAGGTCGAGTACGCGCTCCGCTATTGCCCGCGCACCATCGCCCTCCGATCTGGCGAGGTCGTTTATGATGGCCCGTCAAGCGAGCTGACGTCCGCGTTGCTGACCTCGATATACGGCGCCGACAATGAGGACCTGTTTGTGCCTTCGCTTGAACCAGCGGGCGTCGCGCAGGCGCAAGCCACCGTCGCAACAATGGCGCGCGTTTGCCGCCCTCCTGCCGACGCAGCAGCGGCCGCGGGGCACGCATGGGCACCCAGCGGAGCAGAAACGTTGAGCGTTTAAGGCGTGGTTTGTCCCGAATCGGTTTTCAACGGATACAAAGGACCCGAAACATGTTAAGAAAGCTATTCCTCATTAAAGCCGCCCTCCTGTCGTTGATCGCCTCGGCTTCGACAGCTGCCCAGACGCCGGTCGAGATCAATTTTGGGGTAATCTCCACCGAGGCCTCGGTGAACCAGAAGAAAAACTGGGAGCCGTTCCTGCAAGCGATCGCGAAATCGACCGGATTCAAGATCAACGGATTCTATTCGACCGACTACGCTGGCGTAATCGAGGTCATGCGCTTCAATAAGGTGCAAGTGGCCTGGTTCGGCAACAAATCCGGCATGGAGGCCGCTGACCGTGCCGGCGGGGAGGTGTTCGCCCAAATCGTCTCCCGCAACGGCAACATCGGGTACTACTCTCATGTCATAGTCCACCGCGACAGTCCGTTCGCGACGCTCGATGACATTCTCAAGTGCGACAAATCGCTGGATTTCGGCATCGGCGACCCCAATTCGACCTCCGGCTTCCTGGTGCCGACGTCCTATATTTTCGCCGCTCGCAACATCGACCCGAAATCCTGCTTCAAGACCGTTCGTAACGCCAATCACCAGGCTAATGCGATGGCGGTCGCGAATCGCCAGGTCAGCGCAGCGACCAACAACAGCGAAGATTTGCAGCGCATCGCCACGACCGCCCCGGACGCGCGAGAAAAGATCAAAATAATCTGGACATCGCCGCTCATTCCACTCGATCCACTGATGTGGCGCAAGGACCTCGATCCAGCCGTCAAGGGCAAGCTATACACATCGCTTATGAACTATGGCCATGTCGGCACCGATGCGGAGATCAAAACCGCTCGGGAAATCCTCGCAAACCTCGTCTGGTCGCCATTTCATCCCTCTTCGGACGATCAGTTGCTTTCGACCCGCAAGCTCGAAGCGAACAGGGACCTTCTTAAGGTCAAGGGTGACGCAAAGCTCTCCGACGATCAAAAGGCGAAGGAGATAGCCGTGATCCAGGCCCAACTCGCCAAGCTCGACGAATTGGAAAAGAGGGCGGAGGCCAATCCGTTCCGCAGCCGTATCGCGGCATTTATCGAGGCTGAAACGGCCGGGCGTCAGGACGACATGAGTCGCACGATCGCCGAGTTCGCCGCGATGTACGCCCGTACGAACTGACGACCGCATGGCAGCGGAGGTGGCAGACGTCGCGGCCGCACCCGCGCAGGACAAAGCAAGTGCGGCTCTGGCAGTGCCGCGGCATCCGTTGACGCGACGGCTGAGCGGGTGGCTGTTCTGGTTGGTGATCGTCGCCGTGCTGGCCTGGGCCTGGACGCCGGCCGAAATGTATCGCGCCGTCGATCTCATCCACGACTGGCGCAACATGGCGGAATTCGGCTCAGCTTTCCTGCGACCGAATTTCCATGATTGGGACAGCTACCTCGCCGACATGGTGGTGACCCTCCAGATCGCTGCCTGGGGAACGGCGCTGGCGGTCTTATTCGGCATGCCTTTCTCGATTCTGAGCGCCGCCAACGTCTGCCCTGCCTGGGTCGTGCAGCCGGTACGCCGGTTGATGGACGCGTGTCGCGCCATCAACGAGATCGTGTTCGCCCTGATGTTCGTGGTCGCGGTCGGCCTCGGTCCGTTCGCCGGCGTCATGGCGCTGGCCGTACATAATCTCGGCGTGTTCGCGAAGTTATTTTCGGAGGCCGTGGAGTCGATCGATCCGCGGCCAGTTGAAGGCATCAGAGCAACGGGCGCCGGACGTATCCAGGAGGTGATCTTTGGGGTTATTCCCCAGGTGGCACCCCTGTGGAGCTCGCTGACGCTTTACCGTCTCGAAACCAATGTGCGTTCGGCGACAACGCTCGGCATCGTCGGGGCCGGTGGAATCGGTCAGACGCTCTATGAAAGCATCCGCAGCTTCCACTATGCTGAGACCGCTGCCCAGGTGATCATCGTCGTTGCGACGGTGATGGCGATCGACCTTCTGAGCGCACGCCTTCGCAAGGCGCTTGTGTAACGGCCGCTAATTTGCCGGACGTGATCGGTTTTGCGCTGCTTTTCGCATGGAATGAGAGTTCTATTGATCTACGCCGGTTTCTCGCGTTTGCGGAAGGAGGCAAGGTCTTGGCGTTATCGGTCAATTCCAGAAACGTTTCGCGCCGCTCTTGTCGGCTGCGGCGGAGGCCTACCTACTTTTAAGTGGAGGTCATTATGTCGCTGATGCGTCTTGCCGTCGGTTTTGGAGCGCTGGCTGCCGGCTTTGAACTTGGTTCCTTGCTCACGCCGATCGTCGGCAGGATAGGATTTTGGGTCGTGACCTTTGCGACCATGTTTGCAGTGGCAGGCATCGCAGACCAAATCGCGAAACGCTTTTTCCGGACGCGCCTGTGAGGGTGCCTCAGTTAAACGCGGCAACCGAGTCCGTCGTCGCGAGCGCTCCTTTTGTCGTCATCGCAAGCTCGAACCATCCGGATCATTACCGGAAGGCTCGCATCACCGGTTCGTCAACGGTTCCGGCGCTTCGGATGCCCGCCGGCCGGCGTTCGTGATTATGACGAGTTCAGAACCAGCAGCAGATCGCCATGCGCTTCGATGCAGCTCATGACAATCGGTGGGCCATCGATATGAATTACCCCTGACTACATTCCTCAACATTTGGATTTTCTAAAGGAACTTCGCCGTCTCCCGGTGAGGACTGACTCTATGCACCAGATAGGAGAACTTCTTTCGTTTTGACAAACGTCAATGCATCCTGTGATCGCTGGATTTATTAGGCATCCGCCGTCAACTCTTTATGGGAGATTCCGATGTTCAAGGGAATAATCGGCTTACTGGCTGTCCTTTTCGTTGCGGGCTCCTCGCTCACATATGCACAGGATGTTTCCCGTCCGAGGTTAAGCCAGACCGACTTTAACATTTTAACCGATGTGCGACTGGGTATAGTTAAGGCCGTGTTGCAGCTGACACCTGAGCAGGCAAAATATTGGCCGGCCATAGAGGACGCTGTCCGCGCTAGGGCGCAGGCACGGTACCAGCAAACTGTAGCCGTGGCAGAACGGGTCAGTCAGCAGCGTGACATTGACCCTATTGAGCTCTTGCGTGGGCGTGCCAATGCCTTGGCCCAGCGAGCTGCCGGACTCAATAAGCTGATCGATGCCTGGCAGCCGCTCTATCAGAGTCTCGACCCAGACCAGAAGCAGCGTATGCGCCTCCTTGCGGCGCGTGTCCTCCCTCAACTGAAAGATGCCGTGGATAGCCGTCGCATGGCGACGTACGACGAGGACGACGACGACGATCGCTAAGTCCGCCGCCGGCGTCTGCCGTGGTGATCCGGGAAAGCCATTAGGGAAGACACGTGCCTGAAATCGGCACGCGCCAAGTTCCAATTTAAGGTGCGCCAGAACGGTTTTCGGTCATGGCGCCATCGGGTGAGTGTCGAGCAGCGGAGAGCATAAAGAGGGTTTTCTGCTGCCGGCACCCGAGCTGTGCACGTTGCGTTGGGGACCAGTGGGATTCAATGTGGCCGTGCCGCGCGTGCGGCGAGTCGAGAGCGGCGCCCGCAGCACGCATCACTGCGGCCACCGCTTATGGAGTCGAACTGACCCCAGAGAACGGACCGCAATCATTGACCGGTGGCGCCGCCGTGCCGATGGTAGTGTTGAGCGACGGCGAGTTCTCGAAGTCGAACATGTCCTGCAGCGTGTCGGCGAACTGGTCGCGACGCGTCAAGTGCGGATGATCGTCATCGTCGCGGCGAAATGGCGTGAACGGCACCATGAAGCGCTTCTCGATCAGCGCCAGCACCGAGGTGTGATCGCTGACGTTATGGGACACGTAGCCCGGTTTGGAAAACGGCGACACCGCGATGAACGGCACCCGGAAGCCGAGCTGATCGAAGCTTGCGCATTCCTTGGGGAACGGGCCGGTCGGGTTCGCCGCGAAGGCGGCGCACAGCTGTGCGGCGTTCGCGACGCTACTATCGGCCGGGTTAACCAGATTGGTCAAACATTCCGCCCCACCTCCCGGCTGCGCGCTGGCCGGCAGGTTGGAGGCGTCGGCGCATTGTCCGGGCGAAATGCCGTCGGGCGTGCGCGCGCCGCCCTGCGGTGCCTGGGGCGGCCTGACGTGATCGTAGAAGCCACCGTGCTCGTCATAGGTGATGAAGATGATCGAGTCCTTCCAGTAAGGCCCGTTGCGCACCGCGTTGATGAGCTGCGACAGGAAAGCCTGACCGCGCTGGATGTCGGCCGGCGGATGCTCGTCGTTTTCGGCGCTGCGCGAAAAGAAGCCGAAATTGGGATCGACGAACGAGACCTGCGGCAGCGCTGGCAGGCCGGGCACCCCGCTGACCTGCTGAAGGAACACGCTGAACGGAATGAAGTGTGGATCGTGCGCGGTGAGGCTGAACTGGCGGAAGCTGCCGCCGGCCGGAACGTCCTGGAAGTATTCCGCCCAGGTGACCGCGTGGGCCTCGAGCAGGTCGAAGATCGTGCCGGTCAGCGGCTTGTAGCCGGTGGAGCCGGCCGGGGGCAGCTCATCGCTGGTGGTCAGATGGCCGAATGACGTCGCCGCCATTGAATAGGACCGGTTGGGGAAGGTCGGCCCCAGCACTGAGCAGAAGTGACGATCGCTGATCGCGAATTTCTGCGCCAGGTCGTAATAGAACGGCAGCTCCGCCTCGGTGTAGAAACCCATTGTCTCGTCTTCGCTCGGGCTCTCGTTGCCGTTGTCGATCTGCTCGGTCTGGTCGTTGCGGCGCACAAAGCCGTCGCCGCGGAAGCGGCGCAGCGCCGCGTTGGGGTCGGCGAAATTGGCCTCGATATGGCTGCCGACCCAGCCGTGATCGAGGTCCGGCTTGACGCAGCGGTTGGTGTTGTGGAACGTGAACACCTTGCTGCCGTCGGCATCGACGTTGAAATTGCTGCACGAAAGCGTGCCGTTGCCCGCCGCCTTGCAGGTCAGGCCGTCGACGCAGCTGTGGTCGTTGGGCCGGCAGCCGCCGCTGCCACGACCCTCGCTGTCGTGATCAGTATCCACCGAATGGTAGACCCCACTGGGTACATAGGCGAGCGCGCCAAAGTAATTGTCGAACGAATGATTTTCCTGCATTACGATGATGACGTGCTTCAGGTTTTGCAGCGCAGCGTTCCGCTGCTGTTCGCTCGCCGAAGCTGTCCCCGTCAGCAATGTGAACGTAAGAAAAGCTGCCAAACTGACGCGACTGGATTTGAGTTCCATCATGACCCCCTGCAGCATTTTCCGCCAAAGGCCAACCCCGGACTTGATCCGGATTGCGGACAACGGTTCGGCGGAGAAAACGCGACGAACATATTGAAATCTGGAGCTCATCCCGGTTCGGTCTTATCGAGAATCCATTCAAATCTCATCGGAATGCGTTCCAGCGCGGAATCGGGGCGCAACGCGGCTGCGGCCCGTGGAACGAAGGCTAGCCGCCTAGCTTAATGGTTCGATGACAATCGGATGAAGTCAGGGGAGCAGACTACAAGGTCGAATGCTGCGGTCCTGGCCGAAGTGGCGACGTTCAAGTCATTTCTCCCCACGGGAGTTTCCGGTAGGCGTGCTCCGCTGCGCGCAGAGAAGCAAAGGCCCGGGCATCCGGCTCCCAGGCCTCTTTCTTTTTGGTACGATCGCCACCGCCCAGTCTGCGAGCGCGCAGCTACGGGTGAAACTCGATGAGCGTCGAAAAGCCCGCCGAGCTTTTGCTCGCTGTCGTCACGCCGACCGCCCAGAGGCCGCCGCCGGGCACGGCTGCGACGGCCGCGAGGCCGCTGTCCAAGTTCGGGAAGCTCGGGCTATCAACCAGGGACCACACGCCCTGCACACCATGCAGAATTAGTGGGGCGTGGACGCCTGCGGCGATGTCGAGTGCCCAGCCGACCGCCCAGGTCGAGCCGTCGACCGCTGTCGTCACGCTGAAGAGATCGTTCTCCGCGCCGGCGACGTTCGGCGTGCCCTGGATAGTCAGCGGGCCCAGAGTGCCCGCCGCCACGTAGGTCGTGTAGGGCGCCGTGTCGGTCTCCTGCTGGCCCACGACCGTCAGCGATGAACTCGTCGCGGTGACACCGAGCGGCAACGCTGTAGCTGGATCGGCAGGACTCGCGACCACCCTCCATCTCTTTCCATCCCAGTGCTCGATGAGGGCGGTGTTGGGGAAGCCGGCGCCAGCCGACTGGCCCACCGCGTAAACATCGTTCGACGCATTCGCCTTCACGGCATAGAAGTGATTGCCGCTGGAGCCGACGTCTACGGCCGGGACGACCGACCAGGACGACCCGTCCCAATGCTCCGTGAGCGTGTGCCAGACACCGCTCGAGTCCTGCTGGGCACCGACGGCCCATACGTCCGAGTCCGAGATCGCCGCGACTCCGTAAAGGATATTGTGCTGACTGCTCGGATTCGGGCTGGGAACGACCGACCAGGTGCCGCCGCTGAAATGCTCGACTAGCGTGCTCTGCACAAAACTGCCGCTCTCGAAATAACCGACCGCCCAGGCCTTTCCGGGAGCGGGCATCGAAACTCCTAAAAGGACGTTCTGCTGCACGCCCACATTGGGCAACGGGAAGGCGGTCCAGGCAGTACCGTCGAAGTGGTGCCCGAGCGTCGCGAGGGGGCTTGTCTTGGATGGGAGATACGTACCCACCGCCCAGACGTCGGTGGGCGAAGCTGCCGAGACGCTGGCGAGAACATTGTCCTGCGGACCGAAGGAGACACTCGGCACCACCTGCCATCCGGTGCCGGTGAGCGAGACTGCGGCTGCCTTGGTACCGTTACCCTGGGGGGAAATCGTATCGGCACTGGTCGGGAAATCAAAGGGCGCCGGCAGGGCCGGTATGCTCGTGGAGCCTGTTATGGCGAAGAGATTTGTCATCGGGTTGGCGGTGCAGCTGTTGAGGAGGCACCCGAGGACGAAGGTCTGCTGGAGGGACGCGAGCAGCGAAAAATGATTGAAGCTCGTGTTGTCGGTCACGCCGCGCGGACCGTGGTTCGTGATGACTACGGTCACAATCTGGGACTTCGCGAACGCGCCTTCGTCGAAGGTGATGACGATCGCGTTGTTCCCGGTCGACCATGTCGACGACGAAGTGATCGCGTTGACGATCTCGCCGACGAAGGCGTCCATTTGTGCGATCAGGAAGCTCTGCTGGACCGAATTTATCGGGCTGGAATCCACGCACCACGGCGGGGCGCCGTGCGAATCGTGGCACTCGTCGGGCACAATGTAACTGAAGTTGGGAACGGTGCCCGCCGCGAGGTCCTTCGCGAGCTGTGGGAACGGGACCATGTGGGCAAACTCGGCCGGCGTCTGCATGTTCGTGAAGTTCACGATGCCGTTGTGTTTCGAGACGTACTGGGTGTCCGAATCGGGAATGCCATTGGATTTGTCCGGATAAGAGAAGCCCCGATAACCCGGATAGGGCATGCCCTGGAAGTAGCCCTTCCACGTTTTGCCCGCAGCTTCGAGCTGGGACATCAGGTTCTCGGCGTTGACGCTTTGCCCCGGAAACCAGTACGGGTCGTCGCTACTGATCCCGAAGGTGTCGCCGCCGAGCATGGCGACATAGTTGGGCTCGCTTGGGTCGGCGACGCCTGTGTAATTCGTGGCGAGCCCGTAATTTGCCGCCAGCGCGTTCAGAATGGGCGCGAACTTGTTGCCGATAATCTGATTGAAACCTTCGTTTTCCTCGATGATGAGGAACACATGGTCGTACTGCGGGAACGTAGCGGCAAGGGCCGGACTGGTCACAACAAGCAACCCGCATGCGCCCAGCAGCGAGACGATAAATGGTGATAAGCGATTCCGTATCGTGCACACGATTGAGGCCTCCCAAAATATGGACTGGTAACGCCTGCCGTCGACGATGACGCGTACCGTCGGCGACCGCGCTGGACTCTATGCAGGGTTGTTGTCGCGCCGGTGACAGTCCGATGAAGGAATCGGAGACACGAAACCCCTCCGGGCAGACCGCTGTTCGTCTGATGTAGTCGCGTCACGCCCGCTTATGACCCGTCTCGGAAGCCTGTCGTGCACTATCGGCCCGGGCATAGAGAACCCGACGGGCCCAGCGTAAAGGAGGGCTCCAAACGGGCGGTGACGAGAGACCGCGACAACAGGACCGCGACAACAGGGAGGCTGCGACGATGTATTCAATTCGGACACGTGGCGTGCGATGATAGCTCGCCTCTGTCGTGCTTCCGAAAACCCGATCACCCGGCGCGGAGCCGTCCAGCAAGAAATGTGGGCTGGCCCTCTGTTGCAGAGCGCAGCGATACCGAACGAGTTTACCTTCGCGCGATGGCGCGGTGCCATTCAAGGAGGAAATGATGCCGGGATTGAGGTTGACAGATGAATCACTTGCACGCGGTTGCATTGGACTATCGGCTGCAGGTTTCGCCGCCTGCCTGACGGCAGTGACGCTTACCTCGCGCACCGTGCAGGCAGAGTCGCCGAACGCCATCCCGAAATTTGCCTCCGCCAATTTCGGCTGGCAGTCGAATCTTGAGGATTGGGAGGATCCGCCGCCCGGAGCCGGCCATGGTCCGATCAAGAATGACCCGGCTTATCCCTTCCGGAACAACACAGAGGGGAATCGGGCCGGCACAGGCGCGACCAAGCGTATCACCAATACGAAAGATCCGGTGCTCAAGCCTTGGGCGGCAGCGCAGATTCAGGCGACCAATGACGAGATACTGCAGGGCGTGCGCGACATTCCCTTTACGGCGCAAGCGCGATGCTATCCGGGAGGCGTTCCGGGTCAGCTTTTGTGGCCATTCGAGCCTGTCTACTTCATCCAGACCCCCAAGGAGGTCTGGATGATCTGGCAGCGCGATCACTTGGTGCGACGCATCTACCTCACCGACACGCATTCGGAACACGTGACGCCGTCCTGGTTCGGCGAATCGATCGGCCATTACGAAAACGGCGACACGCTGGTGGTCGATACCATCGGGCTCTCCACCAAGATCAGCTACATCGACAATTTTCGCACGCCGCACAGCGAGAAGCTGCATGTGGTGGAGCGCTTCACGATCGAGCCGGGCGGCAAAGGCATGTCCGCGCTGGTGACGGTGGAAGACCCCGACGCCTTCAACGCGCCGCTCACCATGACGAGGCGATGGTTCAAGTTCGACGGCCGGATGCTGGAGACCGTCTGCGCCGAGAACAACGGCGATTTCTTCAATCAGAACCTGTTTCCTCAACCCGAGGCAAAAACGCCCGACTTTTGACCTGACTTCTTTCTTTATCAGTGCGACCCTCTCGCAGTTCCGCTCATCTAACGAGCGGAGGTGGGCATCCTACGCACTAAAATTTGCGGCGAGTTCGCTCCGTCCCCATTTACAGGGCGGCACCAGATAAGAATTTCGACCCTCAGCCCTTCACGCTTTCGCGTGATAAGCTGCCCAGCCGATGCGGTTTGAACGAAGCTGGTTCGCTAACAACGGTGTCGAGGCTCATAGGGAAATAAGCCCCCGCTGGCCAGCTTCGACCATAACAACGGGCGATGGAGGCTGATCCCGATCGGCCTCCGCATGACCCGTTACAGCCTCCGCATGACCCGTTACATGGGAGTAGCGGCCCTTTCGGAATAACACGGTCCCGCGCCGCGGCGCATCCGGCCGGGGCGTTCCAAGGATCAGCGCACCGGCGCCACCTGCAACGGCTGCGATACGGGCTTACGGGCTGGGGCGGCGGCTGGCTGCGGCGGAGGCACCGAGATCTTATCAAGGATATCTTGCTCGGCCGCCTGCAGCTTCGTGGTGAAGTCGCGCGCCATTTGCTGCTGGCTCGCTGTGAGTTGGTCAATCTTTTGGCTTACCACAGCGAGGTCAAGCGACATCGCTTTGAGTTCTTGCTGGTCGGAAGAAGATGTGGCCGCACCAGCCGTGATGGGAACAGTCTGCGCAACGGCAGCCTCCGGTGCCAACCATCCAAGCTGCGGATAAGAGTTCGCGATAATTTGTCTGGCAGCGTCGCCATAGGACTGCCACGCCAAAGTCGCGGCAACACCAACGCAAAACATGATCAAGAACCTCATCAGCACCTCCCGTCTGTTCCGGTTGGACTAACGTAACACTGCATCCTCGTAGACTACCGCAAGGCGGGGCGAGCAGCCGCGGTGCGGGCAAGCTGAAGCGATGAAACGCTCATTCTATGGCGACTTACCTCATTGTCCGGTGACCATTTCTCAAAGCCAAATCTTCCGATTTCTTGTTTTCGGACTGCGCAGGAGTGCTAGGAGACAACATCGTCAACTCGGTAACATCGCAACCCCCTATTCCGACTAACTATTCCGCTCGAAAGCGGCACAAATGTGCTGCGAACGTGATAGCGTCGGACCGATGGCGTGGTATCAATCACCGCATCGGCGCGCCCAAGAATCGTCAGCGGAAAGGTGAGGCAATGGCATTCGCGGACTTCACGTTGATGAGCAGTTCGACCTTGGCGGATTGCTGAACCGGCAGGTCCGCAGGCTTATCGCCCATGAGAATCCGGCCGGTATATACCCAAGTGGCGGGCGAGCGACCACAACCATGAAGAAAGCGACAACGACCATGAAGCAGAGGAAGAGCGGCTCGAAGGACGGAAAAGGAGCGGACTCTCCCTCTCAGCTGATAGATGCGAGAATCAAGGAGCTGAGTGATTGGCGGGGTGAGACGCTTGCTCGGGTCCGAAGTCTCATCAAGCAGGCCGACCCCAAAGTGGTCGAGGAGTGGAAGTGGAGAGGGGTTCCGGTGTGGTCGCACGCCGGAATGATCTGCACCGGTGAGACATACAAGAATGTCGTGAAGATGACCTTCGCCAAGGGCGCCTCGTTGGAGGACCCTTCAGGCCTCTTCAACTCCAGCCTCGAAGGCAACACCAGGCGTGCCATCGATTTCCATGAGGGCGACAAGATTGATGAAAAGGCGTTGAAGGCGCTCATTCGCGCCGCCGTGGCACTGAACACGTCCTCAGCCGCCCAGCGGCCAAGGACGAGAGCATAGATGACCGAGAGGAGGAACACCGATGTGCCGACCGAGGTGCGCTGCTCGGCGGCGGAGAGCAGAAAGAACAAATGAAAGAGTAACTGAAACAAAAGAGCGCCATATCGTGCGCGACATGGGACGCAATGCCGGGCGTCACTCGCCGCCGCTTTGAGTGCCCGTGGTGTCAAGAAAAAGCGCTCGGCTCAGCGCCGATCCCGCGGTGAGGTCCAAAAGATTCTGGCCGAGATCCTGGTTTCTGGACAGCAGGCGCCGAAACCACAGGATGTGCTCCAGACGATCGAGCAGATCATGGTCCAGGCAGTTCGATCGAAGTGAGTTCGAGCCGATCGCAGAAATGACCGCCACACCTGCATTTCACCAATCTGTGCCATGGCGGCGGCGTGGCGGCATGCGTCAGCCCAGCAGGTCGATCATGAAGCCCGAACGTTGCACGACGCCGTCACGGGCTTCCGCAACCAGTCGCAGCACACGCGGTAGGTCGACATCTACCAGGTTGCTCCGTCACTTGCGCACCTTGCCTGCGATGAAGACGGTGTCGACGTTGCTCGGGTTCATCAGGTTGACGACCGCGCCCGCTGCATTGTTGAGCGGCCAGACGTTGAGCCGGTCGGCCTTGAGCAGCACGATGTCGGCATCCTTGCCGGGCGTGAGCGTGCCGACTTTGCCTTCGAGGCCCGCGCAGCGTGCACCTTCGACGGTGGCGAACTCGAGCACGTCGCGACAGGTCAGCAACGGTGGCAGGTTCTGCGCGCCGGCGCGTGCCCGCTTCGGCACCCCGAGGCGTTGCAGGGTGAAGGCGGCGCGCATCACGGTGAAAGGATCCTGAGCCATTGTCACGTCGACATCCGAACTCAGCGACGGGCGGATACCGTGGTCGAGCGCGTCCTGAATCGGCGGCAGCCCGCGGCCCATCGCCAGATGGCAGTTCTTCGCCTCGACGGGATTGACTGTCGGGAGTTGCTCGGCGGCCGCTTTACCTGTTACGTGATGGATTGACGCTGCCGCGAGGAGCGACCCGCCGGGATACACGATCACTATAGGAGTCTGAAAAATGGCCGAACCGAGGACCGATATCGATGACTTCGCGCGGCGCGATCTGACGTTCCTCGGAAAGACCAAGCCCGTGCTGACAACGGGCGCGGCCGGGCCGGCAGTAATCATTGTCCATGAGATCTATGGCTTCACCCCGACTTTGGCCCGGTTCTGCCGCTGGATTCGCGATGGCGGGTTTCGCGTTTATGCGCCTGTGCTGTTCGGCAGCGTGGACACCAGCAACCCGGAGCGGATCCTGCCGAGCCGATTGCTCGGCCTGTGCATCTCGCGGGAGTTCTATCTGTTTGCGGCCGGCAAGAGCAGCCCGGTCGTCGAATGGCTCAAAGAACTGGCCCGGCTCACCCATCGCGAATGCGGCGAGCTTGGCGTTGGAGCTGTTGGAATGTGTCTCACCGGCAATTTCGCCCTGG
>DATGCX010000451.1:0-142263 GCA_035311445.1 Xanthobacteraceae bacterium | reverse complement strand
CGATCGCCCAACAACCCGCGCTCGCGCCGTCTCCGCAACCCCGACCAGCTCCGACGGCGCGAGCGCTACCGCCCGGACTCGTCGAACAAAGGGGTCAAAATTGGACGCCGATCAGGGGTCAAATTTGCAAGCCGATTGACATTCGACCCTTTCGCCGTTTGCCTTGATCATATCCTCGACGCGTTGCTTAGAGGCAGCCAAATCCGGCGGCAGTTCGGCCGGTTCCCATTCATGTCCGCAGTAAGGGCATGTGTCATCCATTGCCGCGCCCTCCGATCATCTTTTCAAGGGCAGCTTCGCATTCGGAGCGCAGCCAACGGCTCAGCCCGCCGACTTTGATAGGTCTAGGCCATACTCCACGTTTAATATATCGATAAGCCGTCGCTGGGTTTACGCCACCTAGCATGGCGCAAACGTCCATAATTCCGATAAGGTTTTGCATTTCGATTGCCTCGCGTTGTGTTGCAGAGGCAACCTACTTAGGGCATGACCAAAGGCGTGGCACTAGGAAACGCTGGGAATGCTACCGTTTCCCAGTAGCGTTGAAGGCCTCAATCGCTTTCTGCAACGTCTTCAAATTCAATGGCGCAATGGATCGATCAAGCGCCAACAAGTCAGCTTTCAGCCGCTCTCTCGGGCACTCCGCACGATCAGGGACGCCATCAGGACAACGCTTGGTAAGGGCAGCTATAATCCGAGCTTGTTTGCCCCCAGGTGACCGTTTGGCCTCTAGCCAACGAGCAAGGTCATCGCGGCCAATGCTTGGTCCTTCTTGCCAAATCCGCTTGCCGTTTGCCCACACCAGACCTTGAGATGTGGATTGAGTGCGAAGTTTCCCCGCGGCAATAGCATCGTCTAAGGCTTTTTGGGCTGAAGCCCGCGATATGTGCTTAGTGACTTGAACCAATTGGATTGCATCCACATAGGGAATCAGAAAGTCAGCCACGAACAACCTCCCCAATCAGCTTCGCCAACCGCTCCAGGGCGTCCCGCTTCTCAGGCAAGTATTCGTACCTATCATACCGCCCTTGGACGCCTCCGGGCACATGAGCCAAGCAGCGCTCTGCAATCTCCGCAGGGACGCCAGCCCTACCAAGCAAGCTTCTAGCGGTCCGGCGAAGATCGTGAAGACGCCAGTCTTTGACGCCGCTGGCCTTGTCCAGGTTGGTCTTGTAAACCGCAAAGTTAGTAAGGCCTCGATCTCCGCTGACGGTGAAAATCCATTGGTGGTTATTCGGCTTCATCTCCGCCAGCGCTAACGCGCTTAAGGGCACCACATGATCTAGCCCTTGCTTCATCCTAGCCGCTGGCACTGTCCAAACGCTGTCGGTGACCTCAGCCCATTCGGCCTTGCTTGCTTCCCTTCGCCTAACTGCGGTCAGCAACAGAAAGCGGACATAGCGGCCGTAAGGGCCTTCGGCAGCATTCCAGACGGCCTTGATCTCAGCATCGGTCAGTATCCGTTGCCGCCCGTTGCCTTTGCTCCGTCGCATTCCTCGAATGATCGGATTAACGAAGTCATCGTCCCTTGCGGCGTGCCAATTGAACAGGGCCGAAAGGAAGCCAACGATAGCATCGGCCATTTCCGTTCCAGCGCTATCTTCTATGTCATCCAAGAGCCGAACGATCTCACTCCGGCGAATGTCTCGAACGGGCCTTGCGCCTAGGTCCGGAAACACGTGGCGTTCTAGTGCTCTCCATCTGGCGTCCAGGGTGCGCAGGTCGCCCTTCCGAGCCTTCCATTCCTCGGCAATCCCTTTGAGGGACGTAGCGTCGGGGCTGTCGAAGCTAGGCTTGCGGCCTTCAGCAAGAGACGCCTTGGCTTCCAGGGCTCGGGTTCGTGCTCCCGAAAGGCTAACGCCCGGATAAATTCCAAGCGGCGCTCGGGCACGTTTGCCGTCAATCGTGTAGTGGTAAGTCCAGGCCTTGACGCGTGGCGTGATCCGCAGCGCCAGCCCGGTTGTGGTCTCGTCAAAATATTCCGTCTGCGCTCCTGTCGCCTTTCGGGTGGCAACGAAACGGTCGGTCAATTTCACTTTCGGCATTTCGCGGCTCCCGTACAAACGCGTACAAACTCGATGTACGGGAGACGGCGCTTGAGCGCAAGAGGGCGCGTTGCACCGCGACGGGATGCAACGATCAAGTCATTATGAATGTTGGCGTTTATGCGTCAAGGCGCAGCACAATGCGAGACGGTGCAACACGCTGCAATTCCTGGCGCTCGTTCTGATGTATGAGCGCTGCGTCGCCACCTCGGCGCCGGACAGCACCAGATAGAAGGTTGCGGCGGCGAGCGCCGTCAGCGCCGCCCACTTCTTGATGGCGTAGCCCAGCGCCAACACCGGAAACAGCGCGAGCACCGCGCGCACAATGAAGAACACCACGCCGGCAACGAGCGCCATGTGGTAGCCCGAGATCGACAGCACATGCCCCACGCCCGAAATGTACATGGCGTCGAACACGGGAGCCGACAGAGCATCGCGCTTGCCGGTGATCAGGGCCGACGCGATCGACCCGGCATCGCCTTTGACCGCCGCGCGGATGCGACTGTCGATCGCGTCACGGATCGCCTCAATGGCGGTGGCAAACTCGAGCCACAGCCCCGGTGCGACCGGCGGCGGCCGCACATCAATTCTTCCCAGCGCAAGGCCGGTGGCGCCGATCCGCTGAAAGTAGAGGTCTCTCGCCAGATCATAGCCGCCCGGACGAAACGGCGACGCCGGAGGATTGAGGCGCGCCTTCAGGGCGATGAACGCACCGACAGCAGGCGCAGCCCCTTTGCGCACCGTCAGGCGGATGCGCTCGGGCCGGTCCTTGAGGCGCTCACCGTCCATCGTGGTGACGCGCACCACGATGCGGTCGCTACGCTCCCGCTCCTCCCGCGTCTCTACGAATCCCGAGATACTGACGCTGTAAGCCGAGGTCAGCAGGATCGTGTGATCAAACAGGCGGCTCTTGAGCGTCGCCGTCGCAAAGCCTGCCGCCAAAGCGGCACATCCGATCGCAACCGGAAAGCCGATCGAACTTGCCCGCAGCCGACAGGCCGCCGCCATGGCGACTGCGGCCAGGATCGCGGCGACCCACCACACCGGCTCCCGGTCGGCAGAGAAATAAACCACGATACCCAGTCCGAACCCGACAGGCAGCCACGGCATCAGCCGACCCGGCGCAACCTCCGCCGCCGCCCACCCGCGCAGCCGCGCTGCCATTGGCCCGGCAATACCGGGAAGCGGCGGCAGCCAGGGCGCCGCGATCCCGGCAGTGCCGGGCCACGTGCCAACCCTTCCCCGCGCTTTGCGCTGCCCCGCCATGTGTGCCCCTGCCAGCCGCGGGCAGCTTAGCGGAATTCAACAAAAGATTGAATTGGCTGTGGATAGCCGCGACGGCGATTGCGCCGCGAAGCCACACGGAGCACCTCGCGCGCCGCCTGCGGGTCCGATCATCTGGCCGGCAATCCACCCCTTGCGCTCGCCGCAAAATGCTTCAGGACGTTCCGGAGCGGGGATGGTATGAGAGACACGGGGAAAGCCCTGGTGCTCTGAGGAGAAAACAATGCGGTACACGACGGTCTCAGCTCTTGCAGCCGTAACCTTAAGCGCTGCATTCGCGATTGCACCGGCAGATGCGCGGCACGCGAAACGGGGGTGGACGGTCGGTGTCCTCCCGACAGGCTCGGGTTACGCCTACGGTCCGCACTATGGAGATCCGACCTCTCCGTCATATTGGTCCGGACCCACTTCCGGCGTTTATCCGGTTGACCCCCACTTGTGTTATGTGCCCCGCGGCTACCCGTCTCGCGGAAACTGGTACCTCGGAAACTACTGGGAGGGAAGCTGGTACTACAGACAGTGGCAATGGGCGTTGGAAGACGTGTGCTGACCACTGTTGGCCGGTACAGATAAGCGCCCGCACCACAACGGCGCTGAGGCGTGCCCTGCGCACGGCGCTACACGAACTCCAGGATCACGGCGTCGACCGCAAGGCTGTCGCCTTTTTTGGCAAACACCGCCTTGACGGTGCCATCGCGTTCGGCACGCAGCACGTTCTCCATTTTCATCGCTTCGACGATCGCAAGCGTCTCGCCGGCTTTGACCTCCTGGCCCGGTGCCACGGAGATAGAGACGACCAGCCCGGGCATCGGACACAAAAGCTTTTTGCCCGTATCCACCGCGACTTTAGTGGGCATCAGTCGGGCGGCTTCGGATTCGCTCTCCGTGTAGACGAAGGCCCTGGCTTCGATGCCGCGATGGAACAGGAGGAAGCCGTTGAGGATGGCACGAACCTGCACGGCGACCGGCACGCCATCGATGGTCCCATGCCATACCGGCTCGCCGGGCTTCCAGGATGACACGAGTAAAATCACCGGCCCGGACGCCGGCCCGTCCGCAGTCTCACCGATGAGCCGTACCCCGATGCCACCGGGTTCGCGCGCAACCACAAGACGGATCTCGGCACTGCCGAGCCACACCGAACGCAGCCGCTCGCGCACCACCGGGCGTCCGGCCATCTGGCCGGAAATCCGCCGCTTGCGCTCGCCGAGCACATGGTCGATGGCGGCTGCAACCGCAGCGATCGCTTGCGCCGTCTCGCCAGCCGGCGCTTGCGACGAGAAGCCGTCGGGAAATTCCTCCGCGATAAAGCCGGTCGACAGCCTGGCGGCTCGCCAGCGCGGGTGCTGCATCAGGGCAGCGAGGAAGGGAATGTTGTGGCGGATGCCATCGACATAGAACGCATCGAGAGCGCGCGCCTGCGCGGAGATCGCCTCATCGCGCGTTGGCGCATGGGTGACGAGCTTGGCGATCATCGGATCGTAGTAGATCGAGATTTCACCGCCCTCGAAGACGCCGGTATCGTTGCGCACTGTAATGCCGGCCTCGGTGCCTTCCTGAGGCGGACGATATTTGACAAGGCGCCCGGTCGAGGGCAGGAAATTGCGATAGGGGTCTTCCGCATAGATACGGGATTCGATCGCCGCCCCACTGAGCTTTACGTCGCCCTGCGCAATGCTGAGCTTTTCACCCGCGGCAACGCGGATCATCTGCTCGACCAGGTCGATGCCGGTGACCAGCTCCGTAACCGGGTGCTCGACCTGCAGGCGGGTGTTCATTTCCAGGAAATAGAAGCTCTTGTCCTGGCCGGCCACGAACTCCACGGTCCCGGCGGAATCGTAGCCTACCGCCTTTGCGAGCGCGACGGCCTGGGCTCCCATCCGCGCGCGCGTCGCGGTGTCGAGTAGCGGGCTCGGCGATTCCTCGATCACCTTTTGATTGCGACGCTGAATCGAGCACTCGCGCTCGCCAAGATGAATCACGTTGCCGTGCCTGTCGCCAAGCACCTGGATCTCGATGTGGCGAGGATCGACGATAAACTTTTCAACGAACACGCGATCGTCGCCGAACGACGATTTCGCTTCCGACCGCGCGCGCGCAAAACCTTCTGCGACCTCGGCACTCGAATGGGCGATGCGCATGCCTTTGCCGCCTCCTCCCGCGGAGGCCTTGATCATCACGGGGTAGCCGATCTCGTCGGCGATCCGTACCGCCTGCCGATCCTCCTCGATAACACCGAGATAGCCCGGGACCGTGGAAACCCCTACCGCAGCCGCCGCTTTTTTGCTTTCGATCTTGTCGCCCATGGCCGCGATCGCCTTGGGGTTCGGCCCGATGAAGACGACGCCGGCCTGCGCAAGGACGATCGGAAACGCCTCTCGCTCCGACAGGAATCCGTAGCCCGGATGCACGGCCTCGGCGCCGCTGGTCCGGCATGCGGCCACGATCTTGTCGATGACAAGGTAGCTCTCCGCAGCCGGCGGCGGGCCGATGTGGATGGCAGTGTCGGCCATCTCCACATGGAGCGCGTCCTTGTCGGCATCGGAGTAAACCGCAACGGTCTCAATCCCCAGCCGGCGCGCGGTTTTGATGAGGCGACAGGCAATCTCGCCGCGGTTGGCGATCAGAATCCGCTTGAACATGCGCCTCCCCAACCCGGCCAGTTGAGTTATTCGGGCTTTGGGGCGAACGGAGCAAAATGTCAATTCGACATTCGCTGAGAGGTAACTACTCTCATTTCACGCAATCAGTTCGACCACCGCAGTTATCGACGGAGCGGCAACCGCGAGCGTGGCACCGATACCGGTCAGGAAGGCCGAAAGCCCCATCAGCGTCGATTTCAGGCGCCTTTTATTGCCAATCTGCGAGGCAATCCAAGCCAGGATCTCGCCATCAACGTCAGTCGAAGAGTTAGTCCACGACGACAGTTCCGTCGCGGGATCGAGCGCAACCTGACGCGGCGGGACCCTGTGGCCCGCCTCGGCCAGTGCGAAATGAGCGATCGATTTGACCAACAGATCGTCGAAACGGCCGCCATCGGTCCGCTCCGCCGCCGCGGCATCTATCTCGAACAGCACATTCGCCTCAAGTCGCGTGACGGGCGCGCCGGCTTCGCCACCGGCCGCCGTCAGAATACGTGCACACAGCCAAACATCGCCGGGATCGAGCGTGCGGGAAAAATGTGCGCGGCCGGCCGTTGTCGGGCCCTCGCCCGTGATGACCCCGGTGAGCACACCGCGAAGCGCTGCCGCCGAAAGGTCCGGCACCTCGATCTTGGATTGCTCGATAGTCGTCATCAAGCTCTGGAAGTCGCGGTCCTGTTGCGCCGGCAATTGCGCCAGATCCGCGATTTCGACCGGACTCTTTTTCATGGCACTCACCTCGGGTCGCGCAGACGCATAAAGTGCAACGTATGAATGGCCCATTAACGTGCGCCTGTACGTTAGTCGCACACGCGCGCCCGCCGGTTTGCTCGTCTGCGCAAACCGGCATCTCCCGCGACAAAATGGCACCACGCCCGCCCGGCTATTTGAAACTTTTTCACGTGCCGGCACGGTTTCGCGGCTGCCGCATTTCGCACACCGGCGAGGTGCGAAACAGATATCCTTATCAGCCAACAAGTTATTTAACTGTCTTTGCCAGAGGTCTATATGAGGTGCCTGCGGGTCGCCAACAAGGTGACCGAACTGCTAAAAAACGTGGAGGTTTGCGATGACTCTTCAGATTGGCGATACCGCGCCGGATTTCGAAGCGGATACGACCGAGGGCCATATCCGCTTTCATGATTGGATCGGCGATTCCTGGGTTGTCCTGTTCTCTCACCCAAAGGATTTCACGCCGATCTGCACCACCGAGCTTGGCACCATGGCGGGCCTCAAACCGGAATTCGACAAACGTAACGTCAAGATCATCGGTCTGTCGGTCGATCCGGTCACCGACCACACCAAGTGGGCCGTCGACATCAAGGACACCACCGGTTTTGCGCCGAACTATCCCTTGATCGGCGACACCGATCTCAAGATTGCCAAAGCCTGGGGCATGCTGCCGGCCGCCGCATCGGGCAACGCCGCCCAGCGCACGCCGGCAGATAACCAGACTGTCAGAAACGTCTTCATCATCGGACCTGACAAGAAGATCAAGTTGATCCTGGTTTATCCGATGACCACGGGACGGAACTTCGACGAGATATTGCGCGTGGTCGACTCCCTGCAGTTGACCGCGAAGCACAAAGTGGCCACGCCCGCCAACTGGAAACAGGGCGAGGACGTGATCATTGCGGGGTCGGTGAGCGACGATGATGCCAGGAAAACCTATCCGCAGGGCTGGAAAGCACCGCGGCCTTACATCCGCATCGTGCCGCAGCCACATTAGTCGATTGATTCCATCAAATCGATCAGAGTAGCCAGAATGGAGCGGAGCGTAATCCGGGATCAGCCTCTCTCCGAATTCCGGAAACGCCAATCCCGGATTACGGGACCGCAAAGCAGCGGTCCCTCCATCCAGGCTACAAGTATTTGCGTTGCAGCCGCCGATACGGGGGGCCGGAGCTGCGGTATCGCACTCGCCCCGATTGGAACTGCGCCATTGAATGCCGATGACACCGCTGACACGGCCCGCCTGCGGATGATCGCTGACATGCAGCCTCCCTTTGCCCGCTTGATGGGGGCAAAAATCGTCGAGGCTACACGAGACCGGGTGGTGGCAGAGGTTTTCGTTCGGGAGGAGCTCGCCAACCGCAACGGCGGGCTGCACGGCGGCGCCGTCATGGCGATCGCCGACAACCTCGGCGGCACCGCGACCTTCTTGAACATGCCTGAGGGCGCGGGCACAACGACGATCGAGAGCAAGACGAACTTCTTTGCCGCCGTACCGCTCGGCGACACCCTGCGGGCGGAATGCACCCCGCTCCATCGCGGCCGTACCACGATGGTATGGCAAACCCGGATTACCCGACGCGACGGCAAGCTCGCCGCCATTGTGACGCAGACGCAGCTGATCATCGGCAAGGATGCTCGGCCGCGTACGGCGGATTAGCACGGCGTAATCCGCCAGCGCACGGGCGCAATATGCCTCCGGCTATTGCGCCCAACGCGCCTGCGTGCTGGTCTGCAACCGGCGGTCCGCCGACTCCTGCCACGAAAAATCAAATCCCCTGGGTTCCCTGCCGTGCTGATCGGACTACAATGGCATCAATGCGATATGCGCAGGGAGGAATCGAGCATGAAGGAAACGTCTCGGATCGAAGCCGAACAGGTGGCCGGCAACGGTCTTCTGCATCGCCGCATGTTTCTTGCCGGTGGCGTGGCCGCGATGGGCGCGGGTGCGGCGGTCAATCAGGCCAGAGCGGCGCCGCTCACGGTCGAACCGTGGATGAAAATTCCGGGCACCGGGTTCAACGGGTATGGCCAGCCTTCGAAATACGAGGAGAAGGTCGCGCGCACCTGGGCCTCGGCGCCCGGAACCACCGGCACCGGCTCCTCGCGCACGCCCCACCATCTGCTCAACGGCATGATCACCCCGAGCGGCCTGCACTATGAGCGCAGCCACAGCGGCATTCCGGATATCAATCCCGACACGCATCGCCTGCTCATTCACGGCCTGGTGAAACGCCCGCTGGTGTTTACCCTCGACGATCTCGGCCGTTACCCCATGCACTCGCAAATCGCGTTCGTTGAATGCGCCGGCAACAGTGGTGCCTTGTTCGCGAAAGAGCCGACCGCCGCGAACGTACAGGCGATCCATGGGCTGCTGTCGTGCTCCGAATGGACCGGCGTCAAACTCTCGGTGCTGCTGCAGGAGGCCGGCATCGAACCGGCAGCCAAGTGGGTGCTGGCGGAAGGTGCCGATGCTGCCGGCATGAGCCGCAGCTTCCCGGTCGAGAAGGCGCTCGATGACGCCCTGATCTGCCTTTACCAGAATGGCGAGCGCGTGCGGCCTGCGAATGGCTATCCGGTGCGTCTGTTGCTGCCCGGCTTCGAAGGCAACATGAACGTCAAGTGGCTCCGACGCATTAAGCTCACCGAGGGCCCGACCATGACCAAGGACGAGACCTCCAAATACACCATCTTGCTGCCGTCTGGAAAAGCATTGCAATTCGTGTTCCCGCTGGAAGGCAAGTCAATCATCACCCATCCGTCGCCCGGGCTGACGGTGCGCGGGGCGGGTCTTTATGAGATTTCTGGCCTCGCTTGGTCGGGTTACGGAAAGATCACCAAGGTCGAAGTGTCGGCCGACGGCGGCAAGAGCTGGGGCGTTGCGGCGCTGCAGGAGCCGGTGCTGTCGAAGGCGGCGACGCGCTTCCGCATGGCCTGGCAATGGGACGGCGGCCCCGCGGTGCTGCAGAGCCGTTCGACCGACGAGACCGGCTACGTCCAGCCGAGCCGCTCGCAACTCATCGCGCTGCGCGGCGACCGCGGCATCTACCACAACAACATGATCCAATCCTGGGCCGTAGCCGGCAATGGCGAGGTGAAAAATGTCTATGCGTAAGATTTTCGTTGCCGCCGCGCCAGCGCTGCTCTTCGCATTCGCGTCGCCGGTATTGGCCCAGCAGAGCCCTAACCTCGGCAAGCCGATTTCGCCCGAAGACCTTGCGTCCTGGGACATCAGCATTGGCCCCGAAGGCGCCGTCCTGCCCCCTGGCAGCGGCACCGTGAAGCAGGGCGAAGCCGTATTCGCGGCGAAGTGCCAGGCCTGTCATGGCGAAAAAGGTGCGGGCCGGCCCAACGACCGCCTGGTCGGCGGCCAAGGCTCGCTGCCGGGCGACAAACCGGCGGTGAAAACTGTGGGCAGTTATTGGCCCTATGCGACGACCTTGTTCGACTACATCAGGCGAGCCATGCCGTTCAACGAGTCGAAGTCCCTCAGCAATGACGAGATCTATGGCGTGGTCGCCTATTTGCTCAACCTCAATGGCGTGATTGCGGAGAGCGACACCATGAACGCACAGTCGTTACCCAAGGTAGTGATGCCCAACCGCGACGGGTTCATTACGTTCGCCCGCGGCAAGTAATCGACCCCGTTCGTGAGTAATCGCGGCGAGAGGGGGCTGCGCGGCGGCACCACACTGTCGCGCTCCCCAATTCAGGTTTGCGCTGGCCGTCAAACCCACCGCCGCACCCGAGCCTTGTACTCCCGATACGCATCGCCGAACTTGCGCTCCAGGTAGCGCTCCTCCCGCACGATCACGCCCACATTGATCACCCACAGGAGCGGCACCATGAGCAGGATCGCCCACAGGCTCCCTGCCGCGACCGCCAGACCCAGGTAGACGAGGGTCGTTCCCAGATAGAGCGGGTTGCGCGTCCGTCTATAGATGCCGTCGACGACCAGCGCCGTAGTCGGCAGGGTAGGCGGAATGTTGGTGCCGGCGGCCAGAAAGCGCCGCGTGCCCATCCCGATCAAGACAAAGCCCAACACCGCGAGCGCAGCGCCGGCCAGATAGCGGGCGAGCTCATGGGCGGTGAGCACGGGTAGCGGCGCGACCGCTTCGAGGACCGTTGCCGCCACCAGGAAGCAAAGAAAGATGAAAGGCGGCAGGGCGATGACGCCCGCCACGTCGGGCGCGCCCGATCCGCCCGCTGGCGCAGTGCCGCCTGCCAGCGCGCGTATAGCCAGGCGGGCGGCAAAGAGGATCGCGAACACGGCGGTGCCGGCTGCGAGGATGAGAACTGTCTCGGACATGGACATGTTCGAAGCTTCTGTCGACCAGAACCTGCCTCGCCAAGAGAGTAAAATCATGGCGGCTTCGAGGCATGCAGGCCACACGAGTAGTCAACCCCGTGCTGCCCGAATTGGCTATGAAGCAGCCTCACCGTTCCGCATAGCGAAACGCCAGCGGATTTTCGCCGAACAAGACTTTCTGTGATGCTGCGGTCAAGATTGCTCATTGTGAGTTTTCTCTCCCTTACCCGCAGCCGAAGTGCAGCATCGGCCAAGCATTTCCGCGCCGGATGCGTTCACACCCGGCGTGGATCATCTCAGGCCGAACCGCGCAGAGAACCGTTCATGAATGTATTACTGCTGCAAAGGGTCCTCCAGAACCACCGTCGATGCAAAATTCGCGGTGTTGTCCGTGGCCGCGGGATCGGGACCGCGACCCTGCGCAAACGCAAGATCTTCTACTCTCCGTCCGTGGAGCAAACCGGGAAGCCCCTGATTGCCTTCGATGCAGCGCGGTTCGGTGTAGAGTCTGTTCTCTTCGTCACTCTGACGGGAAAATTCCTGCTTGACGGTCCAGGGCCTGGTCCACACGGTCGGATCTTCGATCGTGACCTCGTAAGCCAGGGTCGTTGGCCCCGTGCGCGTCCAGCGCTCAACCAAGTGCAGGTTCTCGCGCGACCCTTGGAAATCGGTTTTCGGACTGAAGTTGGTCACGTCGACCACCAGCGTGTCGCCCTCCCAATGGCCGCGCGAGTCGCCGTACCACTGACGGATGTTAGCGGGCAAATGGGGGCTTCCGTCCATGACGATATTGCGCTGCCACCCTTGCCCCTGGCCCACGTCGTAGAACATCGTGATGCCACCCGGCGTCTGCACGATCCGGCGGAAACTGCCGGTGTTGCCGCCAAACTCAGGCAGTCCGCCTGTCAGGCAGCGCTCGCCTAACGAACTGTCCTCCGGACCATCGTTGCGATTTATAGCCCTGGTGATGTAGCGAGGAGGAACCTCCGCGCGTCGCGGCGATGTCGCCGGATCGTATTTCCAGCCCGCGCAGCCCGCCGACCCCTTTTTGCACGTATCGGTCGATTGCACCAGGGCGAGGCGAAATTCCCGATCGGTCGCCGCCGCCTTCTGAGCCTCCGGCGTCAGAGCGGGAATCCGACCATCGAGCGGATCGGCAATCTTCGACGTGCGCGCGCCGGTGCGCTTCGTGGAAAAGAACACCGCGCCATTATAGCCGTTATTGGCGTCGCGCTCGGTCGCGCGCCGGCCGAGTATCCCCGATCGCACCTGGTCCAACTCAGCGCGTTGCGCCTCGGTGAAAAATTCCTGGTTCGCATATTTGGCAGGGCGCTGTAAGGGCGTCTCAAATTCGTCGGTCCAAATCCCCTGTAGATCGGGTTCGCCCCAAGCCGTCTTCAACGGAGGAGTTTTCAGGGCCGCACCGGAAACAGCCGGACCCTGAGCAGAGGTTCGGGTGACAGACACCGAAATGGCGGCGCTGGCCGCGGCAGCAATAGCAGCAGTTACGATCAAGCCTGAGAAGCGGTTATCCATGACGATCTCCCTTTGCCTTGCAACGTGTTGCACGTGACGAGTGCCAAGCGCGGTACTTATCAAGCGGTTCACAGCCCACAGATGGCTGGCTTGCGATGATCTACCTGTCGTAGCCGACGCCACAATAAATATCGCCCGCCTTCTGAAAAAATGAGACTTCGGCGCATCCCTCTGGGCAGCTCACTGGCAACGCTATCAGTTCACCCGGGCGTTTGAAAAGGAGCGGGACGGCCGGATTTGGCCCGACTCTTTCGCGGTCGCTGCTCCGCTGCCACGGAAGCTATCTTGGCGGTAAGCTGCCGGACGCTCGGGATCATGCGGGCGATACAGAAAGCCAGCCGGCGGTTGACCGAAGGCGCGGCGCTTGGAACACTTCGATCGCCTCCATTCGACCGTGGGGCCGTCACACGTCAATTCTTCTGGACGAAGCACCTTCCGCCCGCGGATTTAAGCACCTCGCATAGTTGGTCGGCATCGCTCTTTACGCCGAACGGTCCAACCTGCGCGGCATAGAAAGTGCCCCGTTCGCCTTGGTCCTTGCGGCGAATTAGCAGCTCGCGGCCGTTCAGCACCGAATATTTCGCCTGCAGGGTGCGAAATGCCGCCTGGGCCTCTGCCTCGCTCCTCTGGGCGGAAAGCTGCACCACGAAGCCGCCTGCCTCGATGCCGCGCGTAGCCGCTGCGGGCGCGGCCTGCGGTGCCAACGATTCGAGCTGTGGGGGCGATGTCGCGATCATATTTCTGCCGACGTGGCCGTAGGACTGCCAAGCCAAGGTGGCGGCAACACCAATGCAAAACGCGGTTACGAAGCAGGCGAGGGAGAACGAGGCTTGCTTGCCGAGCGAGGACGGCGTGCTCGCGACCAGATCCAAGTCCATTGGTTGAAGAGGCGCGTCGACCGATGGCTCGTCAGCCCACCGAGCTTTGGCGAACTCGGATAGTGCGAGGTCTAACTTGGATAGTGCGGGGTTTAGTGTGGAACGCATCGGCACCTCCCCTTTTCCGGCTGGTCAGATGCAACAGGCCATCATCATGGTGTGACTACAGCGAGGCATGAGGAGAGCAGATGCGGGGCAAATCGGCGGGCGCCACCGCCCTGTCCGCGTTGTGCGCGGGGCGGCTCGCGGACCGCCCCAGTTCTTAAGATCTGCGAGTTGCCGTCAGCGATGAACTGCGCGGCATTGTCGCTCGCAAACTGGCCGCGCCGAGACCCTCCGGCGATTGTTTCAAAAGTGCTTTGATCCACCTCAATGTGCTCCGGCGGTCACCGCTTCACATTGGGCTGCGAGGTGTCTGATGCGATCAATCCTTGTGCCGACATCGGCGCCGGCGAGGCCGCTGCCCACATGCCGCATACCGAGTTTGCGATGGGGCCGGCCCTGTCGAATGCGCTGAAGGACCTGGATGCGACGGCGCGGACCCGATCAGCAACGGCGGCGCAGCACTTCCGCGATTTCTGCCAGCAATCGAATGTTGAAATCTGCGACGTGCCGGTTTCTTCGAAAGGCGTAACGGCCAGTTGGCATGAGGAACAAGGACGAGCGCTCAAGCGGATTCTGCAGTGCGCCCGTCATAACGACCTCGTCGTTGTCGGCAGGGCGAAGAAGGCAAACGGATTGCCGCGGGATTTCATCGAAGAATTGCTTATCGGGTGCGGACGGCCGGTTCTGATCGCGAATTCGAAACCACTATCGACTCTGACCGGCACCATCATGGTCTGTTGGAAGGAGACCGCGGAAGCGGCCCGGGCTGTCGGCGCCGCCATGCCGTTTCTGAACCAGGCTGATCGTGTCATGGTCGTGAGCGTCGCCGAAAACGAAGACCTTACCGAGGCAATGAGCGACGTCTCGCGTCAATTGGCATGGAACGGCGTCCGAGCGGAGACCCGCATCATCGCCTCGAATGGCATTGCCATTCCGGAGCTGCTTGCATCCGCTGCTCGAGAATGCGACGCCGACCTCGTGGTTCTGGGTGCCTATGGTCGTTCGCGCATGCGCGAGGTCCTGTTCGGCAGTTGCACGCATTCCGTAATTCGCAAGGCCGATCGACCGGTGCTGTTGATGCACTAAAAGCGTCTTTCGACTGGACTGACGACGCCCGTCCCGGCCAGCCGGCAATGAGCGGGGTATAAACGGATTGGAGACGCGCTCATTCCGTGTGGACGAAAAAATCTCGCGGACCGGCCATCTGCAGGCGGAACCTGAAGCTTGGATCCGCGTTACGTGTGGGTTCTCCCTTTTTGCTGAGGCTTCCCCCTCTGGAACCTCATCCATCCCTTCATAACCTGCCAGTGTCGAATCGGGCACAACAGCTGGTACAACCTAAAAAAGAACGACCATGAATCGGCGCGTTATAGCGTTGCTGCTTGGGCTTGCTGCAATGTTTGTCCTGTCCAGCTGTGCAGGCCCCAGGGTAGCCGGCAATGAAATTGGAGGGGCCGTTCCGATGGACGGCCTCACCCGCCAACAAGCCGCGGAATTGGCGAAGGCCCATTGTGCCAAGTATGGACATACTTCGCGAATGCTCGCCGTCCGCCCGGACGCCGGTGACAAGGCTGTCTTTGAATGCATTTAGAATGACGGCAGCATTTGATTAATTGAGTGCCGAACTGCTGCTCGTCCCCGGCGGTGCTGCAAAAGATACGCGGTGCAGACAAAATTGATGGCCACACATCGGCTCGACCAAATCGCAACGTGAGATTCGCTGATCGTCCCGTGGCGGATTGTGCGGTCTGCGATCGGTTTCGAGCGTACCGGAAGAACGTTGTGTCATTTGATAAGATAAAACTTTCCGTCGATCGACCAGCTCGGCTGTTCCAGCTGACCGCCGTCCGGGCCTGCCACTTTCAACGTTCGGGCCTGGTCGCGGATGTATTTCAGCGCGTCGCCCGGCGCAGAGGCGGGCGCCGGTGTGTCGGGAAGATCGACCACCTGCACAGGTTTGTCGCTCAACAACGCAACCACCATGGCGATGCCGACGGGCAGATCGGCGACGAACTCGAACCCCGCATAGGGCGTGCCGAGCTGCGGGATGGTCAGCGGGCGCCCTGGTTTTATGAGATTGGACGCATCGCGAACGCCATGGGTTGCCGCCGTTGGATTCGGGAATATTTGTGTAAGCTTGCCGCTGGGGTCCACGTCCAGGAGAATTAGGTAACCAGCTTTTTTTGCACTGATGCGGAATCCGATTTTCGAACCGACAGACACTTCTAATTTGGGAATGAGATCGACTGAAACGCCGGCGGGATTCTCGACCTTCACGGTCGAGTTCAGAAGTTCGAGTCTCATCGGCGGGATGCTGGGCGCGGGCGCAGTTTGAGGCGCATCGGGGGTGTCGGGAAGAATCGTCACTGATCGTGGCGCCTGGGCTAGAGCCGTAGCCCCCATCACGAGTGCGGCCGATAGTCCGGCGATCGCTCCTTGGCCGATCTTAGCGCGGATTCCGACCGCATTGATGCGCAGTCGGAAGGTGGGCAAAGCGAAGCGTGCCCGCCGCGACCTAGCTCCGGTGGGCACGGCGCGCGAAGAGCGCGCCTTTGCCCACCTTACAAGTAATTTCGATCGACGTTCCATCTTGTTCGCGTGAGCACGGATTGGCAGATCAAATCCAGCAACGACCCTGGATGAATGTCAGCGGGATGCGCTCTAGGTCCCGGTGCCCGCGGTTTCATGCAGCGCTCCCGTGCTGCGCTAAGGAGCCGTGTAAATGCCGGTAGCACCGATCCTGGAATCAGGCGGAGCATAGCGCTCGACCAGCTTGAACACCTCGACCGCGGTACGAAGCTGACTCATCTTTTTCAGTGCCTCTTCGAGCTCGCTGAGCCGTTGCGCCGAGGAGATGGCGACGACCTGATCGGCCCCGAATGGTTCGCCGACCCGCACCGAGAACTTGTAGTCCGGAGTATCGAGAATGCGTTTGTCCGATCCGTATGGATACAGGGCTTGTACCGTCCCATCGCCGGCGATGTTGAACATCAGGAGTGCGCGCTGCGCCACACCGGACACCTGCACGTCGATACGTGCGTCGCGGCGATGGACCTTATCGTCGGGCAGAAGTCGCACCGCCTGCGGTCCCTTGGCGGCAAGGCGCTTGAATCCGTTGACGGCGGCTACGCGGTCGATGACGCTGGCGAGGTCGGAACGTTCAATCCCGCGGGCAACGACGTCAGCACCGGCAAGCACATCGAGAGACGCCGGATCCCAAATGATGTCGGGATTGTCTTTGGTCCCGACCACCTCAAAGCGCGCCTCCCGACCCTCCAGATTAGCCAAGAGATCACGCTGGTTGCCTAGCACAGCAATCCGGACTATGCCCAGCTGTGTCGCGACGGCCGGCGGCCGCTCGGTGGGGGGCGCGGTCGGACGCGCCGTCTGGGAAGCCTGCGTTTGTGGGCGCGTTTCGGCCGGCTGTACCGCATCGAGCAACACGACCCCGCGCGTGCGTTCGAAGACCACATCCGAACCCAGTTCGCGCACATTGGGACCCGCGGTCACCACCTGCTGTCGCTGGTCGGATAACTGATAGGCCACCTGACGCACATAGGTAAACAATTCGGTCTGCGAGACCTGGCCGTCTCGATTTTCGTCGGCCGCCCCCTCGAAAGCGCGCGCCACCGCATAGCTCAGCGCGCCGCGAAATCCGGGCACGCCCGGGATGCGGACCTCCGGGGCCTTGGTCTTGCGATCGACGGCAGCCAGAAACGCAGTCCGCTGGAAATCGATATCGCTCAAGAACGCATCGCTGGTGGTCGAGATCGGCTTGAGATCGTCGACTGTCAGCGAATAGCGGGGCGCCTGACGATAGCTCATCTCGCCGGCGCGCGGGTCGATTTCGCGCGCCAGCCCGCCGCCATAGCAGGCATCGGCGACGAACAGCACGTACGTGCCCTTGGATTCGAATTGCTTGATCAAGTGGTTGAATTCAGTACCGATGACGCGTTGCTGCGTACCAGCGCCGGTCTTCGGATTGAAGCCGGCGAGCACGAAGACGTTGTCGAGGCCATCTGGCTGCGATCCCTTGACGTGCTCGGGCTCTTGCACGCCGTGCCCCGCTATCGACAACACCACCAGATCGCCGGCCTGGCTGCGCTGCACGAGCTGGCTGAGCGTGCGCATCACGGTCGCACGGTCAGCCGCAGCGTCGTAGAGTGCGGTAATGTCCGTCACGCCTTGGCGGCGCAACGTCGATTCGATATCGCGGGCGTCCGCGACGGCACCGCGCAGTTGCGGCACGAACTGATACGCATCGATACCGATCACCAGAGCGCGTACTTCCCCGCCATGCGGAGGGCTAAGGACGGTCGCCTGCGCCGGGGCAGCAGTCACTTGGGCCGAGGCGGGCGGAGCGAAGGCCAGCCCGCAGAGCACCATACATGCAAGGATCGCTGCAATAGCCGCGAGCTTAAGGAGTTGGCGCGCTTTCTGCCCTCTCTCCCCGCTTGCCATTAGGGCGTTTACGCCCGTCTTCGACGGGCTATGGAGAGAGTCGGGGTGAGGGGGCCTTTCCAAAAACTCAGACTCGTGGAGAGGCCCCCTCACCCGCCCCCTCTTTACCTCCCCCGCGCGCAGGGGAGGTAAAGAGGGGGCGACCTCTCCCCGCAAGCGGGGAGAGGTGATGGCTGCTTGTCCGCCACTGTTCCTAGCCCCAATGATGTTCATCGCGGTGTCCTTACCTGTGCTTCCTGTGGTGGCGCTCGCGCGAGCGCTCCGAATCGGCTGCCGCTTTCTGGATCGCGTCTTTGTTGCCGGCCGACTTGCCGCCATCTGCCGCCGAGGCCACCACCTGGTCTTGCAACGCCTTGAAGCGCACCGGCTTATAGCCGCGCGCCAGCAGCGAGGCGAGCGGATAGATATTGCGGCAGACCCGGCCATTGCATCCGCCGGTCGAGGATTCCATGACCTCGGCCTTTCGATCCGGCGTAAAGCGCAGAAACAACATGACGTGGCTGCCTGGCTTGTTGAGTGCGTCGCCGGGCTGCAGATCCCACGCATTGGTGAGCTCGGTCGTAATCGCCGGAATGGCCGCTGTGGTGAAGTGATTGGCGAGGCCCCAGGCGGCGCTCACAAACGCGGAGCAATCGACACCGGCGACATCGGGGCGGGGGTCATTGTGTGTACACACATTGCCGGCCAACACGCCGCTCGCCATCCTCGCTCGAAACTGGTTGAGCGAGCCGTGGCATCCCCAGCAATAAGGCACGCCGCGCACTTCCTGATTGAGCTTACCGCTGAGATAGCCGGGGCGCCGGATGCGGTTGAATCCGGTGCATGTTGTATCGGGGTCGTGGCCGTAATTCGCCGGTGTGAGGCGCCACTGCAAACCTTCGAACCCGAATGCCGTCTGCACCACTTGCTCGCGCGTCAATGGCCGCACCGCCGCAAGCGGGCCCTTGTTGGTGATCCGGGTTTCCGCATCCGTAAGGTGCGGCAGGTTGGGATTCTCGATAACCGCGGTAGGCCGCACTTTGCGCGATCCGACACCGACGACATCGACCTCGGTCTTTCGGGAGCGCAGAAAATAGACGTCCCCATCCGGCGAAATCGCAATGAACCGGCGCGACAGTGCAACGCTCTCCTGAAGCGGGATGTCGTAGATGCTTTCCTGCACGCCTTGTGGGGAAAAGCGAACCACGAAGGCTGCCGACGGGCGCTTTGAGTTGGTCGGGATGTTCTCAGTGAGAACAAACATCCGGCCGCGGTTATCGATCTCCAGAAACTCGACCGCACCAATGCGGTCGCGCACCTGAAGACGCAGTTCCGCAATCGGGGCGTTGGTGGCTTGCTCGCGCACGCCGATCTGAGCGCCATTGAGCTTGTCGCTCGTGATGACGTCGGCGATGATTGCACCGCGTCCCCGCGAGGCGATGAATTGGCGAGCCGGTTTTCTGTTGACCGGGATGGCGCGCGTCCGTTCACCGAGCAGATCCACAGGGCTGTCAAGCACCTGCGAGCCCATTTGCGCAAATGCCGAAAGGGTAAAGTCGTCCGGCGCTTCGGTGGATCGCGTCTGAGTCAACCCGCGCACCGGCGCGTCATCGCGACCGGTCGGCAGCAGCGCTTGCGGGGCACCGTCCCACACATACACGCTGCCGCGGCGCACGATGATGTCGGTCGGCCGCATTTGTTCCGGTAGTTCGAGGGATTGAACAGGGGCTCCAGGGGCTCTTGCATCGAAACGCAGGATCCGGCCATTGACCTGATCAAGCAGATACAGGCTGCCGTCATCCGCGGCGTAGATGGCCTGGGGCCCGTCCTGTGGGGCATCCTCCGTGGCATCGATGATGCCGACCGAATTGGGCGTGGCGCCATTAGAGAAGCGTTTCACCACCGCGTTGTCCGCCGCAGCGCTCATGCTCGGCAGGATCGTCAAGCTCAACCCGCCCAGGAGAATCGCGCCGAGGCCGATGACAGGGCGCCAGGAGCCCCGCAGCGCCATGAAGCAGTTTGTGCGTGTACAGCTCGTTAATTCGCTCATCGCTTGCGGCGCGTCGGTGTGTCTGTACTCGAAACAGCTCATAGGTTTCCCAGCGCGTTCACGATGCCTATTTTCGTCGCGAGATCGGTGGCTTCGGTTCATCCGGTCGGGCGGTTTAGCACCACAGTTCTCGCGGGAACGGCAGTCGATTGCTCCATTTGTGATTGCCTCGATCTTCGCGGGCCGCCTCAAACAGGGCCGGATTTCGCCTGCCCATCACAATTTGCCTTCATTTTATCATATTATACCAGCACCCCAGTATTGCGGTCGCGGCTGGGCTCATACTTCCGAACCGAAAGCAATCAAGATTGACTTCTCTTTCATCCGGTGAAACGGTGAAAATGACCGAGAGTCGGCATAAATGGTGGGCGTAACGTAAAGGGGTGCGGCCATGGACAGGCGCCTAATTTCCGCTGTGGCAAGGGCGGGTACATTGTTCGGCTTGATTGCATTGGGCGCCTATACGGTGCCGGCGGCGAATGCGCTTGAACCTAAGGCAGACATCTCTGCGCCTTCACCGACGTCTGAGCGGTACGATGGCGTACGGTTATCTTGGGACATCGCCGCGGCCAGATCCTCTTCAAAGGTGAACGCGAGCCGTGCACGGTCTTGTGCGGGGTTTGAACCGGCCACAGCCGTGAAAGCGAGGCCGCGGGTCGCCACATGGCACGGCATCGGCGCTCCCAGGATGGCTCTTGTCCTCGGGGTAGGATTTTAGCGGCTCCGTCGGCGGGGAATTTTCGAGACGGGCCGCGCTTCGCGGGCAGCTGGGGATCCAGCCTTGTGGTCGCCTCATTCATCGCATCCGGCAACAGGGCGACCACAAGGGTCGCCCCTACATCATCTTCCGCCGGCACGAGTCCATTATTCGCTTTCATAACGGCCCGATCACTTCAGATTGGCTGAAGCGAGCGGCCAGCTAGAGCCGCTTGGCCGGGAAAAAGGAGCCCCGCGCGTTCAGCGCGGGGCCAGGAGACTTTCTTGCATCGCCTGGAGTTTTTCCCGCCTCAAGCCGGCGGCTTTGTGTAGCGTCAGGCTGACGGGACACGACGGCACCCGCGTGCTCGTCTGGAAACGCGGCCTCGATCGAGAGATCCGCTCCGCGCGTTTCAATGAGCCCGTCAGCCTGGACCCTCAATCCTCCTCAAACCGAGCCCAACATTTCGTCGCGCCTCAGCAAGACAGCGAACTGTCGGGACATTCCGAGTCCCAAGGCGACAGCGACGCTGCCGGTCTGCAAGGAGTACCTCGTTGCGCTCATAAACTTTGTATTAACAAGTTATCTTACATTGACCCTGTTATCAACTAAAATTTATTTACCCAGGACGTGTGACAACGCCGGATGAACGCCCACAAGAGACGGCGAACCCGTGATGACGCCGACCTGGAGAGGCGCGTTGGTGTGGACGAACATAGACATTTTGGTGCCCACCGCCGTATCCGAGTAGTATGTGACCCGTTGTAAACGGAGGGAATCATGGGCAGCGGTTACATCATTGCGCGCGAAAATTTCAAGGAAGCGGTAAAGCATGTTTCAGCCGAGGCCGACCCGGTGATGTTCAACCTGCTCTATGGGTTGGTAAGCTTGACCGACCAGATCGAGGCCGATTTTGCCGCCGTACGGGATGCCCTGGCAAAGTCTCCGGCGCCGACGCAGAAGAAGCCGCAGTCGCGAAAAGCTCAGGCCAGGAAGGCCGCAAAGAAAACGAACAAGCCCCGGCGCTGAGCGGATTTGAATCCGCCCTAAATCATCGAGGCGATGGCCTCGAATCCCAGTGATCGGCACAGCCGGCGGACCGTTTCCTTCTGATCCGGTCGCAGGGTTCTCAGAAGCGGTCCGGCAACGGAATAGAGCCGGCCGGGCGGCCAGTCGCTTTGCGAAATCCGCGGCTCCTGCCCGTGCCTTAACAGTGCAAGCTGCTGCCGGC
This sequence comes from Xanthobacteraceae bacterium, assembly GCA_035311445.1. Lineage (GTDB taxonomy): Bacteria > Pseudomonadota > Alphaproteobacteria > Rhizobiales > Xanthobacteraceae > JAJPKK01. Next base: position 120,314 of record DATGCX010000451.1, on the reverse strand, counting down.
CCATTTCCGCCAAGGCGCCTTCGACTGCCGGCCAAGCCGGCTCCTGGTCCGCCGTGAGCCTTAGATTGTGCTTGATCCGGACGATTTCCGCCGACGTCAATACGCCGTGATAGCGGGCGGTGGGAAGAGCCGTATGGATCTCCGGCACTATAGCGCTCTTCTTAAGCTCGATGACTGGCCGCGACGGCGGCTCAGATCGCGTGCCACCATCAAACGGAGTGAGCGAGGCGGTCTTGTTGCCGATAACACGCGGCTCCTGCTTCGGCTCGGAGCGGACACGCGGCGATTTATTGGAATCCTCGATAACTCTTGGCGGACTGATCGAAGGGCCGAGCCCCGACGTGCCAACACGCGCGCCCGCACCAATCGCATCCGACACAACGACTGGAACCACGTTGCTCTGAGACGCAAAAGGACTTGAGGCCGGCTGCACACTCGTGAGTGACGGTGTGATCTCGGCAGGAAATCGATATTCGGACAGAAGTATCGGGGCTGAAGCGGATGCTCGCTGCGGCGCCGGACTGCCAGCCAGCAGGAAATACGCTCCTACGGCGACGCAACAAAATGAACCGCCGGCTGCCGCAAGCGCCCCAATCAACCGCCAATCCATGGTGCGCCACCAGTTTGCTGATGCTCAACCATATGTAGCAATGACCCGATTGTAGGTTCAAGCGACCGCGGTCACATTAGCATGAAAATGACAGCCGATATGCGCCAACTCCGGCGGAGACGAGGGCGCAAGTCATAATTGAAGGGCCGCACAAGCGGCGTCCTCCTACATCGCCCGCTGTAGGGGCGGCCCTTGTGGTCGCCCCATTTGTCGCTTCCGGTAACAGGGCGACCACAAAGATCGCCCCTACATCGTCTTTCATCGCGGCGTGACACTAAAGCTTCTCGCTCCTTTGCCACGTTGCCATAGCTGCCACATCATCGTGTAAGCAGCCTCGAGGTGACCGCTATACCGATCTGCATCGAACAGCGGGGATTTCAGACGGTTTTGTTCAAGCCTCTCCCGAATCCCGCGAAGGAACGCTCTATCGGTTGCCAGCCGTAAAGCCAATGATTCATATTGCTCAAGTTCATCAGTTACGAGTTCAGGAAGCCCTGTGACTTTGAGCATGCTTGCAGCCACGCGGCCGGCGAATGTTCTGCCGCAGCAGGTGACGACCGGGAGCCCAGACCACAGAGCATCGGCAGTCGTCGTGTGGGCATTGTAAGGTAGTGTATCCAGGAACAAGTCGGCCAACCTGTGGCGCGTCAAGTGCTCGTCCAGCGGCAAATGGCTTGCAAATACGAGACGGGCCGGATCAATTCCACGCGCGGCGGCCTCACTGCGCAAATTGACCTCGGCATCCCTGTTGTCGTGAAACAGCCATAGTACGCTGCCCTCGACCGACATGAGAAGCCGCATCCAGACATCGAATACGGGTGGCGTGATTTTCCATTGATTGTTGAAGCAGCAGAAAACGAAGCCCTCTGGCGGCAACCCGACCTCCGACCGCGTCGGCGTACGCTCGGCAATCACGCGTTTCCTGTCGTGGATCCAATAACAATCGGGCAGATGAACGATGCGTTCCGAGTAGTTGGGCTGCTGGTCGAACGGGAGGACGACGGGGTCCGCAAGGATGTAGTCGATGAACTCCGCTCCCATCGTGCCGGGAAATCCGTTGTAGTTGACCTGAATCGGGGCCGGCCGATGTGCCAGGATACCCGGGCGCGCCCCTTGCGTGTGGCCATTGAGGTCGACGGCGATCTCGATCCGCCTGTCGCTGAGCAGGTTTGCGACCGCTTCGTCTGTCATCGAGCTGGCGTCGATAAACTGATCGAACGCCGCTGCCAGCCGCCTGCGTATCTCGCTGCCGTCATCAGGACCGAAGGATATGCCGAACACCTCGAACCGGGAGCGGTCATGTCGCTCAAATAATTCGGCCAGGTGCGCCGACGCATGTGAGCGAAAATTGCTGCCGAGATACGCGATCCTGATCTTATCGCCCTGCCAAATCGCATCGCCGCTAAGAGGTCGCAGCGACCCGAATTCCAGATCCTCAATGTAATTTTTCGCGCATGTCAGTTGCAGCGACGGATCGTCTGAACAGCCGAGCAGGAGAAAGGGAGATATACGCGACTTGTGCTCGATCACGTGCCGACGCACCTCGCCTATTAACTGGCTTTGCCGCGTCCAATCACAAAGTTTCATGACGCAATCGGCCAGTCCGGAGAGTGCGTACCGATGGTCAGGGATGAGAGTGAGCGCTCGATCAAAGGCCGCGACGGCCTCGCGAAATCGTCTCGACTCTTGAAGCGCGGTACCGCGATTGACCAAGCCGTCACTGTATTCAGCGTTAAGCGCGAGTGCCCGGTCGTAACTCGCCAACGCCTCGTCCAATCGCTTGAGCGCCTGCAGGGCAACGCCTCGGTTGTTGAATGCTTCCACGTAATCAGGCCCGAGCGCGAGCGCCCGATCATAGCTCGCCACCGCTTCGTCGAAGCGATGGAGTGCTTGAAGCGTATTGCCGCGATTGTTGAAGATTTTCGCGTTGTCGGGATTTAGCGCGATCGCCCCGTCATAGCTGGCCAGGGCCTCATCGAGCCGATTCAACTCCCGCAGCACATTACCGCGATTGTAGAAGATGTCGGCATTGTCGGGGTCAAGCGCGATCGCCTGGTCATAGCTTGCCAGCGCAGCGTCAGGCCGATTCATCTCCTGAAGTGCAAGGCCACGGTTATTGTAAGCTCGGGTGTGGTGGGGTTTGACTGTGATGGCCTGCTGAAAGCTTTCCAGTGCCTCGTCGATCCGCGCCAGCGCCCGCAAGACATTACCGCGATTGTAAAGCCCCTCCGCATCGTCAGGCCTCAGCGCAATCGCCTGATTGCAGCTCGCAAGCGCTTCCTCGAACCGGTTAAGCTCCAGAAGCGTAGCGCCGTGATTGTTGAAGGCCGCCGCATACTGCGGCATGAGCTTAATGGCTTGCTCGTAGTTTGCGAGCGCCTCCTCGAACCGGTTCAGTTCTCGCAGCACATTGCCGCGGTTGTTATAGGCTTCGGCATAGTCGGGCTTGAGGGCTATTGCGCGGTCATAGCTCGCGGCTGCGCTGTTTGATCGTTTCAGTGCTTGCAGCGCAACGCCGCGGTTGTTGAAGGCCTCGGGGTAGTCGGGTTTGAGTGCGATGGCCCTGTCGTAGCTCGCCACAGCCGCGTCGAATTGCTTCGAGTCCACAAGTGCATTACCGCGGCCGTAGAAAGCCTCCGCAAAGTCAGGCTTGAGCGCGACGGCCTGATCATAGCTCGCCACGGCAGCGCTGGACGCCCGCATTTGTTGAAGCGCGGCGGCGCGATTGCAATGCGCAAAGGCATCATTGGGATTTATTTTCAAGGCAGCTTCGATCTGGCGAGCCGCCTGCGCATGATCGCCACGCTGGTGATAAATGACGCCGAGCAGGTGCAAGCTGTCGAAATGACGGGGTTGAGCTTTCAAGACGTGCCGATACATCTCTTCAGCTTCGGACAGTTGGCCGGCCCGATGGAGCGCCATCGCATAGCTGAATGCTGAGGCTAGTTCTGATGATAGCGCTGACGCGCCTTTGACCGGAGTTTTTGCAGGCCGCTGATGCCGCAACCGGCTTGTCCCCAGTCTGGAACCCGAAGACGGCTTTTTTGTCATGCCGTGCTTCCACCACAGCAACCGTTGTGGGGCAAGGAACAAATCGAGGTCTCAAACGAGGTGATTTGGGTTATGGCGCAGGCGCCTGGAGCAATATACGAGGTGTGTTCATCGCCCGCGAAAACGGGCGATCCCCAGTAACCACTTGGCTTCGATGTGCCACAGTCGATCGCTTCAGCCACTGTGATGGGGATTTGAGCATCGATCAAGTCATGACATTGGGGCGCCCGCACAAGCGGTGTCGTGACACATCGCCCGCTGTAGGGGCGACCCTTGTGGTCGCCCCATTCGTCACATCCGGCAACAGGGCGACCACAAAGGTCGCCCCTACATCATTCTTCCGTCGGCACGAATCGATTGTTACCGCTTTCGTGACAATCCGATCACTTCAGATTGGCTGAGCAAGCGAACAGCCCCATGACGCGGTGGCTACTGGGTGCCCCGCTCCTCGCCTTTGCGGGGACAAGCTTCGCGGGGGCATGACACCGAGGTGACTGGCTTGTTTTCTAGACAGGCCATTAGCGGCGCAATCCAGGCGGCGTCATTATGTTATCGCCCGATTGCACGGGCGATAACATGCATTTGAAACGGTTCGGGTCAGCAGACTCTCACCCGCATCAAGGGCTGAACCGATAGTTGAGCCCGATCTTACCCTCGGCGATGCGCATTCCCGCGTTGATGATGGTGCCGTCCGATGCCGTGAGATTGCGATTGCCGAAATCAATATAGTTGAATTCGCCCTTGGCCGACCAGTTGGACGTCAGGGCGAATTCGACGCCGTAGCCGATCGTCCAGCCAGCCCGATCATCGCTGGCCGAGATCTGTGTGATGGGCGCGCCGGCCGGGTTTGCGCATGGAATCGGCGTGCCGACAGGCTGCGTACAGGTCACCGTAAAGGTCTCGTGCGTCCAGGCGCCGCCTGCCTTCAGGTAATAGAGGGCACGCCCCCAGGCGTAGCCCAGACGAGCCGTTGCCATTGCGAGAAAATCGGCCCGATCCGCGCAGTCCGCGGCGAAAAGAACCGGTTGATTGACATTTACGGGACCGGCGCAAGCCACCGATCCTTTCGCGTTGGTCCAGCCCGCCTCACCCTCGACGCCCAGCACCCATGGGCCGATCTGATAATTGTAGCCCAATGTTCCGCCCCCAAGTGCGCCGGCGACCTGCGGCCCGGACGAGAAGCCGGCATCCGGGAAACCCATCTTGGCGTGGCCGTAATCAGCGCCGCCAAACGCGCCGATGTAAAGCCCTGTCCAAACGGGCGGGAATTCCGCAACCGGCGCCTTGACGGGGGCTTTGTATATTCCGGGCGCCGGGGCCACTCCGACCGGCGTGAATTGATACCGGATGCCGCCGGTTGCGGTCCAACCCTGGAGATGATCACCGTTGCGGTAATCAATGCGCGCATAACCAAGCCAGCCGGTATCTGCGATCTGGCCGTTCACGCCCAGCGAATATTGGCCATAAGTTCCGATGTTCGGCACCACTAGCGATCCGCCAGCCGACCCGGTCAGCCCCAGGCACGCCATGCAAATGGAGTAGTTGGCTTGGATGTCGTCGCCGAACTCGTGCCAAACGCTGATGGCCGCAAAGGGTTGATAGATCAGGTTCCCTGACTGCATGGTGGTGCCGAACCGCAAGCCGGCACGCCCGACAAAGGAATCGACTGTGTTGATCTGCAACGTGCCATTGACGATGTTACCTGCGGCAACTGTGCCGGCTGTCACGTTAAGCGGATCAATCGTCGTACGTGACCAGATGGCGCCGAGGCTGGGTTCGATGAACCATTGGGAGTTGGGCACATCCCAGTGATAACCTGCCGACCCGCTGATCGAAACGCCGTGTGCGTCCAATTTCTGATCGTTGAGGTTGATGCCCGGGCTGTTAAGGTTGTTTTCAAACCAATTCCACCGCACGAGCCCATCGACAAAAAAGCCGCCGTTGGTGGCTGCCGCATAAGCGCCGACAAACGGAATCTGGGTTGAGGTGGTGAAGGGAAGTGCGCCCGCACCGGCGCCGCCGAGCGTGTGGCCATTGGTCTCGATATAGCCGGCGGTCTGACCGACATGGAGATTCCACCCCATGACGTTCAGCCTGGCGATATCTTGCCCAAGCTGAAACCCAGCGAAATTCTGGCGGAATTGCGTGCCGCAGCCGCTCGATCCGGTGGGACCGATTGGCCCGAGATTAAAGTTGACCGCCGAGTCGCCTTTGAACTCAACTTCGCCGCCGACACCTCGCGCCCAGATACCTCCGCCCTGGGAATCCGGCTTCGGGTTGGGCGGGGCACTTACGAAAGCGGTGCTCTGGGTGAGGAAGATGGAATTTGAGGCCTCGATCGAAGAAATGATCGCGGCCGCTGCCGATGAGCCGGCGGAGAACACTGGCCCTATTGCCGTCGTAACAGTACTGGAATTGGTAGCATTGAAAAATGTAACGTTGGCAGCGTCGGCGCAGGTCTGCGCCATTGCCTCCGAGGAGGCTGATGCCATGCCGGCGACGGCTGTAATGCCGAGAATGATATGTCCAATGATACGCTTGGAAGAGGGATTGCGCGCCGAGGCGCTAAAATCAATTTGAATCGACATTTTTGCCCCCAGGGACGATTCCCAATCGATGTTCTTCTATCCTGAAGCGGGGCTTTCAAACAGAGCGCTTTGCAAGAAAACGCCCGCTCTCGGCAAAATTTTTACCTCATTGTGGCGTTTTCGACACACACCTTCGCGTGCAGGCTGGGACGTAATGCGTGACGCGGCGTGCAGTGGCGCCAACGGCCAGTCGATTCAGGCAATACGTTATCGGGATTGATGAAATTCCGGATCTGCCCTCATCATTTCAGGCCTTCGGCCACACGACATTTGTTATCTAGCCCGGCTTCCGTCGGGCGGCTGACTGCCGCGAAGGTATCATCAAGAAGCCGTCTTCTGAAAGAACAGGAGCAGTACCTCATCAATTCAACGTAAATGTTAAGTTAATCTACCCCTCGGCACCCCGTTCACTCATCTTCCTCCTGATAGCGCCACAGTTCGCCCCACTCGCTCTTCCAGATGTTATCCCGATCGATCACAACGATCGGAATCTTTTTCGAATTGGCCAGAGTAATCGCTCCGACGACGGCGTCGCGGACCGGAATCTCAGGGCTTGTGAGGTCCGCCGGCAGCTGGTCAGGTGACGCCGTCTTCGGGCAGTGAATGATGCCGACCTGCCCGTCGCTCCGTTGGATCAGCGTCAGGTTGATCGCGTCCGGCTGAAGTTCGTCAACCTGCTCAAAGCGATTTTTGGCCATGGGAATGTCCCCCTGTGTTGCAGACGCGCGGGCAAGGTCAGGCGTCAGTCGGCATCATTATGATCCAATGCTCGACCATGCGATCGCTTTAACCTTGGCTTCCTTCGGTTCCGTTTGGCAAGCCGGCACCGGAAATTCTTCCGGAGATATCGCACTCGTGTAGGATGGGTTGAGCGAAACCAACACCCATCGGAGCATACCGCATCGACCGTTGATGGGTTCCGCTCTGACCCATCCTACACTTGAACCAAGACATCGCGTAACACGACAAACGCAGTGGCGTGAGTTCGCGCAACAAGAGACCTGGAATGGAAGTGCTCAGGCCAGCCACGGCAGCCAACCCCTACGATCAGATTCGCTATCCGAGCACCGTGCAGGAGGGCTTGCATCCGGCTTCGCTGAGCGTCTTTGCGTATCTGCATGGTCGCCCATTCGCTCCCCCCTCCCATTGCCGCGTCCTGGAGATCGGCTGCGGCGAGGGGATCAACCTGATGAGCATCGCGGTTACGGCGCCCCGCTCGCAATGCGTCGGCTTCGATCTCGCCGAAACCGCCATCGCGACGGGCCGTGCAACAGCGGCGGCGGCCGGGCTGACGAATGTCGAACTTTCCGTGATGGACATCCTGAACACACCGGACTCGTTGGGCGAGTTCGACTACATCGTCGCCCACGGCGTCTATGCCTGGGTACCGGCACGGGTACGCGATGCCACGATGCGGCTGATTGGCCGGACGCTCGCCCCGAACGGCCTGGCATTGGTCAGCTACAACGCCATGCCCGGCTGCCGGATCAGGCAGATCGTACGTGACATCCTGCAGGATTGCCTGTCCGATGTTACCGAGCCGTCGGCGCGACTGGTGGCGGCCAAGGAGTGGTTGGAATTCTTCGCCTCAAAGTGGTCGGAAACCGAGCCGCTGCAAAAGGCGATGCGGCACCGGGTCCACGAATTGCTGCGTTATCCGCTCGAGGTCATCTTTCACGACGAAATGGGTGAGATTTACGAGCCGCAGTTCGTGTCCGATGTCGCCGCGCACGCCGGGCAATACGGGCTGCAACACCTCTGCGATGCTCAACCGGCGCGCGGCTGCGAAGCCTTGCTTCCGAGCGATGAGAAAAAGGCGCTGGATGAGCGGGTGGGCGACGACTTCACGCGATTCGAGCAGGCGTACGACTATGCGACCCTGCTGCCCTACCGGGAATCGCTGTTGTGCCGCGATGACGGTATCATCGATCGCTCCGCGGCGTGGACGCGCGTGCAGGCTTTGCATGCCCGAGGGCAGTTCGTTCCCGTAAGTGCGGATGAATCCCAACCCGGCAAATTTGAATTCCAGACTCGCAATAATGGCCGCGCCGCCACTTCGGAGAGGGCCGTCGCCGACCTGCTCGGCTGCGTCGGTGCCGCCGAGCCACATGTAATTGCGCTGAAGGACCGTGTTGCCGATCGGAAAATTGCTGAAACGGTTCTTCGCCTGTTTCGGGTGGGCACGCTCTCGCTGCAAACCGAACCGTTTGCATTCACCCTGACGCCGGGTGAGCGCCCCGTCGCAAGCGCGCTTACCCGGCTGCAGGCCGCGCGCGGCGAAAGCCATCTCGCGTCGCTGCAGCACACGACGGTCGAAATCCGCGATGCCAATACCCGGCATTTCATCAGTCTGCTCGACGGCACCCGCACCCGTCACGATCTCGCGGTGGAGATGGCGAGATTCACCGGGGCGCCGACCGATGCGATCGCGGCGAGATTGAACGACAATCTCAACCGATTGGCGCATATGACGTTGTTGGCAGGTTGAGCAAAGGTTTGCTGAGACAGCAGGTGACACAAGATAAAACGCACGTCCGGTGGCTTTCTTACCTCTCCCCGCTCGCGGGGGGAGAGGTCGGATCGCGCCGCTCGGCACGATCCGGGTGAGGGGGCCTGTCCGCGAGTTTGAGCTTGTGAGTCTGAACTCGTGGAGAGGCCCCCTCACCCCAACCCTCTCCCCGCAAGCGGGGAGCGGGAGAAGAGCGATGCGGCTTCCAAGCGCGGCGCAACCGGCGGCGGTAGTGATCCAGTGAGAACTCAAAATGAGGGTACCTGAAGACAGTGTGGCGGCCAATGCCTACGACCAAGTCCGCTACCCGGGCGCGCCGCAGTCATCTTCGCATCCGGCCAGGATGAGTGCGCTCGCCTGTCTCTACGGACGCAGCTTCGTTTCCCAATCTCAGTGCCGCGTCCTGGAAGCCGGCTGCGGTGACGGCACCAATCTGCTGAGCATGGCAGCGACGGCCCCGCAGTCGCGGTTCGTTGGTTTCGATCTTGCGGAAAGCGCAATCGAGAAGGCTCGCGCCACCGCCGCCACCGCGGGCCTGACGAACGTCGAATTCTCCGTCATGGACATCGAGGACGCGTCGGAGGCACTCGGCGAGTTCGACTATATCATAGCCCACGGCGTCTATGCCTGGGTGCCTGCCCCGGTGCGCGACGCGCTCATGCGGCTGATCGGCCGGGCGCTCACTCCGTCCGGCTTGGCATTCGTGAGCTACAACGCCATGCCGGCGTCCCGCATGCGCCAGATTGTACGCGACATATTGCGCGATCGCGTCCACGGCATCACGGACGTCGCGGAGACTTTCGCTGCCGCAAAGGAATGCATGGAATTTCATGCCGCCATATGGTCGCAAGACGATGCGCTGCGAAATGCCATGCGCGAGCAGATGCTGGCGCTGCTGCAGCGACCGCCCGAGGTGCTGTTCCACGACGAAATGGGTGAAATCTTCGAGCCGCAATTCGTCTCCCGCGTCGCGGCACACGCGGAGACGCATGGCTTGCAATATCTTTGCGACTGCAGCCCCGGCTTGAACAGCGAGGCCTTTTTTCCGAGCGTGGAGAACAAGGAGCTGCGGGAACGGGCGCATGGTGATTGGGTCCGTTACGAACAACTGCACGATTACGTCAAACTGGTGCGATTCCGTCAGACGATCCTGTGCCGCGACAATGGCGGCATCGACCGTCGCACCGAATGGACTCGCGTGCGGCAACTGCATGCGCAAGGCCGGATTGTTCGGGAGGAAGGCAAGAACCCTGACGTTTTCGTTTTCCGTGTCGATAAGGGCGAGGCCAGCGGCCACATTTCCACCAACGACGCAGAGCTTGCGGCTTTGATCAGTCGCATCGGAGCCGCTGATCCAGGCGCGATCCCGCTGGAGAACGCAATTACCAGCCCCAAAATCGCCGAAGCGATCCTCCGCCTGTTTCTGGCCGGGTCCTTATCGCTGCAAACGGAGCGATTTGCGTTCACCCTGGCGCCGTGCGAGCGACCGGCCACCCACCCGCTTCTGCGTGCGCAAGTGCTGCGCGGCGAGAAGCGGCTTGCCTCATTGCGTCATACGGCGGTGGACATCACCGATCCGGAAAGCCGTCACTTTATCGGTTTGCTCGACGGCACGCGCACGCGCAGCGAACTAGCCACCGAAATGGCGCGTTTTACCGGCGTGCCGACGGCTGATATTGCGGCGAAACTCGACGACGTCCTGAACGGGCTGGCAAGGTCAGCGTTGCTGGTGCGGTAAAAAGTGGCCCTCAAGGACATTTTTGGTGACTTGAATGATGAAGGCGGCGACAAAAAAGCTGATTGAGCTCAGGCCCGTTGGATGGGAGCGCTTCCGGCAAGCGGTCAGTGCTGCCGTTGAATCCGGCCCCAAGCATCGAGCCGCGAAAAAGAAGATGTCTAAGAAGGCCGTGAAAAAAATTGAGAGGATCATTAGCGCGCCGTGAAGTTCATCAACTTTGTCAAGTACAGAGACTTAGACAGGATCGCTGGCGCCCGCCCGGCCCATTTTGCATACGCGGATCGGCTGCGCGCACAAGGCGAGTTGGCGATCGGCGGCCCCCTCTTGGATGATCAAGGTCGGCGTATCGGGTTGCTCTTCGTCTACGAAGCCGTTTCGAGAGACGCAGCGCTAGCCTTTGCGCAGGAAGACCCTTTCACTCTTGCAAACGCATTGAGCGGCTACGAGATCACCGAATGGCGTCTTCGCGGAGTGAATCTCGATCTTCTCATCAAAGCAAATCGATCTGCCGACCAGAGCGGCGGCAAAAATACGCAAATTAGGTTGTTCGCGAACTACGCGAAATACGGCGCCGACAAATCGAGACTCGCGACTGTTCGCTCGGCACATTGGGAGTACGATCGGACGCTTAAGAGCGCAGGCAAATTGGCCCTGGCAGGTCCCTTCGCGAACGACGAGGGAGGGCTTTTTGTCTACAACGCAGCCCGCAGAGAGGAAGCGATGTCCTATCTCAAGCAAGATCCATTCGCTGTAGAAGGCGTGTTCGCAGATTACGAACTCCTCGAATGGCTCATTGAGGGCGTCAACCCTGATTTGCTCGCCAGCGACTTCTCCTCATCGCCCTGAGTGCGACATACGTGGCTGGCAAGATCGCTCTGGGCCTCAGCCTAGACCTAGGGTGGGCAGCCGCGATCACTTTTGCAGCGACGGTTCTTTTGATTGATCATCGGCTCGACAGGTATAGTGCGCACTATGTCAAGGTGATGATTCCCCTCTGGGGGAGTTGACGTCGTCCCGCTTGCGGAGCCCAATCCACGGCACTGACTCGCTGCGATGCCCCCTCCCGCAAGCGGGGAGGAGAAACTCATGCCCACCCATAGGCGAAGTCGTTGTGCTCGATCGTCACCCTGGCTTGCTTCAACTTCTCCTTGGCAAGCGAGCGTTTGAGGAATTCGCGTGACAGCGCCGGCAGCAGCGTGTTGGTGATGATGTTGTCGATCATGCGTCCGCCGGTATCGGGATCGTTGCACATCGACACGATGTGGTCGACGACCGCCTGATCATAGACAAACGCCGCATCGTGGTTCTCGCGGATGCGTCGACCGATGCGATCGAGCTGAAGCCGCACAATGCCGCCCAGCATCTTGTTTGAAAGCGGGTAGTAGGGAATCGACACAATCCGCCCGAGCAGCGCCGCGGGAAACACCTTCAGGAGTTCGGGCCGCAGCTGCTGCGCCAGCGCCTCGGAGTCCTCGCGATACTTCGGATCGGCCGAAAGCCCCATGATAAGGTCGGTGCCGACATTGGTGGTAAGAATAATCAGAGTGTTCTTGAAATCGATGCGCCGGCCATTGCCGTCGTCCATGAATCCTTTGTCGAACACCTGGAAGAATATCTCGTGCACATCCGGGTGCGCTTTCTCGACCTCGTCGAGCAGGATGACGCTGTAGGGTTTGCGCCGCACCGCCTCGGTGAGCCGGCCGCCCTCCCCATACCCCACATAGCCGGGAGGCGCACCTTTGAGCGAAGAGACGGTGTGCGCCTCCTGAAACTCCGACATGTTGATGGTGATCATGTTCTGCTCGCCACCGTACAGCGCTTCGGCCAGCGCGAGCGCGGTTTCGGTCTTGCCGACGCCCGACGGTCCGCACAGCATGAAGACGCCTATCGGCTTGTTCGGATTGTCAAGCTTGGCGCGGTTGGTTTCGATGCGTTTGGCGATCATCGCCAGGCCATGGGATTGGCCGACGACGCGCCGGTTGAGGATTTCCGGCAAGCGGAGCACGTTCTCGATCTCGTCCTTCACCATGCGTCCGACCGGGATGCCGGTCCAATCGGAGACCACCGATGCGACCACCTGTTCATCCACATGGGCGTAAATCATCCGCTTTTCCGGATCGCGCCCCTCAAGGGTCCCAAACGCCTCGCGCAGGCGATGGCGGATCTTCTCCTTGTCGGCCGCATCCGGCGGAGTCAACGATGTGGAAGCCGGTGGGGCGCTGCGCTTGCCGTCCGCCTGCGGCGGCGGATTGAGGATATCGCGCAGGCTGCGAATCTCGTTAGCGAGCTTCTGCTCGGTGGCCCACTCTGATTCCAGGCTCGCGAGCGTCTCCCTCAGTTTCGCGATCTCGCCGTCGATCGCAGCAATGCGTTCGCGCGCATCGGCGCCGAGATCGCTGTCGCTGACGAGCGCCGCCCTCTCCTTCTCGCGCGCCGCGATCGTCGCTGTCGTGTCCTCGATCATCGCTGGAATTGCGCTCTGGCTGATGGCGACGCGCGCCGAAGCGGTATCGAGGAGGCTCACCGCCTTGTCGGGCAATTGGCGCGCCGGAATGTAGCGATGCGAAAGGTTCACGGCTGCGACGATCGCAGCATCGGAAATCCGCACCTTGTGGTGCTTCTCCATGGGTCCGAGAATGCCGCGCAGCATGTCGCAACAGCGCTGCATGTCGGGCTCGTCGATCTGAATCGGCTGGAAGCGACGCGTCAGCGCCGGATCCTTTTCGATGTACTGGCGATACTCCGACCATGTAGTGGCGGCGATCGTCCGCAGCGTGCCCCGCGCCAGCGCCGGCTTGAGCAGATTGGCGGCATCACCCGTGCCGGCCGATCCACCAGCGCCGATCAGCGTATGGGCTTCGTCGATGAACAGGATGATCGGAGTGGGCGACTGCTGCACCTCGTCGATCACCGACCGCAGCCGCTGCTCGAACTCGCCCTTCATGGACGCGCCGGCCTGCATCAAGCCGACATCGAGCGTGCATAATCTCACCCCGCGCAGCGGCGGCGGCACCTCGCCGGCCGCGATGCGCTGCGCAAACCCTTCCACCACGGCGGTTTTGCCAACGCCGGCCTCGCCGGTGAGGATCGGGTTATTCTGGCGTCGCCGCATCAGCACATCGATGATCTGGCGAATCTCGTCGTCGCGGCCGAGAATCGGGTCCATGTCGCCTGACTTTGCCTTGGCGGTGAGGTCCTGCGAAAAGCGGTCGAGGGCTGTGGTGCCCTTCTGCCCCGCCGCCTGCGCAGCGCCCGGCGAATCGGCGGCAACAAGCCCCGATCCGTCGATCGGACGGAGGTTCTCTTCCTCCGACGTCGCCCAGATCTTCCGGTATTCGGTGGTGAGAACATCGACCGATATCTTGCCGAATTCCTTCGAAACATTGCTGAAGGCGCGCGTGAGCTCGCGCGATTGCAATGCGCCGACCAGGATGTGACCAGTGCGAATTTGTGTTTCGCCGAAAAACAGGGTGGCGTAGTGCCAGCCGCGATCGAGCAGATCCATGACGGCGTTGGAGACCGCAGGCATTTCGGTCTCGTTCTTGCGGAAACCATTGACCACCGCGGTGACATCGGTCATCAGCTTGCCGCGATCAAGCTTGAAGTGATCGGCCGTCAGCCCGATATCGGAGCGCTCGCTTTGCAGGATATGGGCCAGCCAATGGGCGAGCTCCACGTTGCGGTTGCCCGCCCCCTTGGCCTGACGCAGCGCCTTGAAGAAGGCTTCGTAGCCAACCCGGTTTAGCTTTCCGGCAACCGCCTCAATACTGATGTCGGCCATTGATTTCCCCTTCCCTGCCGTCTGCGGGCGAATTCAGGATAGTCTCCGGTGAGGTAGAATCGGTTCACACTTCGCCGCCAACTCCCAGGTGTCATCGCCCGGCTTGACCGGGCGATCCAGCAACCCTGGCGGTTCTGAGGGTTACTGGGTCCGAGCATTTGCGGGGATGACAGACGATCTTTGATTTCATCAGTTCGAAATATGCCCCAGCCTGCGCTTGTGCCTCATGCGGTCGGCAGGATGAAACCGCGCGTCGCAGCGATATGCGTCCGATAAGGTCCAGTTCGGCGCCATCCAGCTCGTCCAGCCAAGTTGTCCGAAGCGGCCGAGCCTGATCGGCTCGACGGCTCCCGACGGGATCGCCATTTCGGCGTCCCAATCCAGTTGGTCGCCATTGTAAAAGAAGACGAGGTCGGCGAGCGGCTCGCATAAGTCGCCGGTCGGCAGGAAACGGATATACTGCGCCAGATTCCTGGTGAATATCCGGATCCTGATCTTGTCCTGCACGCTGAAAACCGTTCGTCCCAGGAGCGCATCTTCGCCCAGCCGGTTGTAGCGCTCGCCCAGAATGGTCAATTCCGCCGCCTCGATCGCGAGGCGCGTGCCGACGAATTCCTCGACTTCTGCCCGAACATTGAACATGCCACAGATGGCTCCGGCCAGCCGTGATGCGGACTTGACCTGCGACCCCAACAGGCCCGCAAACCCCAGCTTCACCGCATCCGGCACGCTGTCGAGATTTTGATACGGCTTGGAGCCGACCCCGATGGCCGAGCCGATATAAGCCACGAAGCGGTCGGCGTCCGGCCGATCATGTTGCACGATCGGTCGGGAATCTGCCCAGGCGCGAAAGAACAACTGAATGAACCTGTTGTTGAATATGTCGAGAAATCGGGGGAACGCATCGTCCTGGGCGAGCAGGTAGTGATAGACTTCTTCGGTCGTTGCAAGCGGCAGCGCGCCGTGCGGCCCCAGCAGACCGAGGTATTTCACAAATACCCTGAGCGGCTTATTATCGCCGTGAACTACCCGGGCAAGGTTCGAGGCGGGAAACTCCATGTACGGGTCCTGCCCGAACTGGACGAAATCCTCCCGCCGCGCCGCGCTGTCGCTGATGCGCGGCCAGTCTTTGTAGGTACGCTCAAGATGCCGCAGCACCGTGAAGTAATCGAACCGCCAGGGCTCGGCTTCAAGATTGCGCAGAAAGGTCACGGCCACCTCACCATCATAGCGACCGGCGCGTTCCCATGCGGGGAGGCCATCGCGCGACTTCTCCGCGCTCGACAGATCGGATCACTGTCTGGCTGAAATGGTTGAAGCCAGAATACTCGGCAAAGAAGCGATCGAGCACGGCGCCAAGCAGAAAGATGCCGGTGCCCTCGAATGCTCTTTCGTCGATCGTCACCGTGATTTCGATCCCGCGCGCTGCCCCGATGCCGCTGCGCTGGCGAATGCGCCGTACAATCGGCCGGCTGTCGACGTTGCGAATGCCACGAATGCGGCGCTCAGTAACGGCGTCATTCATTTCCGCAAACATCGACAGGGTTTCCCGCAATGCCTGAGCGTTGCGCCCGGCACCGCGTTCCACCAGGCCGAGATGATTGGTGCTGAGCATGTTGACCAGCCGCCAGGTGACCGTGCCGGTGTGCGCGACCTCGCTTCTACTGCGCAACTGCGACACGATCGGTTCGCGGGGCGGTGTCGGCCCGGCAACGCACATCAAGTCCAAGGTGAAGTCGTCGATCAGGCGAAAATCCGCACCGCCGACGCCGATCGGCAGATGTTCGGTCAAATGTCTGTTCGAACATAATGCCCGCACGCTCAACTCGGCAATTGCCGCATCGTCGTCCTCGCCGCCGAGCTCACTCAATGAGATGAACATGTCGGTCCCGGTGTAGTCGGAGGACATGCCGACGCGTTTTTCTTCGACCGTGCGCCGTCGTGGCAGCCGGCGCGCCGTAAAGTAAAGGCCGGAGGCGTGTTGCGGCCCCTCCAGTGTGGCCGAATAGAGCGGCTGCACCGGCACCTTGTCTCGTCCGCCGGCATGGTGCGCGTAAACCTCGAGCAGCCGATGTGGTTCATAGTCGAGATAGTGGCTGCGATCCGGAACGACGTGGTACTCGTGCTGACTCGACTTGAGGGGAATGCGGTCCGTGGTTTTCTCGAACAGATTGATGGCGGGCGCCGCATAAAGGGCGAACATCTCCGGTTGCACGGCCGCTGCAAGCCGCGCATTGACCTCATCGAACGCAAACAGGACATCGACCGTTTTTGCTCTAAGTCGCGGCAGCAACGCGTCGAGTCGGGTCAGATTGCAGCCGAGAAACTTGCGCGGAAACACAAAGAACTCGCGCAACAGATCGAAACCTTCGAATACGCGATTGTCATTGGGAAACAGCGCATCCTCGCGGTCAAACCCGACCTGCTGGAGGCATTCGGCCTGCGCTTGAAAAACAACGGGATCGCCAAACTCGTCGAGGCAGCGGAAATACACCG
The DNA here is from genome assembly GCA_035311445.1 of Xanthobacteraceae bacterium. Classification (GTDB taxonomy): domain Bacteria; phylum Pseudomonadota; class Alphaproteobacteria; order Rhizobiales; family Xanthobacteraceae; genus JAJPKK01. The sequence goes on along the minus strand of DATGCX010000451.1, from coordinate 103,541 downwards.
CCTTGCAATGCGCAAATATCTGCTCGTACAGCGCAACCGAATCGGCCTCCGACCCGACGAAATACATCGGCAAATTGGTGGTGCGGCAGCCAGCGAACAACATTTCGGGCTTCTTGAGTGCATCGAAATCTGACGGCTCATCTTCCCGACGCTCAGTCGAGCGATGCGTCAACGTGAGCCGCATGCCGGCCAGAACGTTGCCGCCGACCGGCACGCCGAGAGCCTGCAGCGGCGCTGGTGAGGAGAAGTACTCAGCGCTCGCAAGCTGGAATGGCCAGATCGTGATCGGAGCGCATAATCGATAGCGGCAGGAAATCTGCCGGTCAAACTGGCGGAAGGTGGCGTCCAGATATGCGCCGCGGGCGATCACGTGGCCGTCGCGCAGAGCGGGGTCGCCGAAGGTCGGGGCGGCCATCACCAGCATCACCGAAGGCGTCGGCGCCAGATAATGCGGGACCAATTGCTCAAGAAGATTGTTGGTGAACTCGGGAAATTCATGCTTGAGCTTGAGCTGCACCCGCGCGGCAAGAAAGGCTGCCCCTTCCAGAAGGCCGCCTATCAACGGATCGATGCGGTCTTCCAGGATGCCGCCCAACCGTTCGGCAATGCCCGGATATTCGTCGGCGAATTCGCGCGCCTGCTCGTTGAGCAATTGAAGTTCCCGATTATAGAGGTCGAGAAATTCCCGGTTCATGCGCGCTTCACCGGCGATTGATCAGTATCTTGCCGGTATCGATGACGTCGGCGATAAACTCTACCGGCACATTAACGGGATCGCACGTCAAATCGGCGCGGACGATGAATCTGATCTTGAGCTCGACCGGATCGACACTCATATCACGTTCAACGTGAACGGAGGCAGCCGCAAGGCGCGGCTCGTAGTTGATGATGGCGGTCCTGATCTCCTCGGGAACGTCGCCCACGCCGGCTTCATCGATGGTGCGGTGGGTGATGTCGGGAAGGCCGAAATTCAAAATCGACTTGCGAACATAAGGCGCCTCGCTCATGTCGATGGTCGATTCGAGCGCGATGGAATTGAGCACGGCCTCGAGGTCGCGCATCACTTCCCGCCGCAGCACCGGTTCCGTGATAACCTGACCGACACGCAGACGGCGGCTGGCGACGGCGCGGTCACCTGCCTCGTTGCGCACCTCCATCCGCTTCCTGGCATCCTTGGCCTCATGAGCGGCGCGAAATACGTGCATCAGCGGCGGGCTGAGACGTGTCTTGCTGCTGATACGAGCCATGACCACCTCGCGCAACCCGAACCGTCCAATAGTCTACCGATGGACGAAGCCGCAAGCCGCGCGGATCGCTCTGCTCGGCTTACGACTGTAGGCTCTGCTTTGCTTGATCAGCACCTGAAGCAGATCGGCATGAAATGGAACCGGTCCAGCGGCGACCAATTCCCCGTGTCATTCCCGCGAAAGGGGGAATCCAGTATTCCACAACGCTGCCGGGGGGTAGGGGATCGCCCGCCTTCGCGGGCGATGACAAACTCTGTGATTCCATCCGGAAATCCGCCCTAGGGAGGTTGGCTCAGATTTCCTTGTGCTCGTTGATCGAGAAGCCCCAGTCAACATTGCTCTCGGCGGCGCCGGTCTTCCCTTGCGGCTTGTAGATCACCTTGAACTTGGCGAACGACAGAGCGAGGTTTTCAGCGACTTGGCTATGAACCCCGCCGCCCCCGTGGCCGTTCCACGCCACGTTGGTGGGAATGACGTCTTCCATCTCAATGGTGAAATACTCGAGCGGCTGGTCGCCGCCGGCCTTGCGGACAACGAGCTTGGCCTTTTTGATGTGGTCGCCCTTGGCACAGGCCTTGAACAGTTTCGGAGAAGCCTTGGTCAGGTCTGCCGAAAAGTGGAGCTCCTGGAAGCTCGCCTTTGAGTGGCCCCGGCCGGTCCCCGTATGGGCCGTGTGGGCTTGGTGCACGCCCCAATTCCACGAATGCACCTCGATCCAGTCCTTGAACTTGTCGTCTTGCGATTCGCCGTCGATTCCGTCGAGCTTGAGGAACATGTCGGTGTGAGCCATTTTGGTACCCTCCTGAAGTGGTCACGTTCAACACCGCCCTGGCCAAGTCGGGATGACGGGGCACAGGCTGTGGACACATCTCTTCGTCGCGCGATTCCGCGCTGCGGTTCAATAGTTGTTTATTTTCCGGTGGGTAATCGCGATACAAGGCGCAGCCCGATATCCATTCCTTCCAACTGGAAGTGCGGCCGCAAATCGAAAGTCGCCTGATAATAGCCGGGATTTTCCTCGTTCGGCACGATCGTGATGGCGGCGCCGGCGAGCGGCCTGCGGCATTTCGTTGCTTCGCTGGAGTTGGTCGGATCGCCGTCGATATATTCGCTGATCCAGTTCGTCAGCCACTTCTCGAGCTGATCCTTTTCAAGGTAGGACCCGACCTTGTCGCGCACCATGACCTTGAGATAATGGGCAAACCGGCAGCAGGCGAACATGTATGGCAGCCGCGAGGACAGATTGCTTGACGCCGTCGCTTCCGGGTTGTTCTGATAAGCCTTTGGCCTGAACAGCGACTGCGCGCCAATGAAAGCAGCCCGGTCGGTATTCTTGCGATGAATGAGCGGGATCAGGCCGGATTTAGCAAGTTCGGCCTCGCGGCGGTCGCTGATCGCAATCTCGGTCGGGCATTTGAGGTCGACACCGCCGTCATCGGTCGGGAAGGTGTGGGAGGGCAATTCATCGACTTCGCCGCCGGACTGAACCCCGCGGATGCGGGCGCACCAGCCATATTCCTTGAAGGCACGGTTGATATTGGCAGCCATCGCGTAGGCGGCATTCATCCAGGTATATTTTTCGCCCTTATGGCCGTCGGTTTCCTCTTCAAATGCAAATTCCTCGACCGGCTCCGTTTTTGCTCCGTAGGGCAGCCTCGCAAGAACGCGCGGCATGCACAGGCCGACGTAGCGCGCATCGTCCGAATCGCGCAGCGACCTCCAGGCGGCATAATCAGGCGTATCAAACAACTTGCTCAGATCGCGCGGATTCATCAGCTCATTCCATGAATCCATCCCCATCAGTGTCGAGTCCGCGGCGGCGAAGAACGGCGCATGCGCGGCGCCGGCAATCTTGCTGAGGTCGCGCAGCAGTTGCACGTCGGTCGGCAGATGGCTGAACGAGTAATCGCCGATCAGGCAGCCATAGGGCTGCCCGCCGAGTTGACCAAATTCCTCTTCGTAAATCTTTTTGAACAGCGGGCTCTGGTCCCAGGCCGCGTTCGGAAATTGCCGCAGATGTCGGTAGAGCTCGCTCTTGCCGATATTCATCACGCGGATCTTGAGCATTGCGTCGGTCTCGGAATGGAAGACCAGATATTTCAGACCGCGCCAGGCGCCTTCAATCTGCTGAAACTCCGGCGCGTGCATGATCTCATTCATCTGCGCCGAAAGCTTCCTGTCCAACTGCGCAATCATCTCCTCGATCGTATCGAGGACATCGGCTTTGATGACGCTGGTGTCGGCCAGAGCCTGCTCGACCAGCGTCTTGACCGCGTTCTCCACCTCGCTGGCGGCGCGTTCGGTTCTTGGCTTGAAACTCTGCTTGAGGAGCGCAGAGAATTCGTCAACTTCACGGGTCTGGACGAGCGTGTCCTGCTGGGAGGCCGTTTGAGTCGCCATGGCTAGTCTCTCTATCTCCGGGTTTGTTCAGTGCGCGTTTTACCGAAGTGCAAATAGAACGGACCGGCGTAGGCCTAATTCGCTTTAACCCACCATTCCATCCAAGATGGCTGGTTAAAGCGAACCTGTGCCGGCCTGATGGATTCGATCTACTCGGAACTACTCTCACCCTCGGTGGGCGTTTCCGCAGCGCGGTCTTTCAGTGCCGCCATGAGCTGCGGATCGGACAGTAATTTGCGCAGCGAATCTTCGGCCGCCACTTTGCCGTCCATATAACGCATCAGGTTCGCGAGCTGCGACCGCGCTTCAAGCAGTTTTGCCATCGGGGGCACCTGCTTGGCGATTGCCGCGGGCTCCAGGTCGGCCATCTTATTGAAGCGCAAATTGACGGCCATCTTCTCGTCGGGGTTGTCGGAGAGCTTATTGGTGACACGAAAACTCACGCCCGGCTGGATCGCTGCCATGCGGGCATCGAGGTTATCCATGTCGAATTCGAGGAATTTGCGCTGGGCGATATCCGCCTTCTCAACCCCTGGCGCATTGCCGGATAGATCGGCCAACACCCCCATGACGAAGGGAATCTCGATCTTTTCCTCCGCATTTGCCGGATTCTCGTAAGTGATGTGCACCCGCGGCGGACGATTTCGTCGAATGAATTTTTGACCACTATCTCGCGCCATTGATAACCCCCGGGTTTCGTGGTTGAGTTTCCATATTGACATGAGCGAATACCATCTTTTCTTTTCCTTGTCCCGCCAAACTGCTATTCGCTCGGGGACTCTTTAGTAATCATCGTTAGGATTTCTGAGTGCCGACTTCGGCAACACATCGCGCAGCACGCTCATGAAGTCGCGCTCCGCAAACGCCCGCGCACGCTCGCACAGCATGGGTACCGGGCTCGACGGCTCGGACTTACGGAAAAAGCGCTGAACCAGGTCGAGCAGCGCAATCGCCTGCGAGCGCGTCTGCACGAGATAGCTGACTGAGCCGGCATTGTCCGTCGGCCCCACAGGCGCCACCTCGGACAATTCGGAAAGCTTTCCAATCGGCAAATCAAAAATCTGGTCATGTCCTATCCGAAATGCCGCATAATCCATTTGCGAAGGCACCAAAATGCTGATGATTTCAAAGAAGGACTTGCCGATCAGCTGATGGGCCTGTCGAACCAATGGCAGCGTTGGGCTCGAAGGCTCCACGCGGCTGTAATAATCGGCGATTGCAGCCAATGCGGCACTCGCCTCCGCGAGCGAATTGGGAGCGCGCCCGACCGCCGCCGCTGACGATCCTTCACCTGGGGTATCCGAATCGGCCAAGTCCGCATCCGCTTCCTCTTCTGAGGCTTTCGGATCGATGAAGGCGCGAATTTTGTCCACAAGCTCCGGAAGGTTCTTGAGACCAACCGAGTGTCCGTTGCTCAGGAAAGCGGTCTTGATTGCCTCGAGTGAAGACTTCAGCATCGAGAGGCTGGTGCGTGTCGAAACCAATACGGCGGCATCGGCAGTGCTGACCGCCTCCATGAGCGGGCCCACCTCGAGTTTCGAGTCTCCGAGCCGTGGCTGGACCTCGTCCATCGCAATCATCAACCCACGGTAGGTGACTGCGCCGACGCGGCGCGCTTCGAACAACGGCGCATATTGCAGGGGGAAGGCCACCGTCGGCATATCGAGGGCGCTGACGATGGCCGACCGCATCGCGAGGTCGCCGCCTTCGATCCGCGGGTGAACCGTATCCCAATACCTTTCAAGCAAATAGGCGATTGCTGTTATGCTTTGCGCGAAGCCAGCCAAATTCCGGTCCAGCATGTACAAACGGGCTTGCAAAATGAGCAACCGGAGATCGCGGGTGCGCGCCGTCAGCCGTTGCAGAGTCTCAAGCTGACCTTGGATGTCGATCGTTGTCCGGTCGAACGGCCGGCCGTCTTCCGGAGAAAAAAATGACGCTGGCAGAAGGACTTCGGCCTGGGCAACGAAATTGAGATAATCCGCATCGCCGTCAAAATCGAGATCTGGCCCGCACGGATCAGCATCAGACAGCGGCGCGCACAGCGCAGCAACCGCAGGTTCGAGACCACTGCCGGCGTCCGGCGCGCCAGCGTGACCTGGCTCCGCCTCCGATTGAGCGGATTGTTCAGATGCGGACAGATCGGGGGCAGATACCGTCATGACTTGTCACGTCTATTTCACGTTCGTTACTTTTTTGCATTCACCCTGCACGTCGCGGGACCATTGCGACCGCACGTGCTTCCCATCAAACTGAAGAATTCTCTGAATTCATTTGTGAGGCTTGACGCCCATTCGGTTCAAAGCGGTTCGAAATTTATGGGCACAGGATGGCGATGCCGTAGAGAGAGCCTCGTCCCTATCGTGACCCTTGCTGCTCCAACAGATTATCCGGTGCATGTCGATCGCTTGATTTCGCTCTGAATGTCAATATCGAGAAAACTGTATTCGACCATCATCCCGACCAGATCGATGAACGAGTCCAGCGTAAAATCGGCAGGCGAGCTGCCGGATCGGCAAGCTTTGTTGAACACCTGTTCCACGTTTTGGCTACCCTGGAACGAGGCGATGATTGGTATCACCCAGCCGTCCAGTTGCAGCGCGGTCGAGAATGCGTGTTCCGCCCTCAGTATGGACTCACCCACCGCCAGCGTGCCGTCTTGCACCACTTGTCGGTTGATCACCTCGAGATGCGGCGCAAGCCGCGGCTTGGCCGATTTCATCCAATCGCGGAAAGCCGCATCTCGGCGCTGCCCCCGCCATGCAAACAGACGATCGAAATCAGACGCCGCGGCACGCGACGACATGCGCAGCCGCAGTGGCGGCTGTGCAATCAATTCATCGGTCCGTCGGATGAACAGGGCGCCATAAACGAACTTGTCGGTTCCCAGCGTGTGGAGATGGGCCGCGAGCCGATCCGCTTGCCGACGATCATCCTTGAGGTGAAGCTTGCGGACGGACCCGACCACCTCCTCGATGGTTAGCATCTTCTCGACGCCCAGAATCACGTCGCAGTCCCGCCCAGGATTGCTGAGCCAGCCTCGAACGCGCTGTTCGTAGGGCGCCTCGACCGTATCCCTCCCGAGCGAGACGATGACGGCGGTGCCGCCCCGACGCAGATGCTGCGGAATTCCTTCAACAATGCGACGGATGATGGTCTCCCCGCCGTCGCCGCCGTCCCGGAAGACCATGGTGTCCCCGATCGACGGCACCCAAGGCGGATGGGCCGCGATGATATCGAAATGTCGGCCCATCACCGGAGCGTACAGATCGCCCTCGAGGCTCTCGATATCCACACCATTCAACTGCGCGTTGAACGCAGCGAAAAATGATGCTCGGCCCGTAATATCCGCGGAAACGGCCCGCTGACCGATGCGCGAGAGGTGTAGCGCGCCGACCCCGCAGCCGCCGCAGAGATCAAGCCCATCGCCAAGCGTCGCCGGCAGAAGACGCAGCAGCTTCAGTGTACCGGCATCCAGCGCAGGAAAGACTGCATCGATGGGCGGGCGATATGCTTCACCGTCCGGATCATCGCGACGATCGGACACAACGATGAAGCCGTCGACCGGATAAAGCCAAACCGGACATACAACGGTATCGTCGCGATGCCTTACACCGCGAATCAGCCCAAGTGCATTGAGCGCCGCGAAGATCCCGTCACCGCAAATCGTTCGGAAATCCTCCCGTGGTGCGGAAGCACCGAGAACAAACAACCTGATGGCAACGCGCAGTGCCGGAGACACCGCGCGCCAGTCGATTTCATCCGGCTGCAAGTCGCGGGACCCAGTGATGTCGCGTATCTTCAGCGCCGCGCAGACGTTGCGATCATTGAATTGGATATCGTTGAGGAACCCGCGGACCTGGGCGAACGCGTCAAGCGTGCCGATGCGGATTGGAAAATTGTCCGAGGATGGGGCCGACATGGTCCACTACTTGTTCGGAAAGGTGCGCACATTCATTCGATGCGGATTATAGATCACCGCATATTCAAGCTGTGCCGGGACCCAGCTGCCATCATCATAGATGGGACGCGAGCAGCAAAAGATCGGGGCGGCGCCGGGCTTTGCGACACATGCGGTTTCCATTGCCCGATACTCGGCGCCCAAGCGGGTGCGACCCTGGTTGATGTCGGCGCGCTGCGGAAACAAATTGATGTCGAGCCCGCCGCCCTGACGATGGCTCATGAAATGTCCGCGGTCGTATTTGTGCCCGTAGGTCTGAAAGAAGCGGTCACGCCACGTCAATTGAACCTTCTCCAGGCGATCGCGCGCAGCCAGCGCTGAACCGGCCCGGCTCGCGATTCTCTGCAGTTCGGCCCGGCTCGTCACCTGGCCGAGAAAATCGGCCATCCGCCCGGAATCCCGACGGCCTGGATTATACTGTGTGATCCCAAACGCCGCGACGACACGTTCGGCGCCCAGATCGAAGAGAAATTCATAGCCATGATCGGTGAGTTGGACGATCTCATCGCCCGCCCCCGCCATTCGCCTGTAGGCTTCGCAGCAAAGGTCGGGTAGGTACTGGAGCAGGAACATGAAAAACCCGGTCTCCTGCCCCGGGCCGCCCGACGAAGGATAAAGATAGCGGCCTGCAAGCCCACGATAGTCGATGGGCGGACGGACGGCGCGCTCCGCTGAAGCGTCGGCAATCACCGCGTAAATGTGACCGGCAGCGACGGCCGCGGTCGCAGCCTCGATCACTTGACTCGCATTGAGCAGGCTTGCGGTATTGGCCAAGGAGGTATCGTCCGCCAATAAACGCCTCATTCTGTCTATAGCGGTAAAGTCACCCCTGAAGGGCGACAATGCTTTGCGGATATCGCCCTCACCGACGAGCCTCCCGTCACGATAATCGGATTTGCTCCATCTCGCTAAAATCAGAACGACAAATTTTCCCAGAAAAGGAAGAACAACCCCAAAAGGATATTGCGCTGAAAGGGTGCGGACATCCTCGCGGTAAGGTCGTGGCATGCACTGCTCATAAAAACCGACTTGCCCGGACCGAATGGACGGCGGGCGGCAGAAGCACAAGGTTGACGCGCGGCATTAACATTGATGGATAGCTACCTGTTTGAAAAATGCGGATAGGCCATCCTGTTTGAAATAGTGGCAGAAGTCCGGGTTAAGGTTCAAGCGCCAAGCGCCCATCCGAGACAACTGAAGAATGGCCTTGTCAGGCTCCACGGAATCACGCGCCTTGTCATGCCCCGCGGGATGCAAGTATTAACGTCAGTACATCAGCTCACCAACAAAAAAAGGCGCATATTCCGTCATCTGAACCGAATCGGGGCGCCGCTCGACTATGTTGGCAGGCTTCGATATCGTCGACCGACCGATCACATCGTCGCTCGACGATCACCGTGCGGGAGCGAAAAAAAGATGAACGCAAAGCCCGATCAGACCCAGTTCGTGGCCGAATTCAAGACGCCACTTGGGAAGGATGCACTCGCACTGGTGCGATTCGAGGGCACCGAAGGGCTTGGCGAGCTGTTCGAGTACCACGTTGAAGCTGCCAGCGAAGATGAAAACATCGATTTCGACAAGGCGATCGGCCAATCATGTACCATCAAGCTCAATGCCTTTAAGGGTAAAGAGCGCATCTACGATGGCGTACTCAGCGAAGCGCGGTGGATTGGCAAGAAACAGGATTTATTCCACTACCGGTTGGTGCTACGGCCGTGGCTCTGGCTGCTCGGCCACAAGGCGGACTCCCGGATATTCCTCGACAAGAACGTCAAGGACATCATCCAGGATGTATTCACGAAGGCGGGCTTCAGCGATTTCGAGTTCCGCACCAGCGGCGACTACGACAAGATCGAATATTGCGTGCAGTACCGCGAGACCGACCTGGCGTTCGTGTCTCGGCTCATGGAGCATTTCGGAATCTACTATTTCTTCGAGCCCTCGGACGGCAAGCATCTGCTGGTACTCGCCGATTCACGGTCCTCTCACAAACCAATTCCGGAGCTGTCCACCGTCCCGTACTACCCCTTGGTGGACAAGAACCTGCATATGGAGCAGCACCTCAATGAGTGGACGTGGGAGCGCCGATTCCGCACCGGCAAGGTCCATTTCAACGATTATGATTACCTGCAGCCGAAAAAGGATCTGAAGGCGCCCAAGGAAGCGTCTGAAAAATATCGCCATTCCAAGCTCGAAATCTATGATTTCCCGGGCAAATATGACGACAAAGGGAAGGGTGAAAAGTTTGCGCAATTTCGCCTGGAGGCGGAGCAGGCCTTGGACCGCCGGCGCTACCCCAATGGCGATGCCCCCTGCCTCTATCCGGGTGGGCTTGTCACGGTGGAAAAGCATCCGGTGCAGGCGGAAAACAAGGAATACCTGGTCGTACGCGCCAGCCACCTGTTTGCGACCCAGCAATATCGCAGCGGCAGTCGGGGAAACGAGAGCGACCCGGATCAACACTACTACGGGCACTATGAATTCCTGCAAAGCGATCGGCCGTTCCGCAATCTGCCGTTGACGCAGAAGTCGCGCATTCATGGCATACAGACCGCCAAAGTCGTGACCAAGAAAGGCGAAGAGGGCGAAGAGATCAGCACCGACGAGCACGGCCGGATCTGGGTGCAGTTCCATTGGGACCGCGAGCCGCAGAAAAGCTGCCCGGTCCGGGTTGCCCAGGTCCATGCCAGCAAGCAATGGGGTGGCCAGTTCCTCCCGCGCGTCGGCATGGAAGTGGTGGTCCAATTCCTCGAAGGCGACCCCGACCGGCCGCTGGTGACCGGCGTCGTCTACAACGGCGACCTGAAGCATCCCTACGACCTTCCTGCCAACAAGACGCAACACGGCTGGAAATCGGATTCCTCAAAGGGCCACGACGGCTATAACGAATTCATGTTCGACGACAAGGCGGACGCCGAACTCATTCGCATGCACGCCGAAAAGGATCACGACGTCACCGTCAAGAATTCCCAGACCCATACGATCGGCGAGGAATTCATGCCGCCGAAGGGCAGCCCGTCGCGCAGCGCGGTGCTGAAAAATGGCGACGATCAACTGACGATCCAGATGGGCGATCACACCATCTCGATCCCGATGGGCAGCCAGACCACGACCGCGATGCTCACGGTCAGCCACACCGTAGGTATGACGTCTGTCACGCTCACGCCGGCAGCGAAATCGGTGGAAGCGCCGATGATCAACCATACGGCACAGGCCATCATCAATCACACGGCGGGCGCTGCCATCAACCACACCGCGCCGATCATCAACCTTAATGGCGTCGTGCTGATCAACGGCATGGTTCCGATGTTGATCCCCGCCTAGAGCGTGTTTCAATGTCCCGGGTTCGCTTCGCGACCGCTCGCGCCCTGTTCGAGACTTTTCCCAAATCGGTGACCAACATCGCGGCGGCGCCGACCGACGACCCCCCGGTCACATTTCTGCATAAGCTGGTGGAAGCGCAGAAGTTCGAGGATGCGGTGACGTTTTGCGCCTACCTGCTGCCGCGACGCGAGGCGGTCTGGTGGGCGTGCGGATGTGCCAGAACGCTGTTGGGCGACATCGCACAGAACCGGGCCGCGTGCCTGCTGATGGCGGAAGCATGGGTGTACGAGCCGGACGACCAGCACCGGCAGGCGGCGCTCGAACTTGGAATGCAGGCAGACAGCAATGACCCGTTGACCTGGCTCGCCCTCGCGGCCGGATGGTCGGGCGGAATGCTCAGTTCGCATCCGCAAATGCCGGCGCCGGTGCCGCCCTATATGACCGCGCGGGCGGCTCGCATCGCGGTCCAGCTCAGCGCACACTTTGCGAAAAAGAAGAACGAGCTGCCAGCCTACCTGCAAGCCTGCATCGCCGAAGGCATAAAGCTTGCGGAAAACGGGCTGTGATAAAATCGGGAATCGGTGCGAGGCGGCTTCCACGCGAGCGATCAAAGTGCATCTCAACGACGCAGGTTCGCCGCCGGACAATCGCACATGGCTGCTCCCTCTCCCCGCTTGCCATCAGGGCGTTTACGCCCGTCTTCGACGGGCTATGGAGAGGGTCGGGTGCGGGGGCCTTTCTGCGAGTCTGAGCCTGTGGAGAGGCCCCCTCACCCGCCGGAATGAGCGCGAAGAGCGCGCAAATTCCGACCCGCGAGCGGGGGGAGGTTAAGCCATTGCGCAGCCAAAGGCCGGCGTGGCTTGAATGATCGCCGGATTGGACCTAAACCGTATTCGCGGATAGCGGTGTGCGCCAATGCCTTGGCATTGGTGCAGATCCCATGGGTGATCGCACGGGGTACGATCGCAAAGAAGCTGCCGATGGGCCTGACGCTTAGAATCGAAAACCAGACGAGCCTCCCGGACGGCGGTCCACTGAGCATGTCGATCCAGGGTAAGCGCGGCATCGATATCGGCCGCGACCAGTATCTCGACTGGACGCTGCCGGATCCCAGCCGCTTCATCTCCGGCAAGCATTGCGAAGTGCGGTGGCACGACGGCGGATACTGGCTGCACGACATCTCAACCAACGGTACATTCCTCGACGGCGCCGACAGCCGGCTGAAGGCGCCCCATAGGTTGCGCAATGGCGATCGCTTCGCGATCGGCCATTACATCATTGCGGCGACCATCGACAACGAAGGCCCGGGGATCGGGCCCGAAGCGCCACCTCCCGACGCCGCACCAAACTACGAGGACCTGTGGAATCCCGTCGGCGAGGTGGCGCCGCCCATTGATCCCAAACAGCTCAAGGCACCGCGCGACCTGCAACCCGTCCGTCCAGACTTTCTTGATTGGGCGATCGATGTGCCGCCAGCGCCACCGTCTATATCGCCACAATTGGGTCGCCGACCGGCATCATCGGACGCGTCATCGGCGCCTCCGTCCGACGACATGAGTTGGGCCCAGGGCACCCCCAAACCGCTACCGCCGCCGCTCGAAGTCGCTCCAGTACCGAGCCCTCGTCGCCCGGTGTGGATATCAACCGAGCCGGAAGGTCCTTGGGCGACGCCGCCAGCCGCGGCGCCCGCCTCCCCGGAGGCTGTGGCAAGCGTCGTGTCCGCCGCTCAGGCGCTCGCCGCAACTGCGGCGGGAAAGCCGACGGCAGGCGAATTCGCACGCGATGACCGCAGCGCCCTGCATGGGTGCGAAGCGGCGCGCCAGACTGTCTCCGCGACTCCTGGCCTGGTCGGCGCTGCGGAAACCGCCGCTAAAGAGTTCGTCCGCCTGTTCGCGCGCGGCGCTGGCCTGCCGGACGATACTTTTGCGACTCGGGACCCTGCCGAACTTGCCGAGCAACTCGGTCAACTGATGCGGCTCGTTGCTGAAAACATGAAGCAACTCCTTGAGGCGCGCCAAATGGCCAAACGCCTCGCCCGCAGCTCCAACCAGACAATGGTCCAGGCGCTCGACAATAATCCCCTCAAGTTCGCTCCGAGCGCTGAAGACGCCCTGCGCATCATGTTCGGGCCGCCGACCAGAAGCTACCTCGATGCCCGGCGCGCCCTGGCGCAGAGTTTCGATGACTTAAAGAGCCATCAGGTCAGAACCTTTTCCGCTATGCAGCACGCCTTGCGGCTCATGCTGGGCGAATTCGATCCCGATGTCATCGAGAATACCACGACCGGCGACCGCGGTTTGGCCGCGATGGTCGGATCGCGCAAGGCCCGTTTGTGGGACGTCCATGTGGCGCGCTGGCAGGCCCGCACGCAGAGCCATGCGGACGGTATGCTCAATGCCTTCATGGACTATTTCGGCGATTGTTATGACCATGAGGAATAATGAGGTACGGTAGACACGGTAGAGCGGCGTCTCGATCGGATTGAATCAATCTGAGACTGCGGGGTGGCCAACTCACGAGCATCGCAGGGTGGGCAAAGGCGCCTGGCAGGGCTTCGGTTGTGTGCCACGGCTTCTCGCGCCGTGCCCACCTGCCCGCACCCTACAAGCTGAAACGTTACACTCTGAACCGTTCGTTAAAGACGCTACACTAATTAGCAATCCAGCGGAAATCGGACCCGAACATCCCATCGTTGGGGGCAATAGAGACAACTGATGTCCTGGTACACCAAAGTGGCATGGACCGAAGGCCTCTTCCTTCGGCCCCACCATTTTCAGCAGAACGACCGCTATCATGAGCATCTGCTTGAATCGCGGGTGCGATTTGCCACGCCCTATCCGTGGGGTTTCTCCCATCTGGAAATCGACCGCGATCTCGCTCAGCAAAGCAAGTTCGCATTGCGCCGCGCCGCAGGTGTCATGCCGGACGGCATGCCGTTCGATCTTCCGGCCGACAGCCCGCTGCCGCCGCCGTTATTGGTGCCGGACACTGCCTCACAGCAGATCGCATGGCTATCGATGCCGGTCGCGGCCGCCAACATGCGCGAGGCGGATGACCGGGAATCCGACAGCGCCGCGCGTTTCATGATTGGTTCCGAAACGTTCATCGATTCCACTTCGGCCCTGCGTATCGAAGAGGAAGTCGACATCGCGTTTCCCCGACTTGGCTTCGAACTTCGCAAAACCCCCAAGCCCGGATACATCAGCCTCGGCATCGCCCGCCTGCTGGAAGTCCGCGACAAGCAGATCGTGTTCGACGAAAAGTACGTGCCGCCGGTGCTGCTGTGTAACGCCCACCCGGTGGTCAGTGGCTGGATCGATCGTGTGGTCGGATGGATCGACAACAAGCTTGAGGAATTAGCGCGCTATGCCGCCGACCCGACGGCCGGCGGAGGACTCCAGAGTGTGGATTACTTCGTTCTGCAGCTCTTGAACCGGCATATTGCGGTGCTCAAGCACTATCGCTCTTCCGGCTATCTGCACCCCGAGCGGCTGTTCGACGAATTCCTGCGCCTGGTCGGCGAGCTTGCCACTTTTGCGACGCCTGAACGGCGCGCCCGCGAATATCCGGCCTACGACCAGGATGACCTGGAAAACGTGTTCGGGCCGGTAATGCGCGATCTACAGGATTTCCTCAGCGCCCGGCTCGGCCGCCGCGCGATCCGTCTCGAGATCATCGAGCGTGCCAACAATGCCTTCATTTCCACGATCCGCGACCGCACGTTATTTCGAAACGCCACTTTCGTGCTCGAGGTCGCGGCGCGTCGACCGCTCACCGAAATCCAGGGCCAGTTTCCACATCTCTTCAAGGTTGGCCCGAACACCAAGATGAACGAGATCGTGCACGCCCATCTGCCGGGCGTGCCACTCATCCACTTGCCGACGCCGCCGCCGCAGATCCGGGCGATCACTGACCACGTCTATTTCTTCTTTGATCGCAAATCACCGCTGTGGCCGGAATTCTCGACGGCGAGCTCCATCGGCATGCATTTCTCTGGCGACTGGCCGGAACTTGAACTTGAATTGTGGGCCGTATTGGAAGATCGCCGATGAACGATAAGCTTCCACCACGTGGTCCATTCGGCATTCCTGGAGAACGGACCGTCATCCGTCCCAATCCGGGAGGACGCCGCCCGGTCGCACCGCAGCCCCCGCCCGGGCCGCCGGCCGCTCCCTACAGTCCCGTGCCGCAAGGCCTTGGGGCACCGCAGCCTGCGGCGCCTGAGTCTACGCCTTACCTACCGCCGACTGCTCCTGAAAACACCAATCCCGACGAATGGATTGAAACGAAGCGTCAGGCGCCGCAGCCGGCTGTTCAGGCGCGCGCCCCCGAGGTGCGGATCGACGAGCTCGTCGCGCCGAATGAAAATCCGATTCTGCGCTCCGCCGGCCCGCTCTTGCTCCTGCTCGGCCGCCTGCGCGTCGCGCTCGCTCGCGCGTCGTTTGCGAGCCTGATGGAGCAGGTCGCCGACGCCATCAAGTTCTTCGAAAAGGACATCCGGTCTGCGGGCATCTCCGAGGCGCAGGCAAATTCTGCCAAATACATTATCTGCGCAACGGCCGACGATATCGTCCAGAACATCCCGACCGAGGATCGTCACGTCTGGGCGCAATACAGCATGCTGAGCCGTTTCTTCGGAGAGCGTATCGGCGGGGTGCGATTCTTCGATGAACTCACGCGGCTAAAGCAGGATCCGGTGGTCAACTACGACCTGCTCGAATTGCAGCACACCTGCCTCACACTCGGATTCCATGGCATTCACCGCACCTCCGCGGGCGGCGTCGCCACGCTGCAGCAGATTCAGCGTGATCTTTACGAGACGCTGCGCCGCATACGCCCGAAGGTCTACCGCGAACTGTCGCCGCGATGGCAGGGCCAGAACCTGGCGAGCCGGATGTCGCGGGTGCGGGTGCCGTGGTGGGGCGTGCTTGGATTCGCCGGCCTCCTGCTGTTCGGCATTTATTTCACGCTGCTCTATTGGCTCACCGGCGATGTTGACGCCGCAGCCGCTCGGCTGGCGGCGCTGAATGACGCCGGCAAACTCTCAATTGTGCGCACGGTGCCTCAGACGCCGCCGCCTTTCGTGCCGCCGGAGCCCGACAAGGTCACGCAGTTGCAGCGCATCTGCGCAGCCCTCGGTCCCGAAGTCGCCGCCGACAAAGCTTCTGCTGAGCAGACTGCAAATCAGATCACCGTCCGGGTCGGCAACGTCATTCTGTTCGACTCGGGCTCGGCCACGGTGCTCGACGCGTTCAAAGCGATCGCTGCTCGGGTGGCGGGGACGCTCGACAAGGAAGAGGGCTTCATCAAAGTTGTGGGACACACCGACAATACGCCGATCAGCAGTCACAACGTCCGCTTCCCCTCCAACTACCACCTCTCTGTCGAGCGCGCCAAGAGCGTTGCGGCGTTGTTCAGGCCCTATCTTGCCAAGCCGGACCGCCTCCAGACGGAGGGCAAAGGAGAGACCGCGCCAATTGCTGATAACAGAACTCCGGACGGCCGCGCCAAGAACCGGCGGGTCGAAATCCTCATTCCACGAACCGACACTGGACCGGTCACCGAAAAGACATGCCCGCGATGACGAACGCCAATGCATGCAACGTTTCTGCTGGAGCGGATTGCGCTCAGAGCAAACGAAACATCCATGTCATCGCCCGCGAAGGCGGGCGATCCAGTAACCCCTGCGGTGCTGGGGGGTACTGGATTCCCGCTTTCGCGGGAATGACACCACAGAGGATGAGCAAGCCATGAGCGGCATCTCCTCCAAGGAAATCCTGCGCATCGTGCTCGCAGGCATCGGTCTCACCTCCGTCTGCGCGCTCATCTATCTGGCCGGACCGCTGATCGCGATTGGAGACTGGCACCCGCTTGAAAACTACATCGTGCGGGAGATCGCCATCCTGGTGATCGTTGCGGCGGCAGCTTCCGTGATGGCGTTCAAATGGAAGCGCCGCAAGAAGGCGAGCGCAAAGATCGCCGAAGGTATCGCGACCCCCGACCCGGTCGAAGACGACAGCGATGTCCTCAGGGACCGGATGAAGGATGCGCTGGCCACGCTCAAAGCAGCGGGCGGCGGCAAGGCGGATTTTCTCTACGATCTGCCATGGTACGTGCTGATCGGACCGCCGGGCTCCGGCAAGACCACCGCGCTCGTCAATTCGGGCCTGAAGTTTCCGTTGTCGCGTGGGGCCACGCCGGCCGCGATCGCCGGTGTCGGCGGTACACGTTATTGCGACTGGTGGTTCACCGAGGAGGCGGTGCTGATCGATACCGCCGGCCGTTACACGACCCAGGATTCCGACGCTGTCGTGGACAAGCAGAGCTGGCTCTCGTTCCTCGAACTCCTCAAGAAAAACCGGCCGCGCCAGCCGATCAACGGCGTCCTCGTCGCCATCAGCCTCGAGGACCTGATGACGCTTGCGCCCGCCGATATTACGGCCCATGCCAATGCGATCCGGGCACGGCTGCTCGAACTTCATGAGCGTCTTAAAGTCGATTTTCCGGTCTACGCACTGTTCACCAAGGGCGACCTGGTCGCGGGCTTCACCGAGTATTTTGCGAACCTGCCCGACCAAGGCCGCCGGCAGGTTTGGGGTGCAACGTTTCAGACCAATGATAAGACGCGCAACCTCGTCGGCGACATCCCAAAGGAATTCGACGATCTCGTCGAGCGGCTGAACTGGGAGCTTACCGACCGGCTGCAGGAGGAGCCGACGCCCAGCAATCGCGTGCTGCTCTACGGCTTCCCGACCCAGATCGCCGCGCTCAAGCGGCCGATTTTCGATTTCCTCAACCAGATTTTCGAGCCGACCCGCTACCATGCCAACGCGACGCTGCGCGGCTTCTACTTCACCTCGGGTACGCAACACGGCACACCCATCGATCGCCTGATCGGAGCTCTGGCAAAGAGCTTCGGCGCCGAACAGGTGACCGGCCACGCCTACTCGGGTTTAGGCAAGAGCTTCTTTCTCACCGACCTTATCCTCAAGGTCATCATCGGCGAGTCTGCCTGGGTCTCGACTGACCGCGCCGCGGTCCGCCGCGCCCGCATCATCAAGGCTTGTCTCCATTCGATCGTCGCCCTTTTCGCGGTGGCGATGACCGGCCTGTGGTGGGTGAGTTACACGCAGAACCGGGACCTGATTACCGGGACCCAATACCGGGTCGCAGACTACACCCAGCAGGCCGGACCTTATACGCGCGAAGCCATTATCGGCGATCGCGACCTGCACAAGGTCCTTCCGCTGCTGTACAAGCTGCATGACCTGCCGACCGGCTACGCGACCCGTGCAACTCCGACGCCCCTGCGCGCCACAATGGGCCTTAGCCAGCGGGACCGCCTCCAGACCTCCGCCGAGCAGGCTTACCATGTCAGCCTTGAGCGGCTGTTCCGGCCTCGGCTCATGTTCCGGTTGGAGGAAGTTCTCGACGCCCGCAAATCCGAGCCCGGTTACATTTACGAGGCGCTCAAGGTCTATTTGATGATCGCCGGCGTGGAGCGGGTTGACCGCGACCTTATTATCAGCTGGCTGCGAAACGATTGGAACGAACTCTATCCAGGCGCGGCCAATGCCGAAGGCCGCAAGGCCCTTGAGGGAGAGCTTGTTGCCATGCTCGACCTCGAAGGTGCCGATGAGCCTCTGGTCGAACCCAATTGGCCTCTGGTCGAGGAATGCCGGCGTATTCTGGCGCGGCTGAGCATCGCGGATCGCGCCTATCAGCTCCTCAAATCGCAGGCACGGCAGTCGATCGCCCCCGATTGGATCGCCTCCCACCACGGCGGGCCCGACTTCGCAACCGTGTTCGAAGCCGCCTCCGGCGATAACGTCGAGACGATTTCAGTCCCGGGATTTTACACCTATGCGGGTTTCCAACGCGCCTTCATCGAGAAGCTTCCAACCATCGCGGAGCAGCTGCAGCGCGATAACTGGGTGCTGGGCGACGTCGGCAAACTGGAAGCCATCAGATCGCAATTCGACAACCTGCGCCGCGATCTGCTCAATATCTACTCGCGTGATTTTGTCACCGCATGGAAGCAGGCGCTCGAAAAATTGCGCATCCGTCCCCTCAATGCCGGCAAGCCGAAATATGAAGCCTTGAATGCGGCAGCGGCTCCGACATCGCCGGTCCGGCTACTGATCGAATCGATCCGGGATGAAACCGTGCTTACGAGGGAGCGCAAGGACGGTAAGGCCGGCAGCAGTGACGGGACAAAAGAGGCTGCAACGCCGCCATTGCTGGGCGCGCAGGGGGGCTCGCCGGGCGCTTATATTGAGTCCCAGTTCAAGCCCTTCCATCAGGTGGTGGAAGGCGACGGCTCGCGTCGCTTGATCGACGTCATCCTCGGCGACCTTACGGAGATCAACAACAGTCTCCAAACGATCGTGCTCAATCCGGCTCAGGAGCAGCAGGCGACCGCTGCCTTGCGGGGGCAGGTCGCCCGATTCAAGAGCGACGCCCAGCGTATGCCCAATCCGTTCAACAGCATGCTGCTGCAATCGGCCAACTCATTTGAAAGCACAATCGCCAGCGACACCTACCGGCAAATCCGCGACGAATTCCAAAACTTTGTCTCCCGCCCGTGCCAGGACCTGGCAAGCAACCGCTATCCACTGGATCGCAATGCTCGCACCGAGGTCGGCCTTGCTGATTTCGGCCGCCTGTTTGGCGGGAATGGTTATTTCGACGGATTCTTCAGGAAATACCTGCAGGACTATGCGGACACGTCTCAGCGCGAGTGGAAATGGCGGCAGGACAATCCGGTCGGGAAGCTGATGTCCCCCCAAACCTTGCGCGAGTTCCAGCGCGCCGCGCAGATCAAAGACGCGTTCTTTCCGACCAATGGCAATATCCCGATGATCGCTCTGTCGGTGACTCCCCCGATGTTCGCGGGCACCGGCCTGACAGCAAAGCTGGAGATCAACGGCATTGCGGTGAGCTCGTCAAATCAGCCCAATCCAGCCCCGCAACAGGTGCAGTGGCCCGCCGCTGGCGGCAGAACCGTGGTATCGCTCGCTCAGGATCCGCCTGTCGCGGGGAGCCAGCCTTACGAACTGCCCAGCCCCATACCCAACAGCCAGTGGGCACTGTTCCGCCTCCTTGACCGGGCTTCGAAGTCAGCGCGCCCCCCTAATGGAATTTCCGCCAGTTGGAGCCTCGGCGGCCGCGACGTGACCTACCAGTTCGGCACCGGTACCAGCTTCAATCCGTTACTGTTACCGGCGCTGGCTGAATTCAAATGCCCGACCAACCTGTGAGGGGCCATGCAATGCAGCCTTTACGGTAAGGTGCCGGCAAAGCGCGACTTCATTGCCATCGGGGCGCCGCGCGAATTCCTCAACGCCTGGGAGCCGTGGCTGCAGGGCGCGATTTCGGCTTCGCGTACCGCGCTCGGTGACAAGTGGCAGTCGGCGTTTCTCACCGCTCCGATCTGGCGGTTTTGGCTGGGCAGCGACATCTGCGGCAGGACCGTGATCGGCGCCTTTATGTCCTCGCTCGACGGCATCGGCCGCTATTTTCCGCTGACGCTGTTTGCGTATGCCGATGACAATGCCGCCATCCCGCCGCCAGAGTTCGGTTCGCAAGACGAATGGTTCGACGCCGCGGAAGCGCTCCTGATGTCAACGCTCGATCATGACGCGAAATTCGAGAAAATGACTGCCGAGCTCGGCGCTTTGCCGCTGCCGTTTGAGGAGTTTCCGGAAGACCCGGCGCAGCATGCCGCAAACCACAGCAAAGCCACCCATGCGGTCCCTGCGGATGGCAAAAATTTCAGCGATATTTTCAATTCGATACGCGTGCGCGACCATGCCAGGATTTACGCCGGCTCGAGCTTCTGGTGGACCGTTGGCGGCGAAGGCATCGACCCAGTCGCACTGTCAGGGAAGGGCATGCTCGACCCGTTTCTGTTTTCCGCAATGTTGACCGGTGAGTTTGGGAACGCTCCGCCTTGAGGTACGGCCGCTATGCACGACGCAATGTCATGGATTGAGGCCGGCGCGGCAACGCATGTCGGCAAGGTGAGGCGGCAGAACGAGGACAATTACCTTGTGGCGACGCGCCGCGGCTTGTGGGCTGTGGCGGACGGCATGGGCGGCCACGAAGCGGGCGACATCGCGAGCCGGGTTGTGGTGGAAGAACTCGACGCAATCACGGTGCCGGCCACAGCAGCCGAATTGCTGGCCAGCTGCGAGCGGCACATGATCAGCGCCAACTACCGTCTCAGGAAACTTGCCCAGGAACGCGGCGGCGTGCTCATCGGTACGACGGTAGCGGTTTTGCTCGTTTTCGATCGTGACTACGCCGGCGTATGGTCCGGCGACAGCCGCATCTACCGCATCCGCCAGCGCCGGATCGAGCAAATATCGGTCGATCATACGGAGGTGCAGGAACTCGTTTCCGAAGGAAAGCTCACCCCCGAAGAGG
This sequence comes from Xanthobacteraceae bacterium, assembly GCA_035311445.1. Lineage (GTDB taxonomy): Bacteria > Pseudomonadota > Alphaproteobacteria > Rhizobiales > Xanthobacteraceae > JAJPKK01. The sequence goes on along the minus strand of DATGCX010000451.1, from coordinate 82,181 downwards.
CGCGCGTGTGGCCCCGTCGAAATGTGATAACGCGGGCCATCGGCGTAAGCGAGAGTCCGGAGCTTGAGATCAAAGGCGGCACGTTGGAGCCGGGCGACGTCTTCGTGATCTGCAGCGACGGCCTCACCACTCATGTGAAGGACGAGGAAATACTTGCGGTGGCGAGCGAACAGCAGCCCCAACAGGCCTGCGATCGCCTGATCGCCCTGACGCTCGAGCGCGGCGCCGTCGACAATGTCACCGTCGTTGCAGTCCGATTCGACCCCACCGCACCTCCCCCACCCCCGCATGCGGGGGCGGCTAGGATGGGGGCCAAAGGCAATATCTGGGAGTAACGCCGATGTCGGAGATGTACTCCACCGAAGCATCGCGCCTTGCCCCCGGCACGCGGCTGAACGGCATCTTCGAGATCGATCAACGCATCGCTTCCGGCGGCATGGGCGAGATTTACCGCGGTCACGCCATCGAAACCGGCGATCCGGTCGCCATCAAGGTGATGCGGACCGATCTCGCCGATAACGCCATGGCGCTGGCGCTGTTTCGCAAGGAAGCCTCGGCGCTGCACTACATCCATCACGAGGCGATCGTCCGTTACTACGTATTCTCCAACGACCCCGGGACGGGTCGGCACTACCTCGCCATGGAGTTCGTGGACGGGGAGCCCCTGGCCGAGCTTTTGAAGCAAGGCCCGCTTGGCTTTGACGCCGTGCGTCTGTTGCAGGAACGCCTCGCGGCGGGCCTCAGCGCCGCCCACCAGCACGGCATCATCCACCGCGATCTGTCGCCCGACAATGTGCTCATTCCGGGAGGCGATCTGGCGCAGGCCAAAATCATTGATTTCGGCATCGCGCGATCGACCCGCGTCGGCGACGGGACCATCATCGGCAGCGGATTTGCCGGCAAGTATAATTACGTTTCCCCCGAGCAGCTGGGTCTGTTCAGCGGCGACGTCACCGTGAAATCGGATATCTACAGTCTCGGTCTTGTGCTGGCCCAATGCCTGACCGGACGCCCGATCGATATGGGCGGCACCCAGTTCGAAGTTTTGGAAAAACGGCGCGTCGTGCCGGATCTCCGGGCGATCGACCGGCGTTTCCGCCCGCTGCTCGAAAAGATGTTGCAGCCGAACCCGGCCGATCGGCCGCAGTCCATGGGCGCCGTCGCGGCCTGGCGGCCGGAGCCGGAAACCCGGCCCCCAGCGCGCATTGCCGCTATCGCGCGCGACCGCAGCCGAACTGTAGGAGTCATGGCCACCGAGACCGCCAAGCCCAAGCCCGGGCTGGACCGGCGGCTGGCAAAGGTCGCCCTTGCCGTGGCACTGCTGCTCGGGTTGGGGACTGTCGGGTTTTATTTCAGCAAGGACTTTGTTTCTCCATCGGTCGACGTGCCGCGCAAGCCGCCTGACCTCGGTCCCGCCGCGCGGCGCCAAGAGGAGCCAAAGCAGCCCGGGGTCGAGCCCGGGCCGATCTCGCCCGAACGCCCCTCCCCTGACCCACGACAACGCATCACCGATTTCATCAATACGTATGATGGCGGCGATTGTTTTTTCGCCGCACCTGAACTGATTGAGGACGGCAAGGCGACCGTGGACGGCTTAGGCAGTTCGGTCGCCCCTTTCGAGGTCTTCGATTACGAATTCAGGCGCCAGCTTGGATTCGAAGCCTCGGTCGGCGTGCATCAGGTCATGCCCGCGCAGTGTTCCGCGGTGAGTTTTCTCTTCCGCACGAGGAACCAGCCCGGCAAGGCGCCTCGGCTCGACGTCACGACCTCAAGGTTGCAGGACAGCCTCAAAGTCGCCGGCGCCATTTCGGAGTTTGGCGACCGCCATGTCGAACTGCTGCTGGTCTCCGACGATGGGCGAGTCAGCAACGTAACGTTGCAGCCCTCGCAGGACCGCAAGCAGGCATTTTCCTTCAGAATTCGCAAGGACGATCCTGGGCCGCCCCGCCCGCAGCTCCTGATTGCCATCGCGTCATCGAAGCCAGTTGAGGCGCTGAAATTGCCGCCGGACGGGGCGCCCGCTGAACAGATCTTCGCACAGCTGCTCAACGAGGTGTTGCAGACTGGCCAAACAGTCAACGCCAGCGCGAAATATTTCATGCTGGAATATTTCAAGCCGAAATAAGGTCTTGGCTGTCAAAGCGGACGATGCAAATTGGAAAAATTAACTTGTGCGTTGGTACGGTTTGAACCAACGGCCGAGCCGGGCAACAAAGCAACAGGAACATCAGCGTCTGCGCGGGGCGCTGCAGTTCGACCCGGATTGCCCGGACTCGACAGATCGACCTGCCAGATCGGATTGTTCGCCAACAGAGGGGCGACGAGCGGCCATGACCGCGACTGTTACGATCGCGTCTCGTGCAGGTGGACCTGCGAGCGCCTGTCCAGGAAGTCGCCGCAATTTTGTTGCATTCGTCAGGGGTCCAAGATACCTTTCGGCATACTTTAGATGGCCACGCGCGGGTTGCGTCGAAGGGCATTTCATTTTCTTCGCCGCCACAAAACGGACCAGAATGAACAGGCTGCTTTTAAGGGTAGCTGCAGTTGCCGCCGCCGCGATTGTGACGGTCGTGGGGAGTGTCGATGCATGGGCCGAGCGCCGCGTCGCGCTGGTGGTGGGCAACGCTAATTACAAAATAGCCAATATTTCGCTGGCCAATCCGCGTAACGACGCCCAGGACATTTCCGCAGTGCTGGCGACCCTTGGTTTTGAGGTCGTGACCGCGATCGACGCCAGCAAGCGCGATATGGATTTTGCGTTGCAGCGCTTCGCACGGCTCGCGACCGACGCGGACTCGGCGCTGTTCTTCTATGCCGGCCATGCCATGCAATTCCAGGGCCGCAATTTTCTGATGCCGACCGATGCCGAGCTGGAGGACGAGATCAGCGTCCGCTATCAGACGGTCAGCCTTGAGGAAGTGCGGGCCGCGCTCGACCGCGCCAGTGGCGTCAAGATCATGATTCTCGACGCCTGCCGCAATAACCCGCTGGCCGATCGGCTGCAGAAGACGATCGTCGGCGCTTCGCGGGCCGTCGCAACGACGCGCGGCCTTGCGCGCATCGACAAGACCCAGGGCATGGTCGTCGCCTACGCCACCGCGGCCGACGAAGTCGCTCAGGACGGCCAAGGCCGCAACAGCCCATTTACGACGGCATTGCTGAAGCGCCTCCAGGAGCCTGGTCTCGAAATCGAGATGATGTTCCGCCGCGTCGCCTACGACGTCAATGCCCAGACCGGCGGACGACAGCGGCCCGAAACCTATATCTCGCTGCTGTCGGAATATTACCTCAACCAGAGCGACCGTATCGTTTGGGACCGCATCAAGGACCAGGACGACGTGGCGGCGCTGCGCGATTTTGTGAACAAATATCCGTCGTCGCCGCATGCGATCTTTGCCCGCAACCGCCTAGATCTGCTCGAACGCTATGCCAGGGAGCGTGAAGAATTCGCTCGTCGCGCCCGCGAAGAAGAACAACGCCGGACGCAAGAAGCCGAGGCGCAACGGGTCGCCCGGGAGGCGGCACTGCGGCGCGAGGCAGAGGAGCGTCTGCGGAACGAGCAACTGGCAGCACAGAAACGGATGGAAGAGGACCAACGGCGTCAAGAGGCCGCACGACAGGAAACCGCGCGCCAAGAAGCAGCACGCCAGGAAGCATTGCGGCAGGAAGCCTTGCGTCTGCAGCACGAAGAACAAAAGCGACAAGACGCGTTGCGACAGCACCAGGACGAGCAGAAGCGCTTGGCCGCCCTGCAGCAGAAGCAGGAAGAGCAAAAGCGACAAGACGCGCTGCGGCAGCAGCAGGACGAGCAGAAGCGCTTGGCCGCCCTACAGCAACAGCAGGAAGAGCAGAAGCGTCAGGAGGCGCTGCGGCAGCAACAGGAAGAGCAGAAGCGCTTGGCCGCCCTGCAGCAACAGCAGGAAGAGCAAAAGCGTCAAGACGCCTTACGGCAGCAGGCCGATACGGAACGCCGGCGCATCGAGGAGACCTGCCGACGTGAAGAAGCAAAACTCGCCGAGTTACAGGTTCTCGGCGCTTCGGCGCGCGAGCAATTGGTAAAGTTGGAGATTGAAGCGGGCTGCAAAGCCCTGCGCCCGCTGATTACGGCCGCAATTGCGGCGCTCCCGGCGGATATCCCCCCCGTCAAGCCTGTTCCAGTGACACCGCCGGCCGGCCCAACCCCTGCACTCCAGCCCGCCAAGGCAAATCTCCCCGAGCAGATCCGCCAAGCCCAGACCAAGCTGCGACAGCTCGGCTGCTTTGGCGGCGCGCCGGATGGCAAGATGAACGAAGCCACCCGCAACGCCGTCAAGGCGTTCTGGTCCCATACCCACAAGCCGATCGTTGAGATCAACATTACGGACGAATTCATCGCCGATCTGGAACAGCACCACGATCGGATTTGCGCTCCTCCTCCGGTAAAGCGCGATCCGGTCCCGGTCGCGACGCATCAGCGGCCACCACGTAGCGAACCCGCGCCGCCGCGCGAGGCATCGCGACCCGCCCCGCCGCCAGCCGCGCAGGCCCCTGCCGCGCGCGCCACCGCAGGCGCAACGCCGCCGTCTCCCGGCATGCACACGATCGGCACCGGCTTCTGACGGCGCTCCGCAATCGAGTAATCGGATCAGGGCTGATCGGTCTTGCAGCGAGCGCGGCCGAGCCGATTGGCGCCGCGCAGCCTATTTGCGGCCCACAATGATGATGTTGAGGTCCTGGGTCGGCGTGAAATCAGTTGCCCGCACTTCGAATGCGGTGGCGGAAATCTTCTTCACGCCGTCGCCGCAGAAGCTGACGATGCGGTCGGGTTGGCCCTTGTCGACGACGAGGCGAAAATTCTTGATCGGGCCGGCCCAGTTGGCGCCGGTTTTGAGCACGTAGCTGATACGCCTTTCCTGGATCTTCGCCTTGTTGGCCTCGTCGGCGCCGGCAAGCTTATCAACCGACCTCAGGAAATCATCGAGGATGCAGTAGTTCGTCTTGTATCGCTGCACTTCGGATTCGAGAGCCTTGTTCTGGCGTAACCCTTGGCGCAGTAACGAATCAAAGCTCATGCCGACGCTGGTGCGGTAGCGGTGCTCGACCGACACCGGTTTTCCAGGCGGAAATGTCTGCTGCCGCACTACCGACGTCTTCAGCATCCAGGTCGGCTCATACAACGGCTCTCCCTTGTCGTTGGTACCGGATTGCACCAGCAGGCCCGCCGTGATTGCACGATCGCGCGTCTGCTGCGGCAGCTCGTTGATCTTGAGTTGCTGTGCTCCGATCGGCAGGGCCGTAATGCCCATGTCGCGCAGCGTCGCCGTAACGTCCTTGTTGTTGAGAATTGCCCGCTGATTGATGGTGAAATTGATCGGCTTGCCATCGACCTTGGTGGAAAAGCCGACGAAATTCACCGGATCGCTGGTCGGAAACGCTATGTTTGCGCCGTCCGCAAGGTCGATATCCGGCAATGGAAACGCAACCGTCAGCGTGACCGGACTGGCGCTCTGGTTGAGAAACACATAGCGCACCGTCACGGTCTCGGGCGTGATGGTGAGATCTTCCGATTCGATCGAAACGTCTGAGTTTTTGGTAAAGACCAGACCGCCTACTGACAGCTCCGCCGAGGAATCATTGGCCCGTGACACCGACGCTCCCGCGTCCCAGCTCACGGCGGCGCAGGTTGCCAACAGTGCAGTGAAATAGCGCTTCATGCCTGACCTCTTCATTGTGCAGACCGAGGACGCCAGCCCCGATCACACAGCCCGGCAAGCCCGAATCCCGAGCATCTGCGGCGCAGTTCGATCCCGGACCGCATGGCCCCCAGCCAAAGACAGGTCCGCGCGCTGTCGCGGCGCGGTATCCTTACATAGTCGCATGGTGCGTATGCAAGGTTCAATCGGCGAGTGGCGGGAAACGTCCGACGTCGGTTGTGGCTATGGACTCCTTCCGATGGAACGATGATGTAGGGGTGACCCGTGTGATCGCCCTGTTACGGATGCGCCGAATGGGGCGACCACAAGGGTCGCCCCTACGACAATGCTTCATCCAAATAAAGCCAGCAGTGCTAAACTTTCTTAGCCCGATTCTGTCTACCCTGGCCTCGCCCATGTCTCGCCGCGCCCTTACCTTCGTCTGCCAGAACTGCGGCGCCGTCTACGGCCGCTGGCAGGGCAAATGCGAGTCGTGCGGCGAGTGGAACACCGTCGCAGAGGAGGCCGGCAGGGTGCCGGCGGCGGGTCCCGGCAGGCCGCAGCGCAAGGGTCGGCCATTCGTGCTTCAGCCCCTCGCCGGCGCGGCGGACGATGCACCTCGCACGCCGTGCGGACTTGCCGAGCTTGATCGCGTCACCGGTGGCGGTTTTGTGCGCGGCTCCGTGCTGCTGGTGGGCGGCGATCCCGGCATCGGCAAGTCGACGCTGCTGATCCAGGCCGCCGCCGCGGTTGCGCGCGCGGGTCATCGAGCTGTTTACATTTCGGGCGAAGAAGCGGTGGCGCAGGTGCGGTTGCGCGCCGAGCGGCTCGGCCTTACGCAAGCGACAGTGGAACTCGCTGCCGAGACCGCAGTCGAGGACATCGTCGCGACGCTCTCCGAGGGCAAGACGCCGCGCCTCGTCGTGGTGGATTCGATCCAGACCATGTGGACAGACCAGATCGAATCAGCCCCCGGCACGGTGAGTCAGGTGCGCGGCGCCGCCCAGATCCTCATCCGCTATGCCAAACGTTCGAGCGCCGCCGTCATCCTGGTCGGGCATGTCACCAAGGACGGCCAGATCGCCGGCCCCCGCGTGGTCGAGCACATGGTCGACGCGGTGCTCTCCTTCGAGGGTGAAGGCGGCCACCTGTTCCGCATCCTGCGCGCAGTGAAGAACCGGTTCGGGCCCACCGACGAGATCGGCGTATTCGAGATGACCGGCGGCGGCTTGCGGGAGGTCGCAAATCCGTCGGCGCTGTTTCTGTCGGAGCGCGATCTCGGCGCGCCCGGGACTGCGGTGTTCGCCGGCATCGAAGGCAGCCGGCCGCTGCTGATGGAAATGCAGGCGCTGGTGGCCCCGACGATCCTCGGCACGCCGCGTCGCGCGGTGGTGGGCTGGGACCATAATCGGCTCGCGATGGTGCTCGCCGTGCTGGAGGCCCATTGCGGCGTGCGGCTGTCGGGCCACGACGTCTATCTCAATGTGGCCGGCGGGCTGCGCATCCAGGAGCCGGCCGCCGACCTCGCGGCGGCCACCGCCCTGGTCTCCTCGCTTGCCAACGCGCCGCTGCCGTCGGATGCGGTCTATTTCGGGGAAATCTCGCTGTCCGGCACGGTGCGGCCGGTGCCACAAGCCGCAGCGCGGCTCAAGGAAGCGGCCAAGCTCGGCTTTCTCCGCGCCTTCGTGCCGGAAACGGCGCGTAGCGAAGGGGGAGATACCGGCATGGCACTCACCGGAGTTGGGCCGCTCGTCGATATTGTGAGCGAGATTGCTCCGAAAGGGGTGGAGCGGCAGGCGCGTTCCACCGACGATGAGTAGCAATCTCTGGGCGGTTGTTTGCGAAGCGAGACGCCGCGGTCAGATTTTATGGGCGAAGATCATCGCAGCGAGCACCTGACCACCGCGTACCAAGCGCCTCGGCCACTTGCCGACGGTCCGTTGATCGTGGACAGCCGAATTCGAGAAAATTGCGCATTAGGGCGCTTGTGGCGGTGGCGGCGGCGTCCAGCCCGGCGGTGGGTCATAGGATGATGGTCGCAAAGCGATTTGATTACCCTTCGCATCAGTAAGGATCTGAGGCAAGAGACACCTTGCAATGCGTCCCGAAGTTATATTGGTACCTGAGTTGCAGACCTTCAGCAGTTCGCGAGCCATCGAATGCCGTCCTGGCGGTGTCGCGACAAATACCTCCTTGGCGGGTAAACGATTTCGGACGCGGCGCGCTGCGGGAACGTGATCGCTGTCGGCGCTGATGATAATGGCACGGTCGAAAACGCCATCAATTGCATCCTCAAGGAATGTCAGCGAGAAGTGAACATCGGTCTCCTTCTCCTCATGGCGCTTCCACGTGGCACCGCATTTGTGGCACTTTGCACTCTGCTCACTGAAGCGGGCCATGTGGCATTCCACACCTGTATGCCTGAGTGCTGCCACATACGGCCGGTGGCGTGCATAGGATGCGGGGAGCCAAGTCGCGTAGGCAGAGAAGTATGCCACTTTCGCGAGTTGTTCGTCTTTCCGACAAAGCGATTGAGCGAGGGCTCGGAGATCGAGCCACTTCAAATACGGTTTATGGAGGTCATCAACGGCGTGATAGAGGTTGAAGCCGTCAACGTAACAGCCGACGCGAATCATAGCCAAGTGCGGTTGGGATAGCAAAAAGCCCAGCTTTCTTAAGGCTGGGCTGTCCGATAGGGCGTACCTACCGGGGGGAATGCGACTACAAACATAGGTGTTAGCCTTTAATCGTCAAGGGGGTCACGCGTTCGCGTGGTCGCTAGTTGCCGTGAAGCATGTGGGATATCGCCTGCAAGCAGCTGACTTGACGTGCTTGCGACTCGATTTCATTGCACCTCCCGCAGAGTCTTCCCCAGCCCACCACAAGGCGGGTGACGGGGATGCCGGCGGCGGCTATACACCCGGATCACAACCCAGGTTCAAGACCCACCTTTCGCCCGCAACGAAGACTCAAGGATGTATCTCGATATCTTCCTCATCGTCGTAATGCTGATCTCCGGAATGCTTGCCATGGTGCGCGGGCTGATCCGCGAGGTCCTGTCGATCGCCGGTTGGGGTGCGGCTGCGGGTGCGGCGCTGTTGGCCTATGCCAAGCTGCTGCCTTCGGCCAAGGCCTACTTCAACAACGATTATGTGGCGATCGGCGTCACCACGGCGGGTGCCTTTATCGCCACGCTGATCGTCGTATCGGTCATCACGGTGAAAATTTCCGACAAGATTCTCGACAGCCGCATCGGCGCCCTCGACCGCACGCTGGGATTCCTGTTCGGGCTGGGACGGGGACTGATCATCGTCGTGGTGGCATTTGCGTTCTACGACTGGTTTCAACCGAAATCGCAGCCCGAATGGATCGCAAACGCGAAATCGCTGGTTGTACTGAAGAACCTGCGCGACGATATTATCTCCATGTCGCCCGATATCGAAGCCTGGTATTCCAGGTACAAGAAACAGCGAGACAATGTGGGCGAGCCTCCGGCATGACGAACGGCCGTCGAAACGAACGCCGGTTCGGCCACTTAGCAAAATGGCGGGGAAATTCACGCGGGAGCATCCGACGGTTGTAGTTGCCGGAAGAAGTATCTTTTTTGGCGAAGCCGCAACCTTTTGATCGCCAAAACGTGACGATTGCGTGACGAATCGGCTCTGAATCGGATAGAAAGCCCAGGTCACGCGTTGGGCGAATGCGAACGGAGCGATGATGGACCCCCACCAAGCCGGCAGCCTTCGCGATCGCACAGGCGATGATCCGGATCAGGATCACAGCGATCATCGGGATTTCGACCTCGACATCAACGGCGATCGGCTGCGCGAGGAGTGCGGCGTGTTCGGCATCTACGGCCACCCGGAAGCCGCCGCGATCACAGCGCTAGGCCTGCATGCGCTCCAGCACCGCGGGCAGGAGGCTGCTGGCATCGTCACCTATGACGGCCGTCGGTTCCATTCCGAGCGCCGGCTCGGCCTCGTCGGCGATACGTTCTCCCGCCGCGAAGTCATCGATCGCCTGCCCGGCAGCATCGCGATCGGTCACGTGCGCTACTCCACGACCGGCGGGACTGTGCTCCGCAATGTCCAGCCATTGTTCTCTGAGCTTAATGCAGGCGGCTTCGCGGTCGGCCACAATGGCAATCTTACCAACGGCATGACGCTGCGCCGCCAACTGGTGCGCGACGGCGCCATCATGCAGTCGACCACCGATACCGAGGTGATCCTGCATCTGCTAGCGCGCTCGGGCCACCGCCGCTTCATCGACCGCTTCATTGACGCGCTGCGCCAGCTTGAAGGCGCCTATTCGCTGGCGGCCCTGACCAACAAGAAGCTGGTCGGCGCCCGCGATCCGCTCGGCATCCGCCCGCTGGTGATCGGCGAGCTGCGCGGCTGCCCAATCGTCACGTCGGAGACCTGCGCGCTCGACATCATCGGGGCGCGCTATGTGCGCGACGTCGATAACGGCGAGATCGTCGTCTATTCCGAAGAGGGCGCGCAATCGATCAAGCCGTTTCCGCCGCTGCGGCCGCGGCCCTGCATTTTCGAATACATCTATTTCGCCCGGCCGGATTCGGTCGTCGGCGGCCGCAGCGTCTACCAGATCCGCCGCCGCATGGGCATGGAACTCGCCAACGAGGCCCCCGCCGCAGCGGATGTGGTCGTGCCGGTGCCGGACAGTGGCGTGCCCGCGGCGATCGGCTACGCGCAGGCGGCCGGCATCCCGTATGAGATGGGCATCATCCGCAATCACTATGTGGGGCGCACCTTTATCGAGCCGACCGAGTCGATCCGCGAACTCGGCGTACGCCTCAAGCACAATGCCAACCGCTGGGTGGTGGCGGGCAAACGCATCGTTCTGATCGATGACAGCCTGGTGCGTGGCACCACCTCATTGAAGATCGTGCGGATGATGCGCCAGGCCGGCGCCGCCGAAGTGCATTTCCGCATCGCCTCGCCGCCGATCACGCATCCGGATTTTTACGGCATCGATACCCCCGAGCGCGACAAGCTCCTTGCCGCCAATCATACCGTCGAGGAGATGCGTGAGATCATCGGCGCCGACTCGCTCGCGTTCCTTTCGGTCGACGGCATCTACCGCGCTATGGGCGAGGAGCGCCGCGATCCGCTGCGCCCGCAATTCACCGATCATTGCTTTACCGGTGATTATCCGACGCCGCTGACGGATCGCGCCGACACCATCTCGCCGCGACAGCTTTCGCTCCTGGCGGAGGCGAGTTGAGCCCAGGCGCTCTGTCGGACCGCATCGCCCTCGTCACCGGCGCCTCGCGTGGCATCGGGGCTGCGGCTGCGCTGGCGCTCGCCAGGGCTGGCGCCCATGTGGTGGCGGTCGCGCGCACCGTCGGCGGGCTCGAGGAACTTGATGATGCCATCCGGGCAGCCGGTGGCAGCGCCACGCTGGTTCCCCTCAACATGACGGATTTCGCCGGGCTCGCGCGGCTCGCCGGCGCACTCAACGAGCGCTACGGCCGCCTCGACATCCTGGTCGGCAACGCCGGGATTGTGGGTCCGTCCTCGCCTCTTGAGCATATCCCGCTCAAGGACTGGGAGGAGGTGATGAAGGTCAACGTCACGGCGAACTGGCAGCTCATCTGCGCCATGGATGCGCTGCTGCGGCGCTCCGACGCCGGCCGCGCGGTGTTCGTGACGTCGGGCGCGGCGCACAACATGCGCCCCTACCGCGGCGTCTACTCGACCTCAAAAGCCGCCCTCGAAGCCATCGCGCGCACCTACGCGGCCGAGACCGAACGGACGGCCGTGCGCGTGAACCTCATCAATCCGGGCCCGACCCGCACCCGCATGCGCGCTCAGGTGATGCCCGGCGAAGATCCGATGACGTTGCCGCCGGCGGAGGAGGTGGCGGATGCAATCGTTCCACTGTGCATGCCGGAATTTTCCGAGACCGGACGGCTTTATGATTTTCCGACGCGCAGGCTGATGTCGTTTCGGAAGCCGGAATAGATACCCAATGGCCCTGCGCCGATTAGGTAACAGCCTTCTCGGTCATGTGCGTCAGCTGTTCCCGGATGATGCTCGGTAGGTAGTCTGAAAGCAGCAAATGACCTTCGGAGTCATCAACTTGGAATAGGATATCCTGCGCAGCGTGGCGCTGATCAATGCAAAGGAGGAGATCCCGGTCGAACGGCTTTTCGATCAGGACGTGGCAACAAACAGCGCGGTAAGAAAAATCAACCGGCTCCAATTCGGTGAGATCGTAATCCCCGATCTCTTTGAGCAGAGGCGGGACCAGCGTGATATCGTTTGTCTTCAGTTTGATTCCTTCGGAAGTGTCCAAACTAGCGGACCGCAAAATGAGCGCATCACGCCAATATGTTGTCTTATAGAAGAAAGGATACAACGCAAGCGATTCGTCCGAACCTTGTTCGACATTCCAAAAAGTGTGAAGAACATCACCAATTTTGTCGAAACGCCTTAGCTCTCGGGAAAACGAGAGAGCTTCGAAGCCGCCGCCCCACCTGTTCGCGATGGTATGGCCCGTTCTAAACTCCTGATTCGTGAGCGCTCCAAGCAGACCGTGAGCAACCTGGTATTCATTCGCCGTCGGATCACCGCGCCAATCCGCATTTTGAAGGATGTGGAGGAAAGTTGCTCGTCCCGACCCGGCCGCGCACACGTTCCCAAAATGGGGAACGTGCTCGGGAGGCACGCGAACCGAGAATAGCGACGAGCTAACGGCCGTATTGCTCACTTCTTCAAGAACCAACCCAATCAGTTGCAACCGATCTATTGCCTCCGGGTCGATCGCTTCAAGTTCAGCAAGCACATTTGCCGCCGTAACGCGTCCTCGCGACGGCATTGCTGCGACCGGCCTCAATGCCCTTTCTGCTTGAAGTCGGGGGCCGGACCACGCGACCGCGATGCGTCCATCGAACACGTTGATTTTCTGCGTAAACCTCACTTCAAACGGAAGGCCGTGATCAGTCAGAATTTGATTGATGTCGCCTACCAATGGAAGTTTCACCTTGAACCCCGTCTTAGTCTCAGATGAGAGCAGCACATCTCCTATGAGAAATGGGGCTCCGTTCACGGACAATTGTGCGATCAGCGTCATGGATTCAGTCCTGGGACAACTCGTGTGCGTACCACATTTCCCGCGCTTAAGATTTGCAGTTGTTGCCTGAAACGTACAAAATGCATGTGTTCTTTTTGGACGAGCCTCGATGGCAACGCTGACGATCCGGAACGTCGACCCGGCACTCAAGGAACAGCTCCGCGTGCGCGCTGCCCGCAATGGCCGTTCTATGGAAGCTGAATTGAGGTACATTCTGAGTGCAGCCCTACGCGACGACAGAATGCGCGAAGGCAATTTGGCTGAAGCTATTCGTCGCCGCTTTCTGCCATTCGGCGGCATCGACAGGCTTGAACTACATCCGCCGCTGCCTGTGGGCGATCCGTGATCATACTCAATAATTGTTAAAGCAGGGGCGAGACGCCAGCGCTCCGCCCCCCTATCCCGCCTTCGTCACCCGCACCGCCACCACAATCGCAAGCCCCAGCAGCATCGCGGCCAACAGAAACGGCGCACCCGGCACACTCCATTCCCGTGTCGTAGCGATCGCAAACGCAAATGTCAGGGTGAACAGCCCCGGGCCGATCAGGTTAGCGACACCCATCAGGCTCGCGTTGGCGCCCTGCAGCTGGCCCTGCTCATGCGGACCGATGCGGCGGCTCATCAGGCCCTGAGCCGATGGATTGGCGAGGCCCCACAGCGCCATCAGCGGAATGCCCAGCCCGAAAAGTGGTCCGGTCGGTGCCAAGCCGAACACCGCAAAGCCCGCGACGCCGAAAGCAAGCCCGATGACGAGAGCTCTACGCTCGCCGAACTGCTTGACAGCCGGTCTGATCACGCCACCCTGCACCAAGATCGAGGCGATGCCGACACATGCCATGGTGAGGCCGACCGTGCGCTCGCTCCAGCCATAGCGATACATCATGTAGAGCACAGTGACGCTAGGCAGCGCCGCATGGGCGAGGTTGCCGAGGAAATTGACGCTGGCGAGCCCGATCAGCGCCTGCGAGCGCAGCAGCGCGAGCGCGCCGACCGGATTAGCACGCCGCCACGCGAACGGCGCGCGGCGTTCGGGCGGCAGCGATTCCGGCAGGACGAAGAAGCCGTAGAGCGCGTTCGTAAGACTGAGGCCTGCCGCGATCCAGAACGGCAGGCGCGGGTCGATGGCGCCGGTGAGCCCGCCCACTGCGGGGCCGAGCACGAAGCCGATGCCGAAACCGGCGCCAAGCAGGCCGAAGCGCGCCGCTCGCTCCTCCGGCGGCGTCACGTCGGCCACGTAGGCGTAGGAAGTCGAAATGCTTGCCGCCGTGATGCCGGAGATCACGCGGCCTGCGAACAGCCAATAGACGGATGGCGCAAGCGCCATCACCACATAGTCGAGGCCGAGCCCGACATTGGAGATCACGATGACGGGCCGCCGCCCAAACCGATCCGACAGCGCTCCCTGGATTGGTGAGAACGCGAACTGCATCAGCGCCCATACCGTGCCGAACAGACCGTAGACGCGCGCAGCCTCGCCAGTATCGCCGCCGAGAAAATCGACCACCAGCTTCGGCAAAACCGGGATGATGATGCCGATCGCCAGCATGTCGAGCAGCACGGTGACGAACACAAAGGCGAACGCGGCGCGGCGCGGAGGGCGGGCCGTTCCCTTGTTCATTTCATCGGCCCAGACACGGTGACTCTCGTCCAAATTATCCCAGCTGCCGGCGCCGGGTGCATCGCGGCGGTAAGCCGACTTTGTGATGGACATGACCACACGCTCCCGGCAGCAGGGCGGTCCCTCTTTCTCGGCGCCCGCACTAGGCTACACGATTCAATTGTAATCAAGCGGTTAGAGCATATATTATGTTTACTGTACAATGCATCCGACCACAGGTCCGTTTTGAAGTCAACCGTAAGTGGCTCGCGGAGCCTTCACGGCGGGACGTCGGCGGCCGTTGAGACCATTGACGGTGGATAATTGTTGCGGAAATAGACGTCGCCAAGAAGCTCAATCATGGGCACTAGCTTCGTCGAAGACGAAACTGGGCACTCGCTGACCTTGGCGGTGCGCCAAACTTCGCCGAAAAGAGAAAACCGCGCGCTGCAACGCTGCAAGAAGCCGCGCGTCAAAGACCGATTGGACGGAGAGTATCCCCGCTCCGTCCATCGCGTCATAACAGGTCAGTGGTGCCAAAAGTGCTCGAAGCTGTGATGCTGGACCGCCGGGGTCGGATCGACCGACCCGTCGTCATGTGATGCTGCGGGAGCTCCGCCGCCGGACTGGCCGGCAGCACCACCGGTCAACAGCTGGGTCAATGCCGTCACGGCGTTGCCTTGTACGCCGGCGGCATGGGCCAACGCCGAGAGGTCGGCAACGACCGCCGCAACGCTGTTTGGGCCGCCTCCGTGGAAGAGAGCTGTGAGATCAGCCACCAAGTTGTTCCCGCCACCTTGATCGGCTGCAGCGGGATGACCGGCCGCGTTACCATCTTGCCCCCCTGCGGTTTGGTTGCCGTCCGGATGATCGCCTTGGGCCCCTGTCACTTGGCCGCCACCCGCATTGCCGTGATCCCCTGCGGCTTGGCCGCCGCCCGGGTTGGCGCCGTGATCCCCTGCGGCTTGGTTGCCGCCCGCATTGGCGCCGTGATCGCCCGCGCCCTGGTTGCCGCCTTGATCGGCCGCGGCTTGGTTGCCGCCCGGGTTGGCAGCTGGATCCGCTGCGGCTGGGTTGCCACCCGCGTTGGCAGCTGGATCCGCTGCAGCTTGGTTGCCACCCGCGTTGGCAGCTGGATCCCCCGCGGCTTGATTGCCTCCCGCATTGCCGCCTTGATTCCCCGCCGCTGGGTCGCCGTTCGCGGCTGGCGCCTGCGCCGCCGCCACGATATCCGCATAGCTCCCGCCATCCGCCATGCGGTTATTGCCTGCCACGTCCGCAGCGTTCGTTGAGAGTTGCTCCGCCGCAGCGCTGACCTCTCCGGCATTGTGCGTCTGCAAACCCTCTACCAGAGCGGCAGCTGCGGTGCCCGCGGTGCCATCCGACCGCAATTCGTTCCAGAAACGCGCCGACCACAGGCCGCCCTGAGACTGATCGAAGGCGTTCGCATTATTCGCGTAGGCCTGGATTTGCTGAATCAGTTCATCAGAATCGGCGTTGAAACCATCATTCGCGATCGCGACCGCTGCCTGACCGAGATGGTTACTGTCCTGAATCCATTGAGTGATAAACGCGGTTTGATCGGCGTTGTCATGGAACGGTGCAGGGGCGGTGGCCAAGTCCGGGAGCGGCGTGGGGTTGAACAGCGCTTGCACGCCCTCGTCGCCTTGAGCGATATCGATAATGTCCCGATGGATGTCATTGATCGCACGCCCAACAAATTGTCCTAGATCCGTTCCCAATATCAGCGTACCCGTTGGAGAGTTCGCGTTCTCGACGGATGCGATCTCCTCATTGAGCTGGTTGATGATGACGTGCGTGTGCAGATCGGAGAGGTCATTGATCTGCGGACTCGCCTCGCTCAACATCTGCTGCGCGCCGATAAGGTCCGAAACGATCAAGTTGACCTGATCCGGGCCGACGCCGCCAATCTCGCGCGTCGTTGCGTCGTTGAATAGTTCCGTTGCTGTCAGAGCCATTTACGTTATTCCTTCTCTGCGCCATTGCTGGCAAGATAAATACGCCGCCGTTACTCGCAACGGCATCGACGCGCGCGGCTCACGTCTGCTCAATGCTGCTTTTTCCCCGCAGGGCGACTGCAATCCGGTGCGACTGCAATCCGGTATCGCCTGCGGTCAGTATTTAGCGCATGGATTCTTATGGTGACGACGGCCGTGCTGCTATCGTCCCGTTTGCTGTCGCCCCGTTTATGAACTGCGATTCCGATTGATGTCAGAGCCCGACAGCAGAGAACAACTCCTGCGCAGCACCAAACGGGGCGGCAACAGCGTTAAACGCGATGGCGAGCTCTGAAAAGTTCGGTGTTTGCTGACGTCAGCTCCCCCGTCCTGGTTGGCGCTGTTGTCTTCGTGGCAGCATGCAAGTTGCAACTGCAATGGGACAGGAACGAGAGCCGTTCCGTTCGAAGAGGTGATCATATCAGGGTTAATTGGAGGCAAGCCACTGCGTTGTGATCAATCAAGCGCGTTGTCATCGACGAACATTGCGAACATGAAAATTTTGCAGCATGCCTCGACGAAAGCGCACGTTTGGCATGTGGCCTTCCGCGCGATCTGGATTTTTTCATCTCTGACTCGCGTCGACGGTCGCGCAAATTTATTTAGGCCATCTTGCGGCGTAATCTGTGAGCGAGACGTCGCATTATTGACCAAGTCATAGATACCTTTAGGCATCGCCTGAGTTTCGGCATTCACGCGGGCTGGTCGAATGTGATCATCGCTTTTCTCGCGCGAAGATTAAGTAGCGATATCGACGCAAAAGCACGTGAATGCGTAGTCTGCACGCTGCAGTGTTGCCCGAGGCACGGGATGAATCTGAGATTCGATCTGAGTTCGGATGATCCGGTCACCGCGGGGTTGCGGACGAGCGCACGACAATTGCTGGGCGTGGCGGCTTTTAGTGGAGTTGTCAATCTGCTCACGTTGTCGGGTTCGTTGTACATGTTGCAGGTCTACGATCGTGTGATCCCCAGCCGCAATGTGGCGACGCTGGTCGGCCTTTCGGCTATCGTCCTGTTTGCGTACGTACTGCAGGGCTATTTCGATGCGCTGCGCACCCGCATGCTGGCGCGTATCGGCACGCTGTTTGACGCGGCATTGCAAAAGCCCATCTATCTGGCGCTCGCGATTCTTCCGCTTAAAGGCGCCCGGCCTGTTTTGGCGCAGCAGCCCCTGCGAGATTTGGATCAAGTGCGGACGTTCCTTTCCGGTATCGGCCCGACGGCATTTCTCGACATGCCGTGGATACCGATTTTTCTCGTCGCTCTCTATATCTTTCACCCTGCGATCGGAGTTGCCGCGACACTTGGCGCGGCTGCGATCATTGCGGTGACCCTTGCGACCGAGCGGCGAGCGCGCGGTCCCGCCAGGGCGGCGATGGAGACGAGCGCGCATCGCCAGGTGCTGGCAGACGCGACACGACAGAATGCCGACGTCATTCGTGCGCTTGGCATGACCGATCGTTTCACTGAACGGTGGCTGCGAGGCAATGACCGTTTTCTCGAGATCAACATCCGGACTATGGATACCCACGCCAATCTGGGATCAGGCGCGAAAGTACTTCGATATGTGCTGCAATCGTCAATGCTGGGGATTGGCGCTTACCTTGTCGTCATTGACCAGGCATCGGGCGGAATCATGATCGCGTCATCGATCATGATGGGACGCGCCCTTGCGCCGATCGAAGTGGCGTTGAGCAGTTGGAAGCAGCTCGTCGCGGCACGGCAAGGCATCATCCGGTTGCGCGAAATCATCAAGGCTACGGCGCCGCCGCGGGTCCCACGCGTTGCACTGCCACGCCCGCATCGGCGGTTGACGGTTCGCAATCTTACGGTATTTGCGCCGGGCACCGATCGGCCGATTGTCTCAAACGTATCATTCGCACTTGAAGCCGGCATGGGGTTGGCGCTTCTTGGTCCCAGCGCTTCAGGAAAATCATCGCTTGCACGCACCCTGGTGGGCATCTGGCCGGCGGCGAGGGGTGCGGTGCGACTCGATGGCGCCGCCCTCGAACAGTGGCATTGCGACGATCTCGGCCGTCACCTTGGATATTTGCCGCAGAATGTCGCGCTGTTCGACGGCACTGTCGCGGACAACATTGCGCGCTTTGATCCCTTCGCCCCATCGGACTCAATCATTGAGGCGGCACGGCTCGCCGGCGCTCATGAGATAATCCTGCGGCTTCCCGACGGATATGCCACCCAGATCAGTGAAAGCGGAACCTCGCTATCCTCCGGTCAGCGGCAGAGAATTGGTCTCGCGCGGGCCGTATTTGGTAATCCGTTCCTGGTGGTGCTTGACGAGCCGGACGCCAATCTCGACACCGATGGCGAAAAAGCTTTGACACAGACCATCCTGGCGCTTCGAGTGGCCGGACGAATTCCGATTGTCATATCCCATCGTGCAAGCGTTTTGGGGGCATTGAACATGGCAATGCTGCTCTATGACGGGAGGGTATTGGCCTTCGGAACCCGCGATCAGGTTTTCGCGCAAGTCGCCCGGTCGGCTGCGCAAAAGGTACCTGCGGCCCCCGCCCACGACGCGGGCGCAGCTGCGGTCGCGCGGACAGACCTGTCCCGAGACGCTCATGCAACCACGTAGCGCGCGACCTGCCGACCGCCTGCATCAACCGAGCGGCCGTATTCGAGGCTACGCAGGCCGGCGGCCCGTCGGGGGCGGCTCCGCCGTCACTGATGCCGGCACGCCAGCCCATCCAGACGCCCCGCGGAAAATCCTCAGGGATAATTCGAGCAAGAAGTATGACAGCATCGCGGTGGTCGTCGGCAGAAAATCCGGTCCGCGACATCAGCGCCTGCAGCTGCCGACCATTCGTTTAGACGTAGGCCGCGCGGTGCATCGCACGGCAGCCCGCTGCGCCCCTTTGCTGAAGCGCGTCGGCGATTTTTTTTCCGGCCACATCGACACCAAAGGCCTGGATCAAGTCGATGACGGTCTGACGGCGTATATCCTTCGTTCTTTCGAAAGCGAGCGCCGGGCCGGTCTGCGCGTGCTCGCCGCCGCGCTGCTCCTCATCGGAGGCTGGGCAACTTTCGTGCCGCTTTCGGGGGCGGTCGTTATCCCAGGCACCGTCGTCGCCGAGTCGAACATCAAAAAAATTCAACATCCGACCGGCGGCATCATCGCGAGCATTTCGGTGCGCGACGGAACGCGCGTACGGGAGGGCGATATTCTGGCCCGGTTGGACGACACGCAGGTGCGCGCCAATTTCCAGATGGTCAGCCAACAACTGGAAGAGATAAGGGCAAGAATTTCGCGGCTCAAGGCTGAACGCGACGGTCACGACGGGCGAGCCTTGCTTCAAGACGCGTCGCTCACAAATCACGAGGAAGACGGCGAGCGGCCATTGACGACAGAAAACGCTCTGTTAAGGGCGAGAGCCGATGCGCGCAAGAGTCAAAGGGAGCTGGTACGCAACCGAATCGGCCAGCTGAACGAAGAAATTGCGGGCCTCGATGCGCAAATCAAATCGAAACAGACGCAGTCCGAACTGATCGGTCAGGAACTTGAGGGCGTCCAGGCCCTCTACGACAAGCGTCTCACCACGTTGACGCGGCTGACCTCGCTGCAGCGCGAGGCCGCGCGGCTTGACGGCGAACGCGGACAACTGGTTTCTTCCATTGCGGAAACGCGCGCCAAGATCAGCGAGTCCGAGCTGCAACTGGTGAAACTGGATCAGGATTTCCGCGCCGATGTCGTCAAGGATCTGCGCGAGGCCCAGGACAAGGAAGCGGAATTGGCCGAGCGGGTGGTGGCAGCGCGGGATCAATTGAATCACATCGAGCTGCGCGCGCCGACGGCAGGGATCATTCACCAGCTCTCCGTTCATACGATTGGCGGCGTTGTCAGACCTGCCGAGGTCATCATGGTTCTCGTTCCGGAATCGGACGAGTTGCAGATCGATGCGCGACTTCCGGCGAATGAAGTCGACCAGGTTCACAAGGGCCAAAGCACGTTGGTCCGTTTCTCCGCATTCAACCAGCGAACGACCCCTGAACTCAGCGGCATTGTCTCACATGTCTCAGCCGACATAACCCAGGACGCGAAATCAAACTCCAGCTATTACACGGTGCGGGTGAGTTTGCCCGGTGATGAACTGGCGCGTCTGAGCGAACTGCAGCTCATCTCCGGAATGCCGGCCGAAGTCTTTGTTCAGACCGGCAGCCGCACGATGATGAGTTATCTCTTCAAGCCGATCGGCGACCAGCTACACCGCATGTTCCGCGAACGCTGAAATTCGCGAGAAACGAGGCGGCGACGGCCCGCGGCGGACGTCCGTGGCGGCGAGATGACGCTTCACGCCATTGAGCCAATCGAGGGCGCGCGACAGCGCATTGCCTTTATCATCTTGAGGTACGAACGGATCACAGTAGCAGGGCGCACCAACCGCAGCGGCAAGTCGACTCACAGCCCCGACGAGCCGCGGTGGCCCGCAGGCGTGCACCGTGTCGTCCGCCGATAGCTGCGGAACATGATCGATGACAGCTCCGACGCGGATGATGGGGGTGACATTCTGCGGCGCTTCTACGACCGGGATAATCGTGACGTTGGGATAACGCGCCAACGCGCAAAGCGCATCGATCATATACAGGGATTCAATGGTGCGGGCACCGACCACCATAACGACATGACGGCGCCGATGCTCCCGGATTGCCGCAACTGCGATCGACCAGATTGGCGCGAAACCGGTGCCGCTTGAAACAAGCACGAGCCGACTCAACGACGCCGGCCGCAGGAACGCCGAACCGAACGGCCCCTGGATCTTCACGCGGTGCCCCTCGCGAATACCGCGACCAATCGCGCCGGATACCCGACCACCGCGAATGCGCCGCACCTGCAAATGCAGAAATTCCCTTTCCACAAAATTTTCCATCGAAGCCGTCGGGCTGTAACAGCGCATTGGAAATCCGCGAAACTGTACCCGCAGATACTGTCCCGGCAGATAGGTGATCGGTCGCGAAGGCTCGATGTTGATCTCGACGACGTCGGGCGCCCGCTTTTTGACTGCGCTCACGCGGCCCAGCGTCGTCTGGATCTCCGGCAAGGCCTCGATTTCCAGCTGCAGGTCCGAGATGATCCGACTCTGGCACGCCCGTGTTACACCGGGCTCGTCGCATTCCCCACCAATGGCCAGTCCATCCAGGATGCGCACGCGGCAGGTACCGCAATGCCCCGAACGACAATCATGCGGAATATCGACTCCGTTCACCAGCGCCGCGTCGAGCAGAATGTCGCCGCGGGAGGCGAAGAACACTTGGTCGTCGATCGTCACACGGCAACTTCTCCGCATGACTACTCCACCTCCAGCAATATGGGGCGCAGGTGCCGCGTGTGATGGATTTGCGCGTGATCAAACGCCGCGAGCCGCATATAGGTCCCGGTCACGATCGGCACCGCACCGGGATGGTCGCCCTTGAGGGTGCGGCTGGCCTCAAGCATCCAGCGGCCGGCAGCCCAGCGGGCCGCGCCGCGCAAATCGCCGAAGCCCTCGTCCGACGGATTTACGATGATAAGCCCTGGAATGATCGCACCGACAGGAATCTCGCTGTCGTGCTCAGGCGAGTACGGCTCCGACTCGGCCTCTGTCATCCACCATCTGGCGCCGTCGCTCTCGCTGTGATTGGGGTCAAGGTCAACACGCCCGAGCGCCTGCAACGTCGCCCTCCAGCTTTTGGGCAAACGGCGCGGTTGAACAGGATGACGGTATCCGCCAAGAGGCTGCGTTTCGAAGTTCGTTCCGTAAACTTTCGCCGCATGCGGGTCCGAAATGAATCCACCACGATATGCACTGAGACCTTCGGACTGCGTCGGCGTTGGCTCGACGGGCAACCCGAAGCGATCCTGGTCGATCCACCCGTATGGTCCACTGCTCGAAGCCTTCCATTGCCACACCTCGACCGCAGCGTTGGGGTCGCCGGTGTAGTGAAGGCCACGGCCCGACAGAGTCGTAGGTTTATCCGGAAGCGGCGTCGGCCCCACATGAAACGTGCGATCCCCCGGCACGGTAGCGTCGAGTTGCGTCAGCAGGACGGCAAACTTGTCTTCGTGATATTCATGCGCATCGGCAATGTCATAGCGATCTTGAAGAACGTACCAACCGTCTTCGCGCTTGATCATCGGCAAATGCTTGAGCGACCGCGTTGGATCGTCCCAGACGAAGCAGAAATAAACGCGCTCGCCGTCGTGCACGGCACGTACATCAATTTTCGTTTCGCCTTTGCCATCGAAGTTCCCGCCGAACGCCGTCCACACCGTAAGTGGCTTGACGGTCAACCACACGGCGTCCGACGCATCGCCGTCGAGGATGGGCAACTCGGTTGTCGCAACCTTTCGAATGTACAGCCGGTCTTGCACTGCCCAGTCCACCGGTAAAACGAACCCGACGGTGACGATCGCGGCGGCGAGCGCGACAACGAGCGGATTGGCCTGAACGGTACTTCGCGCGTTTCGCAGCCGGTGATGCTCCGTCGGGTTGCCGTGCACGGGGGCTTGTGGAGAATCGGCGTCCGACGGCTTTCGCTCCCGCTGGAACGGCCTCGTTTGGTTCCTTTTTGCAGCGGCGATCTGGTGGTTGAGCTGCACCACCAATTCCATCGGATCGAATGGCGGCGCGGCAGAAGCAAACCCGCTGGGACGAAAAATGCGCACCAGCTGCGTAAAGCCGCCCATTGCCCAGTTTGCCGCAATGTGCGCCGGCACAAAGCCAAGGATGAACCAGGTGCCCAACAGATGGATGCGCACCACAAGGTCACTGGCCTGACCCAAATAGAGTTGGGCTCCGGTGACGAATTCGGCCATCATTGCGACGAAAAAAATCCAATACAGCAGAACGTTGATGGCGCTCCACCGCGCGTGACCCGTTTTGAGCAAACCAGCGATGCGCATGTGATCGATTTGAACGCGGCGAAACAGTCGGGCGCTTATGAGATAAGCGATATAGGCGACAGCAAGCGCACAAAGAACAAGCGCCGCCGGCAGATGGCCGGTCCACACAACGTGTTTGGGCAACACACGATCAAAGACCAGCAACCATGCGTGCTCGGGTTCGTCGGCGGCGATCCTCAATCCAGTGGCAATCAATGTCATCAGCGTGATGACGACCAGCCAATGAAGCAAAATCGTGCCGATATCCGTCCGCCTCCGAATAGCGAGCCGGCGCATCCAGAGTCCCCAACCTGAAGTTCCTGCAGCGACAACTCCCCGGCCCCGCCCGCGCGCCGCTACATCGATTTGTGCTTGATGTTCTCAGATGACCGTCAAGATCGGATTGGCATTTCGCGGCAGGTGACGCGATAAATTTCTTGCATCCCCTCGTCCCCCTTTCTGTCTGGCTAAATCATTTCCCTCACGCTGCCGCGTAATCATCTATCAACATCAATGCGGCGATTTGCTGATGAGAATGCATCCGAACAAGTGCTTGACCTGGGACAAAGATGGGCGCGCCCACGCAATCTGTGCGTTTATCAATTGGCGCTTGAGCGGGGCGCCATAATGTTTTGATCGAATGCTCGGATCTCAATTGCTATTAGATGTTTGCATGTCGATACATTAGAGCAGACTTTCGCTCGCATTGAGTCACTTACTGCGTCGTCACAGGGCTTGCGCCGGCGACCCCGAATTGAAGCCACAGAGCCAGAACAATCGAGGTGGCCGAGACAACCCCGGCCACGGCCCAGGAGACGTCAGGTGCAGCAACCTGATCGGAATCTGCTATGGTTGTCTTTCCCTCCAGTGGTCACCTCCCCTTCTTTCCAGCGTAAGGGTTCGCCTTTTCCCGCAACGTCAGCCGGATCGGCACTCCCGGCAGATCGAAGCTCTCCCGCAGCGCGTTGACGAGGTAGCGTCGGTAACTATCCGGCACGGCGTCAGCGCGGGTACAGAACAATACAAAGCCTGGCGGACGAGTCTTCGGTTGCGTAATGTAGTTGAGCTTGAGGCGGCGACCCGATACGGCGGGCGGCGGGTGAGCGGCCAGTACCTCATCGAGCCACCGGTTGAGCGCATTGGTCGCGACGCGCTTGTTCCACAGCTCGTGGATATTCACCACCGCCTTCATCAGATGGTCCAGCCCGGCGCCAGTGAGGCCCGAGACCGCGACCACCGGAACACCCTTGATCTGCGTGAGCAGCCGGTCAGCTTGCTGACGCAGTTTGGTGATCGCGCCGGGCGCCGCCTCCTGGAGGTCCCATTTATTGATTCCGAGCACCAGCGCCCGGCCCTCGCGCTCGACCAGATCGGCGATGCGCAGATCCTGCTCCTCGAACGCGACAGTGGCGTCGATGAGCAAGATCACCACCTCGGCGAAGCGGATTGCTTCGAGCGCGTCGGCGACGGAGAGCTTTTCGAGCTTACCCTCGACCCGCGAGCGACGTCGCAGCCCGGCGGTGTCGTGAACCAGAAAGTCCCGTCCCTGCCAGACGAGCGGCACCGCGATGGCGTCGCGGGTGATGCCGGCCTCGGGACCCGTGAGCAGGCGCTCTTTGCCGAGAAGGCGGTTGATGAGCGTCGATTTGCCCGCATTGGGCCGCCCCACCACTGCGATGCGGATCGGCTTGCGGCGCGCGGCCACGGGAGCAGCGGCTGGCTCTTCGCCGCCATGCTTCTGTTTATCGTCATCAGGCGAACCCGCCGATGCCGGCATTGTGGCGCGCAGCGCTTCGTAGAGATCGGCGAGGCCCTCACCGTGCTCGGCCGAGATCGCCACCGGCTCACCAAGTCCCAGATCGAAGCCCTCATAGGTGCCGGCGCCCCCCCTGCGGCCTTCCGCCTTGTTGGCGATGAGAATAGTCGGCTTGCCCGTACGGCGCAGCAGGTTCGTGAACATGCGGTCGCCGGGCGTGATCCCGGCGCGGGCATCGATGAGAAAGAATACTACGTCGGCGGCAGCGATTGCGGCCTCGGTCTGGGCCCGCATACGACCCGACAAGCTTTCGGGGCTCGATTCCTCCAAGCCCGCCGTGTCGATGATGGTGAAAGCGAGATCGCCGAGCCGTGCTGCGCCTTCGCGTCGATCACGTGTGACGCCGGGGGTATCGTCGACCAGGGCGACACGCCGCCCGGCGAGGCGGTTGAACAGCGTTGATTTTCCGACATTCGGCCGGCCGACAATCGCAACCGTGAAGCTCATGGCGGCAGACCGGACAATCTTCCCTCCCCCGCTTGCGGGGCAAAGTTAGGGAGGGGGCAATTCCACGGCTCAGTGGCGCCGGGACAGGCCCCCTCCCCTACCCTTCCCCGCAAGTGCAGGGTAGTCGCACGAGGGATGACGGTCGCGTCCCCCCCTGGAGGGGGGAGGTCGACCCGCGTCAGCAGGCCGGGAGGGGGTGACAGCGGTTCAGCATACGCGGACTTGCAGGAGCGTGCTGCACCGCTGTCACCCCACCCCGGACTGCCTTCGGCAGTCCGATCCTCCCCCTTCAGGGGCCCCATCAGGGGAGGGGGGCGACACCCAATGCTCCTGCTCGCAAGCGGGGGACGGAGCTGAGGACAGAACTTCAGCGCGCCACCGTGCCGGCTGTTCCTGGCCATGCGGCCTGGGGCTGCGCCGCCGGCCAGGGTGCTGTGGCGGCTTGCGGGGTCGGCTGCTGAGCCGGCTCGGGAGCGGCTGCGCGCGTGGGCGCCGCCCCATAGGGATCCTGAGCCTGTGGCTTCGGCGCCGGCTTGCTCGCCGTGCGCTGCGGCTTGGGTTTGGGCTTCGCCTTTCCGGCCGGTTCGGCGGCAGCCTCCGCGGCGGCCTTGGCTGGATCGAGCGCCCCCTCGGGCTCGCGATATCCCTTCACCAGCTCGGGCGGGACGCCGTTCGCTACGCCGGGGACACCTTCGGGAAATACCGGCCTGCGCTCGCCAGCAAGCTTCTTCTTGCTGTCGAATATATCGAAGGTATCGAGCGAATCGCAGGCCGCAAGGACCGGACCGGCGGCGGCCACCACGGCGGCAAGGACCAGGCGTGCAAGAGGTCGCATCGGCGTCTCCTTAAGGATTGCCGGCTTCGGGGAGAAGTGACGCGAGCACGTCCATGCGCGAGCGCACACCTGACGGCGCTTCCGGATCGTTCTTGGCTGCTTCCGTCCATCGTCGCATCGCCGGGGTGTCGTGGTTGCGCCAAGCTGATAACGCCAGCAACTCGCGCGCCGTATGGCGGAACACGCCCGACGGTTGGGTCAGCGGCTCGAGGCGCTGGGTCATCTCGTCAAGCCTGGCAGTGTCGACCAGCAGGAATGCGGCCCGAATGGCGGCAAGCTCACTGACCAGGGGCTGCCCCTTGGTTTCGGCCGCGATCTGATCGTAAGCCGCGATGGCAGCCTTGGGATCGCGTTGGGAGATTTCGGCCGCCTCGCGCAGGCGCGCAAGCAGCCGGTAACCGGCGGTACCGTCGGTGACGAGCTTGGCGAACGCCGCCTCGGCTTCTGCGTGCTTGCCTTCGTCGGAGAGCCGGGCAGCGGCATCGTAGGCCGCTCCGGCCTCGGCGGCCCGGCGGGTCTGCCAGTACTCATAGCCGCGCCAGGCCGCGACAGCAGCGATCACTAGGAAGACCACCGCCACAACGTAGTTGCCGTAGCGCTCCCATAGCTTCTTGAGCTGTTCCCGGCGTACTTCCTCGTCGACTTCGGTGAAAATATCAGACACGGAACCTCTCCGCCCGATGGCGCATTACGCTTACCGCACTTGCCGCAGGCGTACCCCCCTTTGCAGACCCAACACCCGAATCGCGTGGCGGCACCATAGTTTAAGGCGCGCAAACAGGCAAAACCGGGTCCTTGCCGGGGACGGCCTTTATGATAGTGCTATGGCGACGGCGTGGCAAACACACGCAAAAACATGAAGCTGCGACCTTAGGTCTTGGATGTAGGGCGGATTTTGCCCACGCGGTATCATCGAGAGGCGGACGGCGTTGGCAAGTCCAAATCGCAAGGCAAACTTTTCGCTGGTGGAACGGCGCTCGCTGGTGATGCGACTTACCCACCCTACCCCTTCTTCTTCACAGCGTAGACATTCTCCGGGCCCGGGAACGTGCGGTTTCTCACCTCCGCCGCATAGGTTGCGACAGCGGCCTCGATTGCCGGGCCGAGGCTCGTGTAGCGCTTGACGAATTTCGGCGCCCACGGCGACAGGCCGAGCATGTCTTCGAGCACCAGGACCTGCCCGTCGCAGTCGGGGCTCGCCCCAATGCCGATGGTGGGGATGGCAATCTCGCGCGTGATCTGCGCGGCGAGCGGTTCAGCCAACGCTTCGAGCACCACCGAGAATGCACCGGCCTGCGCGACCGCACGCGCGTCGGCCTCGATCGGCGCCCAATCGGCCCGATCGCGCCCCTGGGCACGGAAGCCGCCGAGCGCATTAACCGATTGCGGGGTCAGGCCCACATGGCCCATCACCGGCACGCCGCGCTCGGTAAGAAACCTGATCGTTTCCGCCATGCGCTGGCCGCCTTCGAGCTTGATGGCGCCGCACCCGGTCTCCTTGAGGACGCGCGCCGCCGTCATGAAGGCCTGCTCCCGCGACACCTCGTAGGAGCCGAACGGCAGGTCGACCACCACCAGGGCACGCCGTGACCCGCGCATCACCGCGTGGCCCTGCAGGATCATCATGTCGAGCGTCACCGGGATGGTGGTTTCGAGCCCGTGCATCACCATGCCGAGCGAATCGCCGACCAGGATCACATCGCAATGCTGATCGAGAATGCGCGCCGTGTGCGCGTGGTAGGACGTCAGCATCACGATCGGCTCGCCGCCCTTGCGGGCACGGATATCCGGGGCGGTGAGGCGCTTCTGCGCCGGCTGGTTGGGTGGCGTGTATATCGACATGTCAGGTCCCGAACGCGGTTGCGCCGAAGACGTGCCGACCGACCACCAGCGGGTGGAACACGAAGCCGAGCGCGAGATAAAGGATAACGCCGACCACGACCGCCGCGATGTCATTCTTGAGCCCGCCTTCGGGGATCTGCGGTGCACCCGGATCGCCGCGGTGCTTGAGGCTAATCCGATCATAGACGGCCCAGGCCAATACCGCGCCGAACAGAATGACCCCGCCGAGATCGCCGTTGGTGATGAGGTGCGCCACGGCCCAGGTTTTCACGCCGACCAGCATGGGATGTTTCAGCACGCGTTTGATTGTGCCCCGAAGGTAAGCTGCGGCAACGAAGATGCAAGCCGGCAACATCAAGGCCTCGGTGACATGCAGGGCCCAGCTTGGCGGTGTCCACAGCACGATCGGGCCGGCGGCGTCGTACATGCCGAAACCTTTGCCCGTCACATAGAGGCCGAGCAGCGAGACCGCCGCGAACAGGGCCTTGTAGGGCCATTCACCGAACCGCTTGATCGCGGCATCGCGGTGCGGCCGCATGGTCACTAACACATGGGGGCCGAGAAAAAGAATCAGTCCCAGAACAAGTACCAGAAGGCCCATCGTCGTCTCTCCGCCGGGGGCTGCAAGGTCTGGCGCAGTAGAGGCGAACGCGCGCGCGGAAGCAAGACGGCTGGAGCAATACTTCGATGAGCATCAGGATGCCGGTGGGAGCCCGGCGCCTTCTCGCCGAAAATAAATATGCGGTGAGACAAACGGCCGGAATCACGTGCGACTGCGCGTGCCACAACCACACGCGATGAATCGGCGCCGGCTGCGGAGGCGGGTTTCGCGGACTTAACTGGCCAGGGCCGAACCGTCTGTGTCACCGTGCTTTTCGGCGAACTCCGCCAAACGGAGCCACATCGCCGCCATTTCAACGAGCACGGCCTTGTCTTGGTCGCCTCGGTGGGGCTGCTGGGACATCTTCATGCACTCGGCGGCGTGTCGTCGATACATGTCTGCGGCGGTCATCGAACGACCCATCTCACCGCCCTCCTTTAACAAATCGTTGAGATGGATTTCGTTCGCTGTCCAACCTATCACCAAAGCGAGATCGTGGAACCACAGGCTCTGGTTCCAAGTTTCCAGCCAAGCGGGGCTTGAGAGGCCGAACTGGATGCACCATCCCGCCACCTACCGAAACTTTGCCGACGCATGTCGGCTCATGGCGGAAACCGCGACGGAACGGGATCGACGCCTGTTGCTGGACCATGCCGACGCCTGGACCCGACTGGCAGAGCAGGCAGAACGCGAAGGGGCCGTCAGCAAGCCTCTATCAGACTGAAAACAGCTGCCGCGGGTTTTACCGTTGCGTGGCGGCAGTTGCCGGTAGATGTGCCGGCGAGATTTTCTTTTTTCCGCGCCGTGTCCGCATCGCGACACAAAGGTCATCAAACCGGTGTGAGACTGTTTGTTTGCTGCCGATCTTCCTCACACTATCGTGTTTCACGCAACCGCCGCAGGCCATCTTCGTTATCAAGACACGCGCCGGGGGCCTACAGTGGAGGTGTCCGATGAACGCGTACACCGGCGACACCGATGCGGCGTGTTGTGCATTCTGCGGTAAGTCGCTGCCGGTCGTGAACGGGCAGTTGCAGCCGTGGCGAGCCCCCAACGGTCTCTTCTTTTGTAACGAATTTTGCGCTGACGACCTTGAGGAAGTGCGCTTCCGAAGGCACGGCAGGGCGCAACGCAAGGCCCACGAGTTGGACTTTTTCTTCTGACCGATGCGTGTTCTTCTGACCGATGCGTGGCCATCATCCAGGACCGAATGGCTGCTGCGGCGCGCACTTGCTTTCTGCAACGCCTCAGCCTCGGCCACGCGCGCACCGATCAGCCACTATGCAAACAACAACCTCGTCACCGCTCAGCTGCGCTGAGCGTTTTTCCAGGCAAGCCAATTGGCAGAGAAAGTTGCTCAATCTTCCTGGAAATCGCGAAAGACGCCGGATTTCGTTCACTTTGAATCACTTTACTGCGTCGTCGCCGGGCTTTTCCCGGCGACCCCGCATTTTGGGCGCAAACCATCAACGATCGAGGTGGCCGGGACGAGCCCGGCCACGACTCGAGAGGGAAACCAAGCGCGCTTCGCGCCAACCGCCCTCACTGGCGCGGATAGATCAGGCTCTGATCCTCGAACGTATGAACAGGCAGCGCATTCATGTCGATGAAGCGATGAAGCTCGAGCGGCGCGATTACCGCGCCGGATTGCTCTTTGGCGGACGCTGCCGCCGTATTCGTTGCGTGTAACCAGAATACAACGCTCAGGGCGACGAGCGCAGCGCTGAGACCTGAAATGATGTGCCGGTGAATGACCGGCGTCGGCCGGGAGATGCGACTCCAGTTTTGAAACAGCGCGAAGCCGGCCAGATAGATGAGCAGAAACACCAGCGAGCCGACACATATCTCCGCCGCCGGATCGCTGCCGAACATCGCAGACAGAATGGTCATGTTGTCCTTCCTCGGAGCATGATTCCGTCCACCGGACATGTCCTACGACGGGAGGGACCAACGCATTGTGATTCAGCTCACACTCGGCTGATTTTTTGCCATCTTGGGTAGTCGATCGGCGTCCTTCGTAGGCGCGACTCTTGTGGTCGCCCGGTTTTACGCACCGCATACCCCTGACCGGATTGATAAAACGCGTCATTGCCGGGATCTTCTCCGGGTTCTCGGCCCTGGGCATCCAGCTTTTCGTTCGCGCGGTCGATGCGGGCGTCGGTGTGCTTACCGCGGACGAGCTTGATAAAGGCCATGGTTCCGACCACCCCACCAGGAATAGCAATGAATGCCCACCAGGGTGCGGACGAGATTGCTGTTATCGGGATCGCTCGCCCAATCAATCCACCCAGTTAATCCATGACGTCGCGAATTGAATAAATTCCGCCGTCAGACTTTGGCAAAATCCCACGATCATCCGAAACTCAATTTGCTCAATGTTGCCATGCTTTCGCAGCGATCAATTCGCATACTGTCAGCCGTCGAAGTGTCGAGGTCGCCAACCGCATCCGGTCTCTGCCGCCCCCAAGTCCTTCGAGGATACGTCTTATACGGGTGAACGGGCCGTTATGCAGCAGCAAAGGATTGGGAAGCAAGAAACGCTCGTGGGATCGTTTGATGTGCTGCTGTGGTCAAGGTTTTGCCAAACCGAACAAACATTTGACCGCGAATTTTCTTGTAAAAATAGGACTATTATGATAAGCTTATTCTATGGAAATCGAAAAGACATGTCGTCGATTATGCGAATAACGCTGCAAGCCGTCTGCGCCGTGCGCCGCTGGGTATTTCAGCCTGGCTGTCAAACCGCGCTCTCAGCGGAGTTTCCCTGTTCAGGCGAAGAGTTCCCTGTTTCGGAGCAAAAAATTCGCTGTTCTGTGCCGAGCAGGGAATCCTTCGCAGCGCATTGGAATCGCAGCGTAAATGGAAGTCAGCGCGCGCCGCATAGCGCCAAAATGGCCGGAAATTTCAAAGATTCCCTGTTAAGTTCCCTGTTCTGAGGGAATTCGTCGCACGAGATATTTGCGAACATCATGACGAAGTACCTGCTGGCCGCGTTCGCCTTCACTTGCGCCGCGCTCTCCACTGCGGCACCACTCGGCGCGCAAGCCGTCGCCCAGGAATGGCCGACCCCCACTGTAAAGCTTTACGTTCCGTTCGGCCCCGGATCGACGCCCGACATGGTCGCACGCCTGATCGCGGATCAGCTCGCGCAGAAGCTCGGCCAGTCATTTGTGGTGGAGGACAAGCCCGGTGCGAGCGGCAATCTCGGCACCTACGCGGTCGCCAAGGCCGAGCCCGACGGCTACATGCTGGGACTCAGCATTGCGGGGCCGCTCGCGATCAATGCGTTGCTGTTCGGCAAGCTCCCCTATGATCCGCGCAAGGATTTCGCCTACATCACCACGCTGGCGACTCAGCCGAGCGCGCTTGCCGTCAACACGCGGCTCCGCGTCGGCACGGTCGCGCAACTCGTCGAGCTGCTGAAGAAGAATCCCGGCAAATACAATTTCGGCTCGATCGGCAACGGCACGGCACAGCGTAAGTTAGCGCAAATGAGGGTCGCCCCTATATATCAAAATTATCTGCCCACCCTACCCGCCCCTCGCCGCCTTCACGTCCTTCACGTCCGTGAACACGATGCCAGGCGCGCGCTCGCGGGTGTAGTCGAGGTAGAACTGGCTGCGGGCGAGATACACGAGATCGCCGTCGAGATCCTCGGCGATGCCGGCGCGGTTTGCCGCGATGAATTCTTCGAGGGCCCTCCTATCAGCCGCCGAAATCCAGCGCGCCAGCTGGAACTCGCTCTGGTCGAACTCGACCGGCAGACCATATTCGGTGGCAAGACGGTCGCGCAGCACATCGAGCTGCAGCGGACCGACCACGCCGATCAGCGCCGGTGCGCCGTCGGTCGGACGGAACACCTGGACGACGCCCTCCTCCGCCATTTCCTGCAGCGCCTGTCTGAGCTTCTTTGCCTTCATGGCGTCGGTGAGCCGCACCCGGCGGATGATTTCCGGCGCGAAGCTCGGCACGCCGACGAAATTGAGCGTCTCCCCCTCGGTGAGGGTGTCGCCGATGCGCAGGCTACCGTGGTTGGGGATGCCGACCACGTCGCCCGCAAAAGCCTCGTCCGCGATGGCGCGATCCTGGGCGAAGAAGAAGTGCGGCGTGTGCAGACCGATCGACTTGCCGGTGCGCACATGCTTCGCCCGCATGCCGCGGGTGAGCTTGCCTGAGCACAGCCGGGCGAAGGCGATGCGGTCGCGGTGGTTCGGATCCATGTTGGCCTGGATCTTGAACACGAACGCCGTCATGGCGGGCTCGTCGGCCTCGACGCGGCGGAGGTCGGCAGTTTGCGCACGCGGCGCCGGCGCATAGGCGGCAAACCCGTCGAGCAAATCCCCGACGCCGAAATTCTTCAGCGCGCTGCCGAAGAACACCGGCGTCAGATGCCCTTCGCGGAACGAGTCGAGGTCGAACGGCCGGCAGGCCTCCTTGACGATGGCGAATTCTTCCGCGAGCCCGGCGGCATCGAGGCTGGGATTGAGCGCCGCGATCTCGGCGAAATCGTCCGCGACGCCGGTCCCCTCCTCGCTCGCGCCCGGCAAGCGAGGGAGGGTTGGGCGCAGCGAGCCGGCCTTGGGGTCGCCGTCCATCAGCCGTACGCTACCCGTCGCGACTTCCATGGTGCCGATGAAATCGCGGCCACGGCCGATCGGCCAGGTCATCGGCGTGGTATCGAGGGCAAGCGTCTTCTCGATCTCGTCGAGCAGGTCAAACGGGTCGCGACTCTCGCGGTCCATCTTGTTGATGAAGGTGATGATCGGGATATCGCGCAGGCGGCACACCTCGAACAGCTTGCGGGTGCGCGCCTCGATGCCCTTGGCGGCGTCGATCACCATCACGGCGGAATCGACGGCCGTCAGGGTGCGATACGTGTCTTCCGAGAAGTCTTCGTGGCCCGGGGTGTCGAGCAGGTTGAAAACGATGCCGTCATACTCGAACGTCATCACCGACGTGACCACCGAGATGCCGCGCTCGCGCTCGATCTTCATCCAGTCGGAACGGGTGGTGCGACGGTCGCGCTTGGCCCTGACCTGGCCGGCGAGATTGATGGCGCCGCCGAACAGCAGGAGCTTTTCAGTCAGCGTGGTCTTGCCCGCATCGGGATGGGAAATGATGGCGAACGTGCGCCGGCGCGCGACCTCCGCCGCAAGCGGCGAGATGACCGCGGTGTCTACCGTAAAGGCGCCCAAGGGGTGATTCATGGTGGGCATGTCGCACTTCGGGCACTTGAAATCAAGGCGCGCGGCGCGCCTTCGCGGTACGCGCCGCGTGAGATGTGCCGCTCAATAATTTCGGCGGGGTCGCGCAATACGGTCCACCTGACGTACGCCGATTCTTTCAAGGGGGAACATTATCGGCGATCAGGGGTTGGCTTTCAAACATCTATCTCATCATGGAGGAGCAGCCATGTCTGACCCGCGTATTGATCCACGCTACTCCGATTCTCGCCGGCCATCCGAGGACCCGCCGCGCCCCCTCGGCGATGAACCGCGAAGCGGTTCCGGCGCAATGTGGACCGGGATCGTCGTCATAATCATCGCCATCATCGCGGTTCTCGGGTTGGCGATCGAATATAACCGCACCGAACAGGCGAGCAACCAGCCTGCCCCGCCCACAACAACGGGATCTGCGCCTGCCCAGCAACGGCCCGCAACTCCCGCTAATCCCGGTGGCAATGCATCGCAGCCGCAGACACCGGCGCCGGCGCAGGGACGCTGACGCGTATTCTTGTATGACAATACCGGACGCCGAAGCAACCGCTTCGGCGTCAGCGCTATCGGGAGCAACGCAATCGGCAAAACTTACATCGAGCAGCCAAAGCACAGCCTAAACGTCGTCTTCCGAGAGTTGATCGATCATTTCAGGAGTTACTATCCCTTCCGTCCTCTGCATTAGCCGAAGTCCGTTGTGGTATTTGGACTCTGCGCGGTCTGCAGGATGAGTCAACGCCTTCCTGGCAAGATCGGAAATTACCTTTCCGGCTGTGGTGTTCTGTTCGGATGCCAATCCGCTGACGGCGGCAAGGATGTCGTCATCAATGTCGAGCGTAGTTCTCATGCATCGGATGCTACTGTATCTGACGCCGAAAGAAAGCCTGAACGCTCAAGAGCTTTCAGAGCCGGTTTTGGCTACCCTGCAATTATCTCTACACCGGCAAATTATCATGCTTCCTCGCCGGCATCTCCACCTTCTTCCCCCTGAGCATTCCTAGCGCCCGCACCAGCCGCTTGCGCGTCGCGCGCGGCATGATCACCTCGTCGATGTAGCCGCGTTCGGCGGCGACGAACGGGGACAGGAAGCGGTCCTCGTATTCCCTGGTGCGGGCCGCGATCTTGTCGGCGTCGCCGAGGTCGGAGCGGAAGATGATCTCGACCGCACCTTTCGCCCCCATCACGGCGATCTGGGCGGACGGCCAGGCGTAGTTGATGTCGCCGCCGACATGCTTGGACGCCATCACGTCATAGGCGCCGCCGAAGGCCTTGCGGGTGATGACGGTGATCAGCGGCACCGTGCTCTGGCTGTAGGCGAACAGCAGCTTCGCCCCGTGCTTGATGAGGCCACCATATTCCTGGGCTGTGCCGGGCAGAAATCCCGGCACGTCTACGAAGGTGACGATGGGAATTTCGAAGGCGTCGCAGAAGCGCACGAAGCGGGCGGCCTTGCGGCTGGCATCTGCATCAAGCACGCCGGCCAACACCATCGGCTGGTTCGCCACGAAGCCGACCGTGCGGCCGGCGAGACGGCCGAAACCCGTCACAATGTTGCGGGCGAAGGCCTGGCTGATCTCGAAGAAGTCGCCCTCGTCCACCACCTTGAGGATGAGTTCCTTTATGTCGTACGGCTTGTTGGGGTGTTCCGGCACCAGCGTGTCGAGCGAGGCATCCTCGCGCTCCGCATCGTCGAAGGACGGCCATTCGGGCGGGCCCGCGACGGCGTTGGACGGCAGAAAATCGATCAGCCGGCGCATCTGCAGCAGGCATTCGACATCGTTCTCGTACGCGCCATCGGCGACCGATGATTTGGTCGTGTGGACGTGGGCGCCTCCCAACTCCTCGGCGGTCACCACCTCGTTGGTGACGGTCTTCACCACGTCAGGGCCGGTGACGAACATGTAGCTCGTATCCTTCACCATGAAGATGAAGTCCGTCATGGCCGGCGAATAGACGTCGCCGCCGGCGCACGGGCCCATAATGACGGAAATCTGCGGAATGACTCCGGATGCGATCACATTGCGTTTGAACACTTCGCCGTAGCCGCCGAGCGCCGCGACACCCTCCTGGATGCGGGCGCCGCCGGCATCGAACAGGCCGATGATCGGGGCGCGGGCCTTCATGGCCATGTCCTGAATCTTGGTGATCTTCTGAGCGTGGGTTTCCGACAGCGAGCCGCCGAACACAGTGAAGTCCTTGGCAAAGGCGAACACGGTGCGGCCATTTACGGTACCCCAGCCGGTGACGACGCCGTCGCCCGAAATCTTCAGCTTGTCCATGCCGAAGTCGGTCGCACGGTGCTCGACAAACATGTCGAACTCCTCGAACGAGCCCTTATCCATGAGCAGTTCAAGGCGCTCCCGGGCGGTGAGCTTGCCGCGCTTGTGCTGCGCCTCGATGCGAAGCGCGCCGCCGCCGCTGCGGGCGCTGGCGCGCCGACGCTCGAGATTTTCCAGGATGTCTTTCATGTGTGGCTCCGAAGCCGATCCGCCCTGCCTCTACCACGACGCAGACGGCTGCGGAACCGCAACCCAAAGGCTCGCAGGCAACGCTTCGGTCGAAGGCGGGCCGGCGGCGGTCGGAAGACCGCCGGTGTTCGGATCAAGCACGTTAAGGCCGCAATCCGCGGCCCGCCTGCCCGCCGGTCAGGTCCTGCCGAGTACGTTGCACGACGCTGAACATGCGATCGTGCGCCCGGCTGCCGGTCTATTGCACGTTCTTGTTCAAGTAGATCGAACCCGAGATCACAATGGCCCAGATCACCGCGATCGAGACAAGCCCAACAACCAATGCCATCTTGTATCCTCCCGGCCACCCGGATCCGTTTCGCCAAACCAGAGGCGCACTGCCCGGACGACAGAGCTGCCCACCATATGGGCGATTACACGCACTTGGGGACGATCGTTTCCCGCGACATCGTCGCGGTACCAAAATCAAGGCGCGTTGGTCAAGTCGCCGCATCGATCTCTCTTTAGAGCGGCCTCGGTTCCGAGACTCAGGTGGCGCTCCTGGAGAAGATCGAACGCGCCATCCTGCGCGGCGGGAGCGCGGCGGATGCCGACCTTATTCTCGCTGAACTGCGGCGGTTCATCCGGCATTCGTCGGTTAAGACGGCGCGTGCCGGCAAAGAGGTCGCTGCCGGCTCTGTTTGTGCAGCGCGGCGAAAAATACAGTCGGTGGATCAATCACTGCTGCGTGAAACGTGGGCGACGCAGAATAAATTTCGCATAAATACAATATTTTACACATCTTTGCTTTGAAGGGCAATTGCAGTGTCCGGCCTTGTGCGGCGCATTAGTTCCGCTTATGTTTGGCTAACACTTTTGTCAGAATCTGGAACGCCACATGCAAGGATCGAATTTCCTCGATGTGAGATCTTTGCATGACGATGAACCGGGATAGAAGACTTCGATACCCAGGTTTGTTGCCGTTCTCCGACGAAGGATTTGCGCCTATGAACCGGATATTGGGGGCGACCGCGTTGGGTCTTGCGTTGGCGGCGAGCGGACTGCTGGCCGCGCATGCCAGCGTTCCGCTTCCGGTCATCCAACAGGCGAGCGGACTGCCGACGCTGGCGCCGATTCTCAAAAAGATAACGCCCGCAGTGGTCAGTATCGCCATCAAAGGCCGGGCGCAGGACGTTAACACGCAGCGCAAGGCTCGTGATGCCAAACCGGCGGCGGTCGACCAGCAGATGCGCGCAGCCGGATCGGGTGTGGTCATTGACGCGAATCAGGGCCTTATTATCACAAACAATCACGTCATCGACCGCGCCGACGAAATCAACGTCCAACTCGCCGACGGCCGTGAAGTAGTGGCGAAGCTGGTCGGGGGGGACCCGGACACCGATATCGCTGTCATCAAGATTCCGGCCGAAAATCTGACCGCGATCGTCGTCGGCGATTCCGATCAGGTCGAGGTAGGCGATTTCGTCCTCGCCATAGGCAATCCGTTCTTGATCGGCCAGACCGTAACGTCCGGCATCATTAGCGGATTGAACCGCACGAATGTGGGCATCGAGCAGTACGAGAACTTCATCCAGACCGATGCGGCCATCTATCCCGGCAATTCGGGTGGGGCGCTTGTCAATCTACGCGGTGACCTGATTGGCATCAACACCGCATTCATCGGCGCGACCAACTCCAATCCCGGGATGGGCTTTGCGATTCCGATCAACATGGCGCGGCTCGTGGCCGATCACATCTTGGAAACCGGTGACGTTCGCCGCGGTAAACTCGGAATCACCTTCGAGGATTCGAGTCCGGCACTGGTGCGCGAGTTCAAATTTGCCACGCCGCCCACCACACCGGTCATCACCAAGGTCGAGGCCGGCTCGCCGGCGGATCTGGCAGGTCTCAAAGCCGGTGACGTAGTCACAGATCTTGGGGGAACGCCGGTGCGGGATACATCGCAACTCCGTACCCGCCTCGGTCTATTGTGGGTAGGCGATTCTGCCGAATTGACCGTGGTTCGTAACGGCAGGCCCACGGTGGTTCGCGCGACCATCGTTGACCAGCAGCGCAGCAAGTCGAAGTAATACTAGTCACCTTCCTCCGTGGGCGGACGCACTCACGTTAACGCGCGGCTGGCAACGAGATCAGATTGCCGGGAAAGTTAACATCTGCACTACCGGCAGAACCGTCGTCTTCCACCCGCCTGTCCACCGACAAAAGGCCAGGAGAGATACTGGCCCCGGTACGCCGCGCAAACCATCTTTTCCTCGCAAACAAAACCGCGATACACTCGGCTAAGCACGAACCATAGGCAGTTCGGTGCAGAGGAGAATTTTCGTTGCGGTAATACGCTGCAAGGCTAAAGGAGATCGTCATGCGCGACCGCTTCTCACGCCCAACGGTAGCTGTCGCCATTGCGACCGCCGCTTTCGGCGCCGCCGCTTCGGTGCCCGTCACCCCGATCTCAGCTCAGGTTCCGACGGCTGCCGGTACGGTGCCCGTTCCAGCCTCGGCGCTGAAAACGCCTTGGGGCGAACCTGATCTGCAGGGCATTTGGACCGACGAAAGCGACACGCCCTTGCAGCGGCCCGCCAAGTATGCGGCCCAGGAATTTTTCACCGCCGCACAACGAGCCGAATTAGATGAAGCGCGGGCGGCAGTGCTCGGCCGAGACAGGCGCGCCGAGCGCGGGACCGAGAACGATGTCGCCAGCGGCTACAACTCGGCATTCTGGTCCTGGAAACGCATCGGCGCGCACACATCGTTGATTGCCGATCCGCCAAATGGCCGGATTCCGCCCCTTACGCCGGAAGCACAGAAGATTGCTGCCGCCGAGCGAGAATTTCGTCTCGGCCTGCTGCAGGCGACCGAGGCATGCAGGACCAAGTCGGCGACCTGTAGCGGCGGCAACTATGATCCCACGCCCTCGCCGCGACGCGCCGAACCGCCTCCACGCTACAATACGGCGCGCATGAACCGCAATAACGGTCCGGAGGACAGTTCCCTGGCGGAGCGCTGCCTGACCGTCGGCCTACCCGAGTTTGGCGGTCCGACCGGCAGCTTTCGCCGGATCGTGCAGACTCCCGGCGGCATCTCCATCTTCTATGACGTGGGTCAAGGCCAGGGGTGGCAGCGCAACATTGTCATGAACGGGAGCCCCCACTTGCCGGGCAGTATCCGCCAGTGGTTCGGCGACTCGCGCGGTCATTGGGAGGGCAACACACTCGTGGTCGATGTGACCAACTTCAGTCCGAAAACGGATTTCCAGGGGTCGCGCGAGAACTTGCATCTCGTTGAGCGCTGGACGCGTACCGGGCCAAAGACCCTCGTGTACGAGGTCACGATCGACGATCCGACCGTGTGGACGCGGCCATGGACCGTCAGGCAAGAGTTCAACAGGCAGAGCGACGAGGAGAACAGGTTCTATTACGAGCCGCGTTGCATCGAAGGAAACTATGGTCTTCCGGGCCTGCTGCATGGACGGCGCATGGAAGAGTTCGCCTTTGCGGAGGGACGAGGTCCTGATCCGGCAACCAGAGACAATACGCACGGTAGTTTCGTACTTGAGGAGGATCCCTTGCGGTAACGAGCGGCGGCGGGGCCGGCAAGCATTTGTCGGGCCAGCGCTAGTGTAGATTCCGATATGGCTGAATGATAGACATGCCGGCGTTGTCAGTCACCTCTCCCCAGAGGGGAGAGGTGAAGAACCGTTTCAGCCTTATCGAAAAAATTTGCACTGTCAGAAATCCGGCTTGCTCATAGCGTCAGCGCCGTCGATAGGCCAAAGCGCCCGACCAGTTCTGCCGCCCTGCCAGAGATCACATCCGCTGATGCCGTTTGCGGCATTGCGGTTTGCGGCGCTAAAACTGGCCTGATGGTTACCCCCGCCGGCTACATCTATCGGCACCTCGCGTGCGCAGACGTGTCGCTCCTCAAAGACTTGCTACGGGTGTTCGGAGAGACGTTCGGCGAAGTCGACACTTACCAGCATTTCGTGCCGACCGATGATTACCTGAGGCGGTTGCTGAGCAAGCAACATTTCATCGCCGTAGTTGCCATGAACCGCGCGGAGGTCGTCGGCGGCCTTGCCGCGTACGAGTTAGAGAAGTTCGAGCAGGATCGGCGGGAGTTATACATCTATGACCTCGCCGTTGCGGCGAGCCATCGGCGCAGAGGCGTTGCCACCGGATTGATCGGTGAACTCAGGAGGATCGCTGCAGAGCGGAATGCGTACGTTATTTTTGTGCAAGCTGACGTGGAGGACGAAGCAGCTATTGCGCTGTATGAGTCGTTAGGTACGAAGGAAATGGCATACCATTTTGATATCGAGGTGCGCCTGGCGGTTCCGCAACGCGGAGGAACGGGCAGCCGGCGATGAGCGACCTCGCATCTGCCATGTCCGGTTGAGGTCACCGGCGGCTCGACCGGGCAGCCGCCTGTCTGCCGGAAGTGTCCGGATTACAACACTCCGCAACATTCCCACCGACGGCCACTTTTCAGCCTACGGAATGCCTGATCGGCCGTGGCGTTATATGTTCCGTGGGTGGTGGCCCAGGCACGGGCCACGAGGGATTCGGGGAGAACTCCAACATGCGAATTTTTCACCAATTTCGTGCAGGTCTTATTGGCCTGATCGCCGTTACGGGCATGGGCGTTTCGTCGCCGACCTATGCCGACAGCGGCAG
Source organism: Xanthobacteraceae bacterium (assembly GCA_035311445.1). Lineage (GTDB taxonomy): Bacteria > Pseudomonadota > Alphaproteobacteria > Rhizobiales > Xanthobacteraceae > JAJPKK01. The sequence continues at coordinate 41,022 of DATGCX010000451.1, read as the reverse complement.
CATCCAGTTTTCGGTGGTCAAAGCAGGTTTCTTCATCGGCGGCTCCGGCGGTACTGGAACGCTGATATTTCACGGTCGGCGATACCCGCTGTCGATCGGCGGCCTCAGCGCGGGCCTCGTGTTCGGCGCAGCGGGGACGCGCTTTGTCGGTACCGTCAGCCACATTTTCAGGCCATCGGACGTAGCGGGAGTATACGGGGCCGCCGGCGCAGGTGCCGCGCTTGGGGTCGGGGCTGGGGTGATCGCGCTGACCAACGACAAGGGCGCGGTTTTGAGATTGAGGGGCCGGCAGGTTGGATTGATCGCCAACCTTGATCTGAGCGGGATGGCGGTTTCGCTGCGCTGAGTTGGTCAGTCGGGGGCAGCCGCGTCCGTGATCAGTCGATTTCCGCGCTTTGCTGCGGGGGCTGGTGGGCCCGAGCCAAAGCCCGGAAACGGGGCTTGGCCACTTTGAATCATGCATCGGCGTCGTCGCCGGGCTTGTCCCGGCGACCCCGAACGTCAAGCCCCGGAACTCAGCAATCGAGGTGGCCGGGACAAGCCCGGCGACGACCAGCGAGTGACCACTGTGCTTCGATCTGACCGGGGAAGCCGTGCTAATACAGCATCCCCAGCACGCGCGGCAGCCACAGCGAGATTTCCGGGATGTAGGTTACCATCACCAGGAACACCAGCATGGTTCCGAGCCACGGAAGCACCGCCACGGTCAGCTCGGTGATGCCCATTTTGGTGATGCCGGATGCGACATAGAGGTTGAGCCCTACCGGCGGATGGCACAGCCCCACCTCCATGTTTACGGCCATCAGGATGCCGAGGTGCACCGGATGGACGCCGAGACGCGCCGCCATGGGAAACAGGATCGGCGCCATGATCAGCACGATGGCAGCAGGGTCCATGAAGTTGCCGGCCGCCAGCAGCACGATGTTGGTGACGAGCAGGAACGCCACCGTGCCGAAACCCTGCGCCGTCATCCACTCGGCCATCGATTGGGGAATCTGCTCGGAGGTGAGCAGCCAGGAAAACACCGCCGCATTGGTGATGATGTAGAGAATCATGGCGCTCATGGAGGACGCCTTGAGCAGCACGGCGGGCACGTCGGCGAGCTTGAGTTCCTTGTAGACGAATACCGAGATGAAGAACGCGTAGACGGCCGCCATCGCGGCGGCCTCGGTGGGGGTGAACAGGCCGGAATAGATGCCGCCCAGTACCAGTATGATCAGGAAGAGGCCCCAGAAGCCGTCACGAAAGGCACGCAGGCATTCGCCCCAGCTGGCACGCTTCATGCGCGGATAGTCATTGCGCCAGGCCCGATAATAAGTGGTCATGCCCAGCATGGTGGCAAGCATCAGGCCCGGCACCAGGCCGGCGATGAAGAGCTGCCCCACCGATGCGGAGTCGACGATGGCGCCGTCGGGTCCCCTCGGCTGCATCCCGCTGGTCGCGACCGCGAAGATGACGAGGTTGATCGACGGCGGGAACAGAATGCCGAGGGCGCCTGAGGTTGCGATCACGCCGGCTCCGAACCGCGGCGGATAACCGTTCTGCACGATCGCGGGCAGGATAATGGAACCGATGCCGACCACGGTCGCCACGGAGGAGCCCGAGATCGCGGCGAACAGCGCGCAGGCGACCACGCCCGCGAGGCCGAGCCCCCCATACCAGTGCCCGATCATCGAGGTCGCAAAGTCGATCATCCGTCGCGCCACCCCGCCTGAGGTGAGGAAATTGCCGGCCAGGATGAAGAACGGGATCGCCATGATCTCGAAGCGGTCGATGCTGGTGAACAGCTTGAGCCCGACCATCTTGGGATCGACGCTTGAGAGGATAAACAGGTAGGTAAGCACCGACAGGCCAAGCGCGATCGAGATCGGCATGCCGGTCGCCATAAGGGCGAGCAGTAGCGCAAACAACAGCGCCGCCCGCACCGACTGCGACAGCTCGATGATGTCGAAGCGCGCCAGCACGCAGATGAGCGCCAGCACGATCGGAATCGCAACGATCAACATCGCCGTGATGGTGCCGTTGCGCGGGCGCGCGAGGGCTTCGGTCTGTGTCGTCATTGCGCTGGCTCCGCGACGGGAGCCTGCTGGCCCTGGTATTCGATGCCGTGGGCCTGATGGGGAACGTAGCCTGACTGCTGATATCGCCACATCACCTGCAGGAAGCGGAAACACATCAGGTAGGAGCCAAGCGGGATGCACAGATAGATGATCCAGCTCGGCCACTCGAGTTCTTGCGAAACCTGGTCCGCGTCGAGCTCGTAGACATAGACGGCACCGAGCGTGCCGATAATGCCAGTGAACAGCGCACCGCAGGCGAGTGCGAACATGATCACCGGCTTGCGGGCTTCCGGCGAAAGCCGGTTTACGAAGACATCAACGCCCACATGGATGCCGGTCCGCACGCCGAGCGCCGCGCCGAATTTCGCCATCCACACGAACATGTAGGTGGCCAGCTCCTGCGCCCAGGACAGATTGATCGAGGTGAGCGAGACGTAAAGCCAGTCCGCCGCGTCGCTCAACCACGTGAGGCCGTGCGCACTCGCCCACGTGGCGAACACTACCGCATTGCTGGCCCCATAGCGGTGAACGACAGCGACGAATGTGATGCAGGTAGCAGCGCCGATCAGGACGCAGATGATCCACTCTTCGAGCCGATCGAGAATGCGGTCGAGCACGTCGAGCAAGATGTTCCCCTTGGGCCAGAGTCCCACTTTGGAAGATTGGCGGCGTCCTTCTCCCTCCTCGTCTTCGGGGAGGGTAGGGGTGGGGTCTTCTGCACAGTACAGACTCGCGAAAGTAGCCCCACCCTGCCCTCCCCGAACACGGGGAGGGATTTAGCCCTCTCAGGATTGTGGAGCTACGAAACCAGAGGCCTTGTAGATCTTGTCGATGAAGTCCTTGCCGAAACGGCTCTGCATTTCCTTGTGAACCGGCATCAGCTTGGCGACCCAGGCCTTCTTCTCCGCGTCGGTGAGAACATGGACCTGGATTTTGCCTGAGGCCTTGATCTTTTCGAGCGCGTCGTCGTTGTCCTTCGCCGCGGTCTCGTTGAAGTAGTCCGTGGTCTCCTTCACCGCCCGCCCCAGGGGCTCTTTCAGATCGGCCGGCAAGCCATCCCAGAACTTCTTGTTGGTGACGAGCGCATAGGTGAGCCGCCCGTGATAGGAGACCGTCAGGTACTTCTGCACCTCGTAGAACTTCTGGGTCAGAATGTTCGACGGCACATTGTCCTCGCCGTCAACCACGCCGGTCTGCAGCGCCTGGTAGAGCTCGCTGAACGCCATGATCTGCGGTATGGCGCCAAGCTCGCGCGCCACCGCGTCGAGCACCTTGGAGCCCTGGATGCGCATCTTCATGCCTCTGAAGTCCTCGGGGCGGATCAGAGGCTTATTCGCCGTGTAGACATGGGCACCATTGTCCCAATAGGCGACCGGCAACACACCCTTGGCTTCGAGCTTCTTATTGAGATCGGCCATCATCGGGCTCGCCATCATCTGGCGCGCGCGTGCATCATCGCTCATCAGGAACGGCAGATCGAAAACGTCAAATTCCTTGATACCGAGCGGCCCGAATTTGGAAATCGAGGGCGCAAGGAGCTGCACTGAGCCGAGCTGCAGCGCCTCCAGCTCCTCCTTGTCCTTGTAGAGTGAAGAGTTCGGATAGACCTCAACCTTCACCCTGCCATTGGTGTATTTTTCGGCAAGGTCCTTAAATACCACCGCGGCCTTGCCTTTGGGCGCGTCGGGCGACACCACGTGACTGAACTTGATGACGATCGGCTGCTGGGCGAAGGCCGTGCCGGCAAGCGCGAAGGTCGCCGCCGCACAAACAGCGGCCACAATCGCCGCGAGAAACCTGTTGCGCATGTTCCCTCCGAATTTTTAAAATCAGCTGCCTTCCGTGCGGACGTCGCCCCGGCAGGCCCTTTTCTTAGTCATTTCCAGCTGTATTTAATCTGATATGTCGGACTTGGACAAGCTGCGCCCGCGCGCACCTTGTCGCAACATGGACCAGGACCAATGCCTGACCCGCACTCATATTTCCGAAGTTCACATGGCGTGGTTTTAAGGTCACAGAGATGAGCAACAGCTGGTACGAACGTCATATCCTGCCGTACCTGATCGATCTGGCGTGCGGCATCGAACCGGTGCGCCAGCAGCGCGACAAAATCGTGCCGCGGGCGGAAGGCCGAATCCTGGAGATCGGCATCGGGACCGGCCTGAACATGTGCCACTACGATAGGGCCAAGGTCGGGAAGATCACGGGTCTCGACCCGGCTGTGCAGATGCATCGCCTCGCTCTGAAAAGAATTGCGCAGGCGGGACTCGACGTGGACCTGGTCGGGCTTTCGGCCGAGCGTATTCCGCTCGACGATGCGAGCTTCGATTGTGTCGTCATCACTTACACGCTGTGTTCAATTACGGACCCGGGAGCCGCGCTCAACGAGATGCGCCGCGTGCTCAAGCCAGGCGGCCGGCTGCTGTTCTGCGAGCACGGCCTTGCGCCCGACGAAAGTGTGCGTCGCTGGCAAGATCGGCTGACGCCCTACTGGAAGAAAATCGGCGGCGGCTGTCACCTCAATCGCGATATTGCGGCCCTGATCGCCGAAGCGGGCTTCGCGTGCCGGGATCTGCAGACTACGTACCTGCCCGGCCCCCGGCCGTTGACCTACAACTATTGGGGCGAAGCGGTCCCTGCGTGATTGCGCGTGCGGTCAAAATACGGGACTGCGGCGTCCCACCCGCTAAACCGGAACAACCAAAGAAACGGGCGAGACGCCTGCGGTCCGGCTCTCCCCTCACCCCGCCTCGCGCCATGCCACCCCGAGCTCCGCGAAAATTTCCTCGTTGTGCTGGCCAACCGCGGGCGGAGGCGTGTCGATGCGCGGGCCGTCGTGGGCAAAGGTGAAGGCTGCGACCGGAACCCCAAAACCACCCTCTATGCCTGGCGCAGAAACGTGATGGTGGATGACGCCCCGGCTTGCGATCTGCGGATCAGCAACTGCCTCGCCCATTGTACGAACGCGCGCCGCCGGAACGTGACGCGACTGGAAGAACTCCTCCCATTCGGCAGCGGTGCGCGTTTTGAGTATTTCGGTGAGGACAGCGGTTTCGCGGGCATGGTCCCGCTCGCGCTCGTCATTGGTGCGCTTGATCAGATCGGGGCGCTCCAACACGGTCCACAGGCGGCGTTGCTGGCGCAAATTGCTGGCCCCGAGCATCAACAGGCCGTCCTTGGTCGCGTAGGCGCCGTTGGTGGCATGGGCGTGTCGGTTGCCGTGCGGCTTCGGATGCGTTCCATTTCTCAGGTAGCCGGCGAGATGCGAACTCATCAGGATCATGGCGACATCCAGCATGGCCATATCGATGCGCTGGCCGCGGCCGCTGCGCTCACGCTGAAAAAGCGCGGCGGACAAAGCAAAAGCGCCGGTCGTCCCGGTCGCATAATCGATTGCCGGCGCCCCGAACATCACCGGATTGAAGGTCTCGGCCCCGGTCATTGCCATGATGCCCGAGGTGGCCTGGATCACATGGTCATACGCGGTGCGCTGACGCTGCGGCCCGGTGTGTCCGAACGCCGAGAAGGAGGCGTAGATCAGACGCGGATTGATGGCGGACAACGCCTCATAGCCAAGGCCAAGCGTTTCGAGCGCCCCGGGCCGGTAGTTCTCAACGAATACATCTGCGGTTGCGACCAGCTTCTTGAGGATATCGCGGTCGTGTTCAGTCTTGAGATCGAGCGTGACGGCCCGCTTGTTGGAAGCCTGCGCAAGAAACGAGGTGCCGAGCTGCGCCCGGTTGAGCGCCCTGTCCGTACCATTGCCGCGACTCTGGTCGGGCTCATCAGGATGCTCGACCTTGATCACATCGGCGCCCAGCACCGCCAACTGGTAGGTCGCAAATGGTCCCGCCAGCACGTGCGTGACGTCGATTACCCGGATGCCCTCGAACGGTCGCGCCATCATTCAACTCCCTGCCGCCTTGTTGCTGGCCGCGTTGTTGCGGTTGCTCCCAGCATAGCCGATATTGCGGCGCGCGAAGGCCATGCGGCCGCTTGGGCTACGGCTCATTTTTAGGGCTTAGATGCGTTCGCCGACACCATCAACGAGGACAATGCCATGGACCGCCCGCCGCTTCCGCCGTTCACCTCCGAAACAGCCGCACAGAAGGCGCGCATGGCGGAGGATGCATGGAATACACGCGAACCCACTCGCGTCGCCCTCGCCTACACAACCGACAGTCGCTGGCGAAATCGCGCAGAATTCCTGCACGGCCGGGCGGAAATCGAGGCATTCCTGACGCGCAAATGGAACCGTGAACTCGACTACCGCCTGATCAAGGAAGTCTGGGCCTTTCGCGAGAACCGCATCGCGGTGCGCTTCGCCTATGAGTGGCACGACGACAGCGGGCATTGGTTCCGCAGCTATGGCAATGAGAACTGGGAATTCGACGAGCACGGCCTGATGCGGCTGCGTATTGCCAGCATCAACGATCTTCCCATCAAGGAGAGCGACCGCAAATACCACTGGCCGCTCGGCCGGCGCCCGGACGATCATCCATCCCTGAGCGATCTCGGGCTGTGAGGAGATGATGACGGATACCTCTGGCGCCTATTCGAGCGATGTGGCTTTTACGCCATCCGTCAAAGCGATACAGAGCCGCAAAGGATCCCGTGACCGCTACGCCCGCATGGAGGAGCGCGGAGCGTGGCCGACCCGCATCACACCCGATCTCGCCGCGTTCATCGCTGCGCAGACCAGCGTTTTCCTCACCACCGCGAACCTTGAGGGGCAACCCTATATCCAGCACCGCGGCGGCCCGGCGGGCTTTCTGCATGTGCTCGACGACAAAACCATCGGCTTTGTGGATTTCGCCGGTAACCGCCAATACATCACGCAGGGCAACCTCGCCGACAACCCCAAGGCGCAGCTCTTTCTGATCGACTATGGGAGCCGGCAACGTGTCAAGATCTGGGGCAACGCGCGCGTGGTCGAAGGCGATGCCGAACTGACCTCCCGGCTGATGCCCGAGGGATACAACGCGCGCCCGGAGTGCGTAATACTGTTTTCCGTCTCGGCCTGGAACGCAAATTGCCCGCAGCACATTCCGCTGCGCGTCGAGGCCACCGATGTGGCCGCCGCGCTGGCCGCGCGCAACCAAAAGATCGAAGCGTTGGAAGCTGAGATCAAGCGGCTGCGGACGGCCACTGAAGGAGAAATCGCGTCAAAGTGAGGGGAAGTTCCGTCAACCACGCGCGTTGGCGCCGTGGCGCTTCTTTAACCCGCTGTTTCCATCTCCGCCAGGACGCGGGCCGCTGCCGTCATCTCGGCAAAGCGGTGGGCGCGGCGCTTGAGGGCAAGTTCGTCGCGGCCCCACAGCTCCATGTTCCAGTCCTCATCCACATGGGCGGCAGCCCAAGCCGCGTCGAGCCCGACGTCGCCCCTTGCGAGCGCGAGCGCGATCAGCGCTGAACCTGTCAGAGTGGTAGCTGCATGAACGGCGCCGAGCCGCCACGGATCGCGCGGGATCGCGGCGCGCGCGCGATCGATTGCACTGTCCGGCTGGCGCACGTAAGTGATCCCCTGCACGGTGGCGAACTTAGCGCCGAGCGACGCCTCGGCCCAGGCGATGATCGGATCCCACTGCAGTGACTGCCGCGCCACCAAGCCCTGCGGACTTGCAGCGCGATAGCACACGAGATCGGAACCTAGATATTTGACAATCTCGCCTGCCACTTCGTCCCGCGCGGCGGCAACGCCGTCTATGATGGTATTGGCGAGCCGCGTCACCGGCATTCCGGCAGCATCGATGAACTCGGCTTGCGCCTGCCATTCGGCAGCGATTGCATCTGCAAGTGGCCGGCAGGGTGCCGCCAGCGCACGGCGCGCCGGAGTCCTGATCGGACGACCATCGAGCACGACCGCAAATCCCGCCGGATCGTCGCGCACCGCGACCGCTTCGTAGAAGCGCCGCCTGAGGGCACGCATGCCGCGCCGCGCCGAATCTATCGGATCGCCCCGTTCCAGTCCCTGCTGGGCAAAAATCTCTTCGAACACGTCGCGCATACCGTCACTCTTCCGCGATGATTTGCGTCTGTTCGCCATAGGCTCACGTGGCGATCGTCGGTATATTTGGGAGCCGCAGAGCTGAGCGCCAGTCATACCATGGGCGGCGCCGCAAGAATGATGGACGGGAGGGCGACCATGATCGAAATGCCGGTCCGGGAAATGGCGAATATCATGGGTGCAGGCTTACGCCGCAGCGGTTCCGCAAACTCCTCCCCTCCCCCTTGTGGGGAGGGGTCGGGGGTGGGGGTCGCGAGAGGCGGCACAACAGTGCCACAGCTCTCCGGCCCCCCACCCCAACCCTCCCCCACAAGGGGAGAGGGAGCCGCGGCGGCACGGCCGCAGCTCAGCTTGGCGTCTGTGAGGGCAAGTTATGAGATTAGTCGGCGGAAGCTGCTGGGGGCTGGCGCCGCGGTGCTCGCATTTGACGCTGGAGCGACCTGGCGGGCGGATACTGCAGTCGCGCAAACACTGCTCGATCCGCTGGCGCCGATCCCGGTTCCGCCGCAGGTGCCGGCCAAGGAAGGGATTGCGCAGCTTGCCGACACCCGGCTGTGGTTCTGGGACACCGAAGGGTCGGGCGAACCCATTGTGCTGCTCCATCCGGCGTCCGGCAGCGGCCTTATCTGGGGTTATCAGCAACCGGTGTTCGCCAAGGCCGGCTATCGCGTCGTTTCCTACTCGCGACGCGGCTACCATGGCTCGGCGCCGGTCGACCGCACCAAGCCCGGCAACGCCTCAGAAGATTTGCATCAGCTCGTGGAGTTTCTCGGGCTTGGCAAATTCCATGTCGTTGCCTCTGCAGCCGGCGGCAGCATCGCGTCGGATTATGCCTTCTCCCATCCGGAGCGGCTTCTGAGCCTCACAATTTCAAGCAACCAGTTCGGTGTCGTGGATGGCGATATCCCCGCGGCCGGCGCCCGCATTCGGCCGAAAATCTGGGATGAAATCCCGGTCGAAATCCGCGAGGTCGGCCCATCCTACCGTGCCCGCAATCCCGAAGGCTTCCGGCTATGGGTCGAGCTGGAGCGCAAATCTGGGCTGGTGGACACCTTCCGCCAGCCGCTCAAGAACCGGATTACCGACGCGATGCTCGGCACGCTCAGGGTACCGACCCTCGTGATCTCCGGCGCTGCCGACCTCGCCACGCCGCCGTCGATCGCCCGCATGATCGCCGCAAAAATCCCGAACGCCGAGCTGGTGGTGGCGCCGGAATCAGGGCACTCGGTTTACTGGGAAGAACCCGAGGTGTTCAATCGCGCCGTGCTGGCATTCATCGCAAAGCATGGGAGGCAGCAATGACGAGATTTCCGCGCCGCCGGATCCTGCAAATGGCCGCGGCGACCGTTGCGGCGCCTGCGCTCCCGCAAACCGTATGCGCGTTGGGCTACCCGACACGGCCGCTGCGATGGATCGTCGGATTTCCGCCGGGCGGCGGGGCCGACACCGTGTCGCGCATCATGGCCCAATGGCTGTCGGAGCGTCTCGGCCAATCGATCGTCATCGAGAACAAGCCGGGCGCTTCCACCAATATTTCGATTCAGGCGGCGGTCAGCTCTCCGCCGGATGGCTACACATTGCTGTTCATCGCGGCATCCGCGGCCGTCAATGTCACGTTGTTCGACAACCTTCCTTTCAATCTCCTCCACGACATCGCGCCGGTATCAGGTCTCATCGATTTCCCCCTGGTGATGGTGGTCAATCCTTCCGTGCCCGCCAAGACCGTTCCAGAGTTCATCGCCTACGCCAAGGACAACCCCGGCAAAATCAGCATGGCCTCGTTCGGCACTGGGTCGACGTCCCATGTGGCCGGCGAGCTGTTTCAGACCATGACCGGCATCCGCATGGTGCACGTGCCGTATCGGGGCGAAGCGCCGGCGCTGACCGACATGATCGCCGGCCAGGTACAGGTGATGTTCCCGACGCTGACCGGATCGCTTCCGCACATCCGGTCAGGCGCTTTGCGCCTGCTGGCGGTGGCAGGAAAGACGCGGAGCGAATTCGTGCCCGATGCGCCGACCGTCGGAGAAACGGTGCCCGGTTACGAGGCGAATTCCTGGTGCGGGCTCGGCGTGCCGCGCGGAACCCCGGCCGACATCATCACCAGGCTAAACCAGGAGATCAATGCTGGCCTTGCCGACCCTGCCACCAAGGCGCGGCTCGCCGCGGTGGGAACGACACCGATTTTCCACACGCCGTCGAGCTTCGGCGCCTATGTGGCGAGCGAAGTCGAGAAGTGGGGCAAGGTCATCAAGGCTTCCGGCGCCAGGCCGGAGTAAGTCACCGCGGCGATCGTTCAAGGGATCCCGCGGAGCGGAAGAATAAACTCGGTTGTGCTAATGTGCGCCCCGCTGATGTCGCGTCATTGCCGGGCTTGACCCGGCAATCCATCTTTCATGCGAAGACGATGGACCCGCGGGTCAAGCCCGCGGGTGAACGTAAATCAATCTCGTCACACACGACCTCGCAAATGCGAGCAACGGCGCTCCCTCGCGTCGCGCTCACTTCGCCTTCTTCCACGCCAGTTCCGACCGCACGTAGCCGGAGGTGGTCGGTGTCGGATTGTTATACGTCAGCACTTCGTCGGTGACCGCAGTGATGGGCCGTTTTTGCAGGGTTCCGTCCCAATTCGGAAACGAGCTCGCCTCGATGCGGAAAGCAAGGGTCTTGCCGGCCTCGTCAACCGTATAGGTGCCGAAGTGAGAAATCATGCCCTGAACTGCGGCTTTGTTCTCGTCCGCAGTCCCCTTGAGCCGGTCTTTCGAGGCGAAGGCCGGGCGGCCGTGCCGGAATATCTGTAAGGAATAATGCCCATCGGCCGCGAAGACGAGGGTACCCTCGGGATTGGGGCCGAATGCCGGCACATGAGTGCTGTCGTCCTTGATGTTGTCGTCAAGCAGAAGTGCCCAGGTGCCGACCAGCATGTCTTTGATGGATTTCTGCTGGGCGCTCGCACCGCTCGGCAGCAGAGCAAGACCTACCGTCAGTGCCGAAATGCCAACGATGTTTCGTCGATGCATGGTTCTCCTCCGTTACGCCTTTCACCCCCGATCCGCCGGTCGGCGCCGCATTTTTCTCGCGCGGCGTATCGGGCGATGGGATTTTCCCTATTCCGGCACCGCTTTCAACCGGGAAGAAAAAAGGACGCACGGGGTTTGCTGTGATAGACGAATCCCGGTCAGGTCAAAGCACTTGGAACCCTTGCGTGTCGTGGCCGGGCTCGTCCCGGCCACACCGATATTCTTGCTCAGTGGCTTTGCCATCGAGGTCGCCGGGACAAGCCCGGCGACGACACCGGCACGTGATCCAAGCGATCGAATCTGCTTCTAACGGTGGGACCGCGCGACTGCGCCCGTGTCACACACCTCGGTTCTGACGCTTTGACAACCCGCACCGCTCGGAGGCACATTTCGACTCCCGCGCCAGATCACGGCGCAACAGAACGGTCTGCCTATGTCCACTAAATCAATCGTACGGTTTGGTCTGCTCGCCCTCGCCGTTGCCATCGCGCTGGTCACCAACGCGGCGTTTGCTCAGACGGTCCTGTTCGAAGGCGCTCGGATAATCCCAGGCGACGGCACGGCCGCAATCGAGAACGGCGCGCTGCTTGTCGTAGGCGGCCACGTCGAGCGCATCGGCCGCAAGGGCGATATCGCGCCGCCGATGGGCGCGGCGCGGATCGATCTCGACGGCAAGACCATTATGCCGGCGATCGTCAGCGCCCATGTGCATCCGGGATTCCAGCGGGGCCTGAGCTACTCGGCGGAAAACTTCAACCGCGAGACCATCCTCGACGATCTCAATCGCGCACTCTATTTCGGCATTTCCACCGTGGTGTCGCACGGCATCGAGAAGGGCGACGTGATGTATCAGATCCGCGCCGACCAGGCGGCTGGCCGCCTCGGTGGCGCGCGGCTCATGCTGGCCGGGCGCGGCATCGGGGCGCCCAATGCCGGCCCGGGTGCCGCGGCCTATGCGGGTATCGCCTCCGAGATCACGACCGAGGATCAGGCCCGCAACGCCGTGTCGGAGCTTGCGGCCAAAAAGGTCGACCTCATCAAGATCTGGGTCGACGACCGCGGCGGCCGTGCTCCCAGCCTGCCGATCGCGTTATCCCGCACAGTCATCGACGAAGGGCACCGCCTCGGCTTCAAGATTTCGGCTCATGTGTTCTATCACAAGGACGCAGTCGAGCTTGCCGCCGCAGGCGTGGACAACTTCGCTCACCTGGTGCGCGACATGGTGATGAGCGACGCGCTGATCGCCACCATGAATGCGAAGGGCATCTACGTGATGCCGAACATCGGCTCGCCTGAACGCGCCACCCATACTTCAGTTCCGGCCTGGTTCGAGGAGCCCTACCTTGCCGGCCTGTTGCGCGACACCGAGCCGGCGGACATGATCGCGCGGATGCGTGCCTCTTTTACTAATCGCGACGCCGCTACGGCCGAGCGCAACGAGAAAAACTACGCGATTCTGCAGAAGAACGTGGCGAAGCTTGCCGCCGCCGGCGCGCGCATCATTCTCGGCAGCGACACCGGGCTCGAGGATCACCCCTTCGGCTTCGCCGAGCAGAAGGAACTCCAGATGATGGCGGAAGCTGGCATGACGCCGGCACAGGTGATCGTCGCCGCAACCGGCCGCTCCGCGGAATTTATCGGGCTTGGGGACCGCGGAGTCATTGCACCTGGCAAGCGCGCCGATCTCCTGGTGCTCGACGCCAATCCGCTCGACGACATCCGCAACACGCGCCGTATCGCCGGCATGTATCTCGCCGGCAAGGAAGTCGATCGCCCGGCGCTCAAGGCTTCGCTGATGCGCGCGGGGAAGTAGCATCCCTCCCCGTCTTCGGGGAGGGTGGCGCGAAGCGCCGGGTGGGGCGACACAGCGGCCGACCGTGCCATGATAAAGAACCCCACACTGCCCTCCCCGAAGACGGGGAGGGAAAGATCGCCCCCTTCCTCGCTGGGCCGCTGTTTCAGGACGCCCACTCATGTCGGTCAAGATTTTTCTCTCGACCGTTTCCGACGAATTCCGCACCTATCGTGATGCGCTGCGCACCGACCTCACGCGGCACAATGTGGAAGTGAAGGTGCAGGAGGACTTCAAGGACCTCGGCGGCGACACGCTGGACAGGCTCGATGTGTATATCGCGCATTGCGACGCCGTGGTTCATCTGGTCGGCAACCTGACGGGTTCTGCCCCGGGTGAACTGGCATTGTCGGCGCTGCGCAAAAAACATCCCGATCTTGCGGACAAGCTGCCGCCCCTTGGCGAGGTGCTGAGGGCAGGTGCCGGCGTTTCCTACACCCAATGGGAGGCTTGGCTCGCGCTCTATCACGATAAGCGCCTGTTCATCGCCCAAGCGGCGGACAGTGCCGAGCGTGGCCCGAAATACGCACCAACAGCGGCCTCGGCCGTTGACCAATCCGCCCACTTAGCGTGCCTCAAGAAGGCGGACCGCTATCCCGGCTGCACCTTCACGAGCCCCGCCGATCTTGCCAAGCATATCGCTTACACGGCGATTCTCGATCTGCTGGTGAAGGCCTATGGCGAGGAGGAGGCGCGCGCTCGCCGGGTGGCTGAGGGGTTCATCCACGAAATGGCGAAGAGAGTCGCCGGTGATCGGCACCTCGACTTTGAAGGCATGAAACTGGCGGTTCGCAACGCGATCGACATCTACGAAAGAGAAATTGCCGCGAGGCCGACACAGACCAATATCGACGTGATCGTCGATGAAGCGCTGAAAATAGCGCGGTCATTGGTAGATGAAGGCAAGTCCGGGCTGGCTCGCGCCGCGCTGCGTAAAGCAGCCGAAGAAATGCGCCGCGAGGAGGAAGAGCGTCGCGAACGATACGTCGCCGGAATAACGGCGCTTTACAATCGCACGCGCGATATTGCGCTGGCGGCCTATGACGGGGTAGCTGCCGCGGACGCTATCGTTACTCTGGCCGGAGCGGTTCATGGGACGAATACCTCAATGGTCGCCCGGTCTCTGAATTCGGAAGCGGAGACGCTATACGAATATGGGCGTGATCGTGGCAGCAACGTACATCTCATCGCGTTAATCGAATTGCGGCGAAAATTATTGGATTATGCATCATCCGGTGATGAACGAGGTTCAGCCAGCGACGGGCTCGGCACCGCCCTTGCGACCCTCGGCGAGCGCGAGAGCGGGACGGCGCGGCTGGAGGAGGCGGTCGCCGCCTATCGCGACGCCCTCACGGAATACACACGCGAGCGCGTGCCGCTCGACTGGGCCATGACCCAGAACAATCTCGGCGGTGCACTCAGCGCCCTCGGCGCGCGCGAGAGCGGGACGACGCGGCTGGAGGAGGCGGTCGCCGCCTATCGCGACGCCCTCAAGGAATATACCCGCGAACGCGTGCCGCTCGACTGGGCCATGACCCAGAACAACCTCGGCAATGCACTTCAGAGACTTGGGGAGCGCGAGAGCGGGACTGCGCAGCTGGAGGAAGCGGTTGCCGCCTATCGCGACGCCCTCAAGGAATATACCCGCGAACGCGTGCCGCGCGACTGGGCCGCGACCCAGCACACTCTCGGCAATGCGCTGCGGGCCCTCGGGGATGGCGAGAGCGGGACGGCGCAGCTGGAGCAGGCGGTCACCGCCTATCGCGACGCCCTCACGGAACGCACCCGCGAGCGCGTGCCGCCGCAATGGGCCACGAGTTTCGGCAATCAAGGCGTTGCTTTGATGCGACTGGCTGAGCGGACCAAGGACGCGGCGATGGCTGAAACCGCGGTCCAGCAAATCGAGGCCGCCTTTGAAACCATGCGCGCTGGTGGGCACGCACCAAATGCAGCCTATTATGAGGCGCGCTTGCTTGAGGCTCGGCGTATCCGCGATGCACTCAAAGTCCCGTGACCGAGTGCGATCTGGCGGCTACGCATTGTCAGCGGCTCTGTTTGTCGGTGACTTTCCAGATTTGTCCGGTCGCGTTTTGCTTCTCTTGTATTTCGCCCGTCAGTTTGATCTATCGGTTTGATCTATCGGTTTGATCTGTCGGTTTGATCTGTCGGTTTGATCTTGTGGAAATAGGCCTATTGTGATATGATGATGCTTATTTAACGAGAGCCGCGAAAAGCCATGCCGTCGCCAGATCGTCCCTCGACGCAGCCCGACATTCCAGGCTCGGCCAATTACTGCGGCCGCGACCGCGGCGGCGCGGAGTGGATTGCCGGGCGATGCCCGCGCGAACCGCCGGCGTCATTTTGGCAAAACGAAATACCCCTTTTTCTCCAAATGAAATCAACGCGCTCTGTCGGGACGCCCGCTCAACCGTGCCATTCCGAAGCGCGGGCTTTTGCCCGCGAGCCCGGAATCCATATCCGGCGGTCGATGTCATGCACACACAGGAGTTATGGAATCGTAGCCCGGACCACGGGACCGCTGCTTTGCGGCCCCGTAGTCCAAGGTCGGCATTTCGTCTGTGCACGGCGGCACCGGATGTCATTTCACTCCGTCCGGGCTGCAAATGTGGAGGTGAGTTTGCGACTGCGCGTCTCGCGAGCACGACGCAAAATGACGATCGGTTCGATGCCATTCCCTCGCAAAAAAACTTTCCTGTTCCGGCGAAAAACTTCCCTGTTTTTGGAGGAACAGGGAAGCGGCTGCAAGTCGCTGATTCCGTTTGGCGACCGGATCGCAGCGCCGCCCCGAGAGACCGCAAACGGATGAAATTTTCAAAATTCCCTGTTAATTTCCCTGTTATCAGGGAATTCATCGCGCCGGCCACCGAGGCTTTGCGGAGATGCGCGCTTATCCCTCCCCGTCTTCGGGGAGGGTGGCGCGAAGCGCCGGGTGGGGCGACAACAGGCACAGCTGGACCTTGAAAAGAACCCCACCCTGCCCTCCCCGAAGACGGGGAGGGAGAAGAACATCCCTACAACAGCTTGAGCCGCGCCACCTGGGCGCATTCATCCATCACCTTGAAATAGCGCTGCACCGCGTCGCGGCCAATTTCGAACGGATGCGGCTCGCCGGGCTTGCGCGCCGCCAGCAGCTTGATCTTGGTGACGGCGTTGTCGAATTCCGAATGGTTCGACATCAGGACGGTGGCGTTCCGGCTGGCGAGTTCCGCCATCTTGCGCTGCGAAGCGATGTAAGTATCGAAATGCGGCACGTCGTTCGGGAAGTTGAATGCTGTACCACCCGAATAGGCGACTGTAAGAGGTCTGCCGTTGTCGGTCACCTCAAAGAACATCGAAACGGTTCCCGGCGTGTGGCCGGGCGTAAGCGCGAGCGTCACCGACCCATCGCCGAGCGTGATCTTTTGACCATCGGTCGCCGCGATGTCGCGCTTGGGTTTGCCGTTCGGATACTGATTGACGGATTTTTCGATCGAATCCCAGTCCGGCGCGCCCATCACGATGCGGGCGCCGCGGTCCTGCATCAGCTTGGCGCCGCCGACATGGTCGCCGTGGGCATGGCTGATGATGGCGTATTTCACCGTCGCCAGATCAAGCCCGAGCTTTTTCAAACCACCCACAATGGCCTCCTCGGAAGCGTAATCGTAGAGCGTATCGATCAGGATGATGCCTTCGCTCGTCGTCAGCGCCCAGGACGAATGAATTTTGGTGCCGACGAAATAGAGATTGTCGAACACCTTCGCGGGCTCGGTGAACCAAGTCGCGCGATCGGGCGGCGGTGGCGGGCGCACGTCTGCGCCCGGAGCCGTCTGCGGCGCGATGCAGATGCGCGCGAGCGTGCCAGTGAAATCGAACCCTGCCGCTGCCTTCGCGGCAGCCAGATGAGAGTCGATTGTATCCGCGTTCTGTTGCGCCGAGGCGCTGCCAATGCTGAGCCCCGCCACGATCGCCAGCGCCGCGCCGATTCTGTGTTTCATGATCTCCTCCGCCGGTGCGTATGCCGCCGACCTAACTTTGGCCGTGCGACCCGCACGCCGATCGACATCACGATCTCGCGATTGAAAAATTGGCCTTCCGGCACAGCGCGGTCAAGCGACCTGAGAGGTTCGGCATCAACGAGAATTGATCTTGCCGGTCAATCCGCAATCTATGCGCTAGTGTCATCCAACGCTATGAACCAGTCCCATAACGAGTCTTACCCGAAGCTTCCAGAGGGAGGTTCCATGCTGTCACGTCGCTCGGCTCTCCTCGCCATCGCCGCCAGTGCGGTCGCCGTATCGCCAGCCTTGGCGGTTAGCCCGCAGCCCTTCGACGCTGCCGCTTTCGCGGCCGCCCAGAAGGCCGGCAAGCCCATTTTCGTCGGCATCCATGCTTCGTGGTGTCCCATTTGCAAGGCGCAAGCGCCGATCCTCAGCGAGTTGATGGCGGATCCGAAGTTCAAGGACCTTGCGTACTTCACCATCGATTTCGACAGCCAGAAGGATCTGGTCCGGCGGTTCGGGGCGCGCATGCAGTCGACGCTTATTTCCTTCAAAGGTGAAAAAGAGGAAGGTCGCTCCGTCGGCGACACAAACCGCGCCTCCATTTCAGCCCTGCTGAACAAGGCGCTTTGACAGCCTCCGATGGCGGTCGGCAGTCTCCCGTTGTCGTTTGTTGCCGGCGGGCTTTCGACCCTTTCGCCGTGTGTCCTGCCGATCTTGCCGATCGTCCTCGGTGCGGCAGCTTCGGAACGCAAATGGGGCCCGGCGGCGCTTGCGGCCGGGCTCTCCGTCTCCTTCGTCGCCATCGGATTGTTCATCGCGACAGTCGGCTTCGCGATGGGGCTCGACGCCGACGTGTTTCGCTACGTTGCCGCGACGCTGATGGTGGTGATCGGAAGCGTTCTTGTACTTCCGCGCCTGGCAGCTCCGCTGGTCGTCGCCGAGGGGCCCATCGCCGCTTGGGCCGACCGGCAGCTCGAAGGCCTGCGCGCCAACGGTATTGTGGGCCAATTTGCGATCGGTGTTCTTCTCGGCGCCGTATGGAGCCCCTGCGTCGGCCCGACGCTCGGTGCGGCGTCGCTGCTGGCCGCACAAGGGCGCGACCTTGGCGAAGTCGCGATCGTGATGCTCGCGTTCGGAGCGGGGGCGGCGCTTCCATTGCTAGCCCTGGGCCTGTTTTCGCGTGAAGCCATGATGCGAGGTCGTCATGCGCTCGCGTCGGCCGGCCACGGGATGAAGGTAGCATTGGGCTTGACGTTCATGGCGATCGGGGTTCTGGTGCTGACCGGTCTCGACAAGACGGTCGAGACCGCGCTGGTAGAGGCCTCGCCATCATGGCTGACGGACCTCACGACACGGTTATGAAATCGCGCCTTTCTTCCGGTGCGCCTGCCAGGGAGGAAATCATGAAGACACGCAGCAAATTTACCATCGCAACCGTCGCGGTCACAGTCGTCGGATTGGCCGCGGCCGTGCAGGTGCGCGCCGGCGGCGACCGCGTCGCTTTTCCGAAGAACTATGCCAAGGGCGTGGTCTACCTCACACTCGACAAAGCGGACAACAAGCAGGTCCGGGAATACTTCACCAGCCCGGCGGCTGTCGAAGCCGCGAAGAAGGGACTACCGCTTCCGGACGGCACGGTGATCACAGCGGTGCAATATGCCGCCCAGCTCGACGCCCAAGGCAATCCGACCAAGGATGCCAACGGTCGCTTCACCAAGACCAACAATATTCTTGGCTATGCGGTGATGGAGAAGCGCGCCGGGTGGGGTGCCGCCTATCCGGAAAACGTGCGCAACGGCGACTGGGAGTATCAGGCTTTCCGTGCCGATAAGACCTCGAACCCCAATGCCAATCTGTCTGCCTGCTTTAACTGCCATAAGCCGCAGGCTGAACAGGATTTCGTCTACACCCACGACAGCCTGAAGGTCGCGGCGCGATAAAGGCCAGGTCGCCAGGGAGCCAGGTCGCCAGGGAGAGAGTCATGCAGATGCGCAGCAAGCTTATCGCCGCCGCCAGCGTCGTCGCCATCGCCGGCTTGGCGGCGGCCGCTCAGGTCCGCGCCGGCGCTGACCGCGTTGCGTTTCCGGAGAACTACGCCAAGGGCGTGATGTACCTCGCGCTCGACAAGCCCGACGCGAGGGAGGTCCGCGAATATTACGCCAGCCCGGCGGCTGCCGAAGCCGCCAAGGCCGGGATGCCGCTTCCGGACGCCACGGTGATCACCGTCGTGATCTACGCCGCACAGCTCGACGCCCAAGGCAATCTGACCAAGGATGCCAATGGTC
This sequence comes from Xanthobacteraceae bacterium, assembly GCA_035311445.1. Classification (GTDB taxonomy): domain Bacteria; phylum Pseudomonadota; class Alphaproteobacteria; order Rhizobiales; family Xanthobacteraceae; genus JAJPKK01. Next base: position 21,797 of record DATGCX010000451.1, on the reverse strand, counting down.
GCTTGATCAAGACCAACACTATCCGCGGCTACGCGGCGATGGAGAAGCACGCGGGCTGGGGCGCGGCCTATCCGGAGCCGGTGCGCAACGGCGACTGGGAGTATCAGGCTTTTCGTCCCGACAAAACGCCCAACCCGAACGCCAATTTGACCTCGTGCTTCACCTGCCACAGGCCGCAGGCCGAGCATGATTTCACATTCACGTACGATAGCCTGAAAGTCGCGGCGCGATAGCACGCAGTGGCGTAGGATGGGTCAAGCGAAGCGAAACCCATCCTGAGCGGCGGATACGGCACGGCCGTTGATGGGTTCCGCTGCGCGCTCAACCCATCCTGCGATTCTTGGCTTCACGACGCACGGGTCACGCCTCCCCCATCATTTCCGCGTCTGATTGAAATAGGCTGTCCTCCCAGCGTGGCAGACCAGCACATCCGCTCGGGGCGATGGAAGTCAGAGCTGGTTCTGGCCTCTTGACCGCGGCTTCTCGACCCCTGATGACTGCACACGAACTCGATTTCTGAGGAGCGCGCATAATGGTCGTTAGAGCGGGACGCGAGTTCCTTGCCATCCCCGGCCCCACCACGGTGCCGGACGAGGTGCTGAGCGCAATGCACCGGCCGGCGGTCGACATCTATGCGGGTCCGCTTTTGGCGCTCACCGACAGCCTGTTGGCAGATATAAGCCGGCTGTTCCGCACCAGCGGGCGCTCCTACATTTATATTGCCAATGGCCACGGCGCCTGGGAGGCCGCGCTCACTAACGTCCTATCAAAGGGCGACAAGATTCTGGTGCTGGAAAGCGGCCGGTTTGCAGTGGGTTGGGGCAATGCCGCGGCCTTTCTCGGTGTCGAGGTAGAAGTCCTCAAAGGAGATTGGCGTCGCGCGGTGCGCCCGGCCGAAGTTGAAGCCCGGCTGCGGGAGGACAGGGCGGGTCAGATCAAGGCCATCCTGGTGGCACATGTCGACACGTTCTCGGGAGTCGTGAACGACATCGAGGCCATCGGCAAGGCCATCAAAGCTGCCGGCCACGACGCGCTACTCTTGGTGGATGCGGTCGCTTCGTTGGGATGTGTGCCGTTCGAGATGGACGCATGGGGCGTGGACGTCGCCATGTCGGGATCCCAGAAAGGCTTGATGACGCCGCCCGGTCTCGGCTTCGTCGCGGTTAATGACCGCGCCCGCGAAGTGCATAAGCACGCCCAATTGCGAACACCATATTGGGACTGGACCGCACGCGACGGCACCGTGCACTACCAGAAATACGCGGGCACGCCGCCCGAGCATTTGCTTTTCGCGCTCCGGGCTGCGCTCGATATGATTTTTGCGGAAGGGCTCAACAACGTATTCCAACGCCATCGTTTACTGGCGGAAGCAGTGCGCCGTGCCGTTACGGTGTGGGCGGAAGGAAAGGCATTCGATTTCAATATATCAAATCCGATTGAGCGCTCCGACACAGTAACCACGATTCGGATGGCTGATGGGTGCAATCCGACGCCGCTGCAGGATTATTGCAATGCGAAATGCGGTGTCGTCCTCGGAACCGGGTTTGGGGAGATGGCGGGTAAAGCATTTCGTATCGCACATATGGGGCACGTCAATGCCCCCATGGTGCTCGGCACGCTGGGGGTCGTCGAAGTCGCCCTCAAGGCGCTCGGCATCCCGCATTGCAGCGGAGGCGTGCAGGCAGCGATCGGTTGGCTTGGAAAAAGCGTCGAGGCTTAAGCGCTCATGCACGGCCCAACGTTCCGGCGCAGACGTGCGCAAGGGAACCGCACGCGTTTCACTATTTTTGCTAACCACGCGTTCACTATTTGCTAACAGTGCATAAACATAATTTTACACTTAAACCCTGGCCTTCCTCGTACAAAAGCGTTATGGGGACGCGCGAAATTCACGGGGCTGAGGTGCATTTCTTGATGCATTGCAGCGCGAGGTCATGCGATCGAAGCCGGTCTCCGCTGCCCGTACGTTGCACCTTGGTCACGTCGAATTGATATACCTTATGCCGATGGTGATCCCGACCCACCCCGTCTAAAATAGGACGGTCAATCTAAAACCCGCCAGCGGAGGAAAACGTTAAAGCATTGTTGCAGGCCCTTGGAGGCAACGACCCTTGCACGAGGAATGAATGGAACCAACCAACATTGCTGCGCCCGACTATTTCCACAAAGTGGTCGACTGCCAGTGGGCTTGTCCGGCGCACACGCCAGTTCCGGAATACATCCGCTTGATCGCGGCCGGGCGCTACTCGGACGCTTACATGATCAACTGGAAGTCGAATGTATTTCCGGGCGTCCTCGGCCGCACCTGCGACCGGCCCTGTGAGCCGGCGTGCCGGCGTGGCCGGGTCGAGAAGGAGCCTGTCGCGATCTGCAGACTCAAGCGCGTCGCTGCCGATTTCAAGGACGACATCAAGGCGCGTCTCCCGCGTGCGGCATCACGGAAGAACGGCAAGCGCATTGCGCTTGTCGGTGGTGGCCCTGCCTCACTCACAGTCGCGCGCGACCTCGCCCCGCTGGGTTACACTTGCGTCTTGTTTGATGGCGATCTCAAGGCGGGCGGCATGATTCGCACACAAATCCCCCGGTTCCGCCTGCCTGAGTCCGTCATCGATGAGGAATGCGATTACATCCTCGATCTCGGCGTCGAATTCCGCGCCGGCCAACGCATCGACAGCCTCAGAAAGCTCCTCGCCGAGGATTTTGACGCCATCTTCGTCGGCTCCGGCGCGCCGCGCGGACGCGACCTCGACATTCCGGGGCGCAAGGAGGCTGCCAGGAACATCCATATCGGCATCGACTGGCTGTCCAGCGTCTCGTTCGGCCATATCGACAAGATCGGCAAGCGCGTGGTCGTGCTCGGTGGCGGCAACACCGCCATGGACTGCTGCCGCTCCTCACGTCGGCTTGGCGGCGAACAGGTCACTGTTGTGGTGCGCTCCGGTTTCGATGAGATGAAGGCCTCGCCGTGGGAGAAGGAGGACGCGATGCATGAGGGCATCCCGATCCTCAATTTCCTGGTGCCCAAGGCATTCACCCACGAAGGCGGTCGCCTTACCGGCATCACGTTTGAAAAGGTGAAGGCCGATTATGACGCAACAGGCCGGCGCAGTCTCGCGCCGACGGGTGAGCCCGACCACCACATTCCCTGCGATGATGTGCTCGTCGCAGTCGGCCAGGAGAATTCATTTCCCTGGATCGAGCGCGACATCGGCATCGAGTTCGACAAATGGGACATGCCCAAGGTCGATCCCAAGACCATGCGCTCGACCCACCCCAAAGTGTTCTTCGGCGGCGACGCCGCGTTCGGGCCTAAGAATATCATCTGGGCGGTCGCCCACGGCCACGAGGCCGCGCTGTCGATCGACATGATGCTCGGCGGCGAAGACATCGATAAACGCCCACTGTCGGCCGTCACCGTGATGAGCCAGAAGATGGGGATTCACGAGTGGAGCTACGACAACGAGATCTCGCCTGACAAGCGCCTGCGCGTGCCGCTCCGTGACAAAGTGGTGGCGCTCAAGGACATCAAGGCTGAGGTCGAGCTGGGCTACGACGTGCAGCTTGCGCTCAAGGAGGCCGAGCGCTGCCTCAACTGCGATATCCAGACGGTGTTCACGGGTTCGCTGTGCATCGAATGCGATGCCTGTGTCGACATCTGCCCGATGGACTGCATCACCTTCACGGCCGACGCACCGGAGACGGAACTGCGCATCCGCCTCAAAGCACCGGCCCGGAACCTCGCCCAGGACATCTATGTGGCGGACGGCCTCAAGACCGGCCGCATCATGGTCAAGGACGAGGACGTCTGCCTTCACTGCGGCTTGTGCGCGGAGCGCTGCCCCACAGGAGCGTGGGACATGAAAAAATATCTCATTGAAATGACTCACGCAGGTTCAAAATGCCAGCACGAAGCCCGCTCTGCAGCGTAAATGATTTCGTCGTTCGCTTCGCCAACGTCAATGGCTCAGGTTCGGCGAGCGCCAACGAGCTGTTCGCCCGCGCGGTGCTGCGTATGGGCGTGCCGGTGTCTTCGCGCAACATTTTTCCGTCCAACATCCAGGGACTGCCGACCTGGTATGAGGTACGCGTCTGCGAGGACGGCTATCTCGGCGCGCGCGGTGGCTACGACCTCATGGTGGCGATGAACCCGCAGACCTGGGACAAGGACGTTGCCGGCATCGAGCCGGGCGGGTACCTCTTCTACGACAACACCAAGCCGCTGCCGGCCTCGAAATTTCGCGAAGACGTTGTTATCTTGGGTGTGCCGCTCACCGCTGTCTGCAATCGCGAATACACCGATCCGCGCCAGCGCCAGCTGTTCAAGAACATTATCTACCTTGGCGCGCTGTCGGCGCTGCTCGATATTGATCCCACCGTCATCGAGGCGCTGTTCCTGGAGCAGTTCAAGGGCAAGGAGAAGCTGATTGGGGCGAACAAGCACGCGCTCGCCGTCGGTCGCGACTGGGTGCTCGCCAACATGCAGGCGCGGCCCGGTATGACACGTCCCTGCGGTCTGCAGATAAAGCGCTCCGACAAGGTCGGAAACCGCATCTATATTGAGGGCAACCAGGCCGCGGCCCTCGGCGCCATCTATGGCGGCGCCACCGTGTGCGCGTGGTATCCGCTCACGCCGTCATCGTCACTCGCCGATGCGTTCACCAGCTATTGCGCCAAGCTGCGCCATGACAAGGACGGCGGCAAGGCGAAATACGCCATCATCCAGGGCGAGGACGAGATCGCCTCCATCGGCATCGTCGTCGGCGCCGGTTGGAACGGCGCCCGCGCCTTCACGGCCACCTCCGGCCCCGGCATCTCGCTGATGCAGGAATTCTGCGGCCTCGCTTATTTCGCCGAGATCCCGGCCGTGATCTTCGACGTGCAGCGCGCCGGCCCCTCGACCGGCATGCCGACCCGCACCCAGCAATCGGACGTGCTCAACGCGGCCTATGCCTCCCACGGCGACACCAAGCATGTGGTGCTGTTCCCTCAGGATCCCGGCGAGACCTTCGAATTCGCCGCGCAATCGTTCGACCTTGCCGAGCGCCTGCAAACGCCGATCTTCGTGCTCATGGACCTCGAGATCGGGATGAACCAGCATCTCACGGAACCGCTCGTCTGGGACGACCGGCGCAAGTATGACCGCGGCAAGATCATGACCGCTGCCGATCTCGATGCTGGCAAGGATTTCGGCCGCTATCTCGACGTCGACGGCGACGGCATCCCGTTCCGCACGCTTCCGGGCACCCACCCTACCAGGGGCTCCTATTTCACCCGCGGCACCTCGCGCGATCGCTATGCGCGCTACACCGAAGAAGGCGACGCCTATGCGGACAACGTGCAGCGCCTGCTGCGCAAGTTGGAGACCGCCAAAAATCTGGTGCCGCGTCCGCTGCGCCGCAACGCCGACAAGCCGACCAAATGCGGCGTCATCTATTACGGCTCGACTACTCCTGCCATGGACGAGGCGATCGACATGCTGCAAGAGCGCGGCAACCGCCTCGATATGCTGCGCATCCGCGCGTTCCCGTTCCACCAGGACGTGCTGGATTTCATCGCCGAGCACGAGATCGTGTTCCTGGTCGAACAAAACCGCGATGCGCAGCTGCGTTCGCTGATCGTGAACGAGTGCCGCATCGACCCGATGCGGATCATCCCGATCCTGCACTACGACGGCACGCCGATCACAGCTCGGTTCATCGCCCGGGCGATCGGGGAGCATCTCGATGCGCGCAAGGTGGCGCCGCTGCGGGTGGTGAGTTAGGCGTTTTTCCCATCTTCGAGTGTCGCGGCGACGCGATTGCAGGGGCATGTTCCACGGGGGCCTAAATCGCGGACCGCTTGTCCGGGAGTGCGTCCGTTCCGGCGCGCTTCTCATGGGTTGGACTTGGCTGCCCACCCCCTACGTTCCCTTTCTGCCACGCCGACCTTGAGCAGACCCCCGTCATTCTGGCCGCCAAAGATCATCGGCGTCCTCGACGCGTACAAACTGAGCGTCCGCGCAGCCGAAAGGCCGACAGGCGTTGCAGCATCGGAGTTTTCACGCACTCACAACGTGAGGCTTGAGCGCTTCACGATCGATCGCATGACTACGAGCCTTGGCAGGCCCACAAGCCGCGTCCTACAACATTGCCGATTGTAGGGGCGACCCTACATCACCGATGCTCCGGCCCCTTCAGATTGAGATTGGTTGAAGCGATCTACTCGCCGTTTCTGTGCGATCGCTGACAGCCCGTGCCGCCCCTACGGAATGGCTCCAACCGGGTCCATCATGCGCTGGATGACGGATGGCTGGCTGACTGAGCTGACCTCGAAAGCCGCGGCAAAACGATCGTCGAATGAGACGCCGGCCATGGCATTCCAGTCGAATGTTATTGTGGCGCCAATTCTTGTGGTCCGGCTGCGGAAGCTCCAGCCAAGTGCATTCATCTCATCTGCCGATGCGGGCGGCGTGGTGTCATCCGGCAACCTGTTTTCAACGACCGGTTTGGTCCGGCGGTGTTCGGCGGTATCTCTGCGCGGCGACGCCTCGTCTTTGCGCGACGCCTCGTCTTTGTGCGAGGCCTCGTTTTTGCGCGGCGGCCCCTCAATGCGCCGGGCATGATTTTCGCGCATGACCGGAAACCAGCACCTGACGCCCTTGTGATCAGGTTCGTGCATGCTCCACGACGCCCAAGCGCCCGGATATTCCTGGCGAACGGCTTCCGCCGAGGGCAGGCACTGCGACGAAGCGACCACATCCTCCAACGAGGCCGACAAGCATACCATGGCAGGACACGGCAGCAGGAGAAGAAGCTTGGTACTGCGGGACAACGCCATGCAAGCACCCCTCTGGCAGAATCTGGAAGTGGAAAACGCCCCCGGTGCCCCCCCCGAGTGGAGTAACTGATTCTCCTATTTTTCTCGATGAAACGGCACCGTCGCGGCTGCCACACGTTCTCAATTGGGCTTTTGGTCCTGTGCCTGGAGCCGCCAGCCTGCTGAATTTCTTTGGGAAATCAGTTCAAATTTGCTTATTCGATGGCAGACTCAGGCTGTTTATGCGACGATGCCGATCATCGTTGCGGCGCACAAGCCGTTCCCGCCCTTCAGGGACGAATCAACGAGCAAATTCGTGGGTGGATGCGCTCAAGTTCACGTGCTACTTGAGAGCGTGAGGCTGTACGCGGCACCGAAACGACCGGCTCCATTCACAGGTCTGAACTCAGACTGCGTACTCTTTGATGCCGAACAGCGAGAAATATGCGGCCGGACGGACCACGCGGATGCCGTCTTCAGTTTCGATGCCGATCACCAGTACGCGCACGATCTCGAAAGAGCTGTCACCATGCCGCGCCATTCCGATTTGCGGGCCGCGCACATAGGCGACGCTGACGATCGCGCAAGCGGTGGGATTCTGTTCCTCGGCGTTGACGACCCGAATGGCGGCTTGCGCGTCGCCGGTGAACAGAGCGACGAAGCGCTCCACCTGTGCCTGGGTATCGCAGACGAGCTTGGCACCGACCTCATAATCCACGGCCTGCGCCGGCGCGCAGAATAGCGTGAAAAGCGACGCGAGCAATGGTATGAGGCGGTTTGCGAAGCTCATCAGAGCCTCCTGTCGTCAGCGGTTCATTTCCCTTCTCCCGGTTGTCGAACGGCATCGGTCGCAGGTTCATTTGCGGATCGATTGCGGAATATGTGGGCACCCTCCCCTGGAGGAGGACGGTCGGAACTGCCGCAGGCAGTCCGGGGGTAACAGCGGCGCCTGCATGCTACTGCAGGGCCACATATGCTGAACCGCCGTCACCCCTCCCGGCCCTGCGCAAGCGCGGGCCAAAGAAAGGGAGGTGACCGCCCAAACTGACCGGAATCTGCTTTAGCGCTAGTGCTGTCGAAACCCCGCCGCTACCCGCGCGCAATCATCGCCGGCTTGGAACGAAATCGATCGCTAGCTGATGGGCCAGATCGAGTTGGTCGCGGGTCATCTTGGTGGCCACGGCTTCACGCAGCCGCAGGACATTTTCGCGGTTCTGCCGCGGCGCGTGCGCGGCCGCGAGGTTGAGCCATTTGTGGGCAAGAACGACATCCTGGGTGATGCCGTAGCCCTTGTCGTACATGAGGCCGAGCAGATACTGGCCGGTCGAATCGCCGCCCTCTGCCGACTGCAGATACCAGTTGACGGCGATATCGTCGGACTGTGGAACGCCACGGCCATTGGCGTACATGAAGCCGAGGATCGCCTGAGCGTGGGGGTCGCCGCGCAGCGCCCGCGGAATGATCCGCCTCGCCGCGGCCGTCAGTTCGTTGCCATAGACGGAGCCGCGTCCCGCAACGATGGAACCGGCGTGCGCAACCGGCATGACGCCAGCACAAAAAATGACTCCGGCAGAGATGAAACTTGCGATCTTGTACATAATTGCTCTCCGGTGATTCTGCCTACCAATCGGCTTGCGCAATGATGTTGCCTGCCTGTTCGGTTCGCATTTCAGCTCGTCACATCGGACCTCGCAGCGTTCTGGAACGATAGCGATCTCTAGAACGAGGATGCCCAGGGATACGCAAGCAGTGTCGTTTCAAGGAGCCAGCCGATCCAAATCGCAGGCGCCAGGAACAGGCCGAACGGCATTCGCGTCGTCGGACTGACGCGGCGGAAATAAAAGTGCCGGATCAGGTAAGCTCCGAGCGCAGCAACGGCCGCGATCTCGATCGCAATAGGAATGATCGACCAGTCGAGCCAGACGCCGGCGACTCCGGCAAGCTTGACATCGCCGAGCCCGATGCCTTCGCGTCCGCGCAGGCGGCGGTAGAAGGCGCGCACGCCGAAGAAGGCCAGGGCGGACATGGCGCCCCGGAAGGCCGACCACGCGACGGCCTGCGCCCATATGTCGGTGTCCTCCATTAGCGCGTAAACAAGGCCGAGCGCGAGCGCTGCGGCGCTCAACTCATCGGGAATAATGAACCGGCGCGTATCGACCACCGCGATGGCAACCATGAGCACCGCGAGGCCGGCGCCCGAAACGCCGCGCCAATCGGGAACCAGAATGACGCTTGCGATGACGCCAAGGACCGCCACGCCGATGAACGCTGCGATGTCGATCGCCCGCATCGCCGACGTGGTTTGCGACACGACGGCGTACCAGCGCGCCAGCAGTGGCGATGACGGTGTCAAGATCATCCACGCGCTCGATTGTAAGGCCACTCCGCGGCACCACGGAACTCGTATTGCGGTTCCAACGCTTCATCCCACTCGGAATCGTGCGTGGAAACGCATGTCAGCGTCGGCATAACTAACGAACCTTCGGCGTGTGGGTAACTTCCGGCGGAAGTGGTCCGATGATGCCGCGCAGCTTGGTACGCAACTCCTCCCCGACGAAACTGGCATCGACGCTGTCGCGAATGATCTGCGGGCGAATGAAGACAATCAGCTCGGTGCGGGTGTTGTCCTTGGCCTGATGCGAGAAGGCGTCACCCAGTTTGGGAATCTGATCGAGGATCGGAATGCCGCCGCGGGTGAGATTTTGCTGCTCTTGGATCAATCCCGCCAGCAACACGGTCTGACCGCTCGCGACCGCGATCGAACTCTTGACCTTACGTTGCGAGAAGGTCGGATTGCCGCCGACGCCTGTGGTGTTCTGAACCTGGCTGATCTCCTGCTCGATGTCGAGCCGCACATTGCCGTTGGGGCTGATGCGTGGCACCACGCGCAGGATGATGCCCACGCTGCGATAGTCGATGGTGTTGACGATCGTATTGGAGGCCGACAGCACGTTCGCGGAGCCGGTCGAGATCGGCACGTCGCTTCCGACCATCAGGGTCGCCACTTGATTGTCGATGACGACCAGCGACGGATTCGACAGCACCTTGGTAGTTGTCACGGCGTGCAGGGCGTCGAGAACCACGTTAGGCGTGGATTCCGAGCCGATCAGAAAATTGAAACCCGGGAATGCCCGATTGAGGGCCGCGCCGACCAAGCCTGCCGCGTTCACAGACGGCACGCCCGGCGGCGACGTCGGTATGTTGGACACCGTGCCGCGCACGCCGCTGTCCTTGCTCTGGAGAAAGAACTGAACGCCATAGGTGAGGTTATCGTTGAGCGTGACCTCGGCGACAGTTGCGTCGATTGCGACCTGCAGCTGCGGACGATCAAGCTGCACGATGGTCCGCTCGACGATCTGGTAGTTTTCCGTGCTCGCATAGACCAGCAGGGTATTGGCAACCACGTCGGCCGTGATGCGCACCCCTTCGAGCACCGGCTGGCCGCCGCCGCCCGTGGGCGTGCGGCCCTCCAGAGCACTTTGATCTGTGGCCTGCCCCGCTTGACGGCCGAGCGTGCCAAAGCCGGCCGCGCCCCCGCCGCCAGCCGCTCCCGCTCTTCCGCCGCCGCCGAGGCCGCCGCCACCACCGAGGCCGCCGCCGCCACCGCTGACGGCGCCGCCACCGCCGACCGAGCCCCCAAAGGTAACATTGGCGCTCGCCGAGGGACTCTGAGGCGACAAGCGGTCGGCGCTCGACGATATGCCCAAGCCGCCGCGCGGAGCGACTTGGCCCGCCGGGGTTTCAAACGAGGCGCCGCCGCCGCCGCCGAAAATGTCGTTCAGCACACGGGCAAGCTGGCGCGCCTCGCCATACTTGACGTGGTACACATGCACGCCGGCCCGCGCCGAAGATGTATCGGCGGCGTCGAGCCGCTTGATCCAGGTCTCGGCTGACCGCAAGAGATCGGGCTTGCGGGCGACCACCATAACGGCGTTCAGCCGCGTGACGGGCTGAAACTTGAGGGTATTCTGACTGAGCCCCCCTTCGCCGGAATCCATGATCTTTTCCAGCTCCGTTATGATCAGCTCGGGAGAGGTGTAACGGATCGGGAATATGCCGACCGATTGCCCGCGCATCCAGTCAACGTCGAAGCCGAGCACGGTTTCAATCGCAGTCCGACGCTCGGCGCCGCTGCCCTGAATGAGCAGCATGTTACGTGACGCATCGGCCCGCACCGTCCCGGGCTTGGTCGCAAAGCTGTCGAGCAGCTTGATCAATGTGGAAGCGGACACGTAACGCAGTGGAACCACCGAAACCCCATAGCCCGCCTCGGCGTGCGCCTCGGTCTGATCCAGGTTGCCGGCGCCGACTGCATCGCCAAGCGGTATCAGTCGATAGCCCTGGACATCCTTGATGAGGACGACGCCGCTCAGGCGCAAAGCATTCTCAAGAACGAACAGCAGATCTGATTTCGGGACCGGCCGGCCGGATGACAGGCTGATCATTCCCATGACGCGCGGATCGATGGTGTATCCGGTTCCCAGGATGTCGCCGAGGACGACTTTTGCAACCGACGCAATAGGGGTGTTTTCGAAGTTAAGCTCGTAACCTTCGCCACTCCGGGTCGGTTGAGGCCGCGCTCCCTCGACGGCCGACACCGTCACCCCATTGTAAATCTGTGGCTTGACACCGGTGCCGCCGCTTGGCCCAGCCTGCTCGCGCTGCTGTGGAAACCGCGGCAGGAGGTCAAGTGAGCGCACCTGATCCATGATCTCGGGGCCTTTGCTAACCTCCTGGTTGTTGTTGATAGGCAGCTGGCCGCAGGCCGCCAGAACGGCCAAATACAGGGCAAAAAACGCCGCGCACGATACGCCGTGAAGCGGCCGGTAGTGCCGCGCCCCACCCAACCTATGCATTTTTACGCGGCCCCTCGCCAATGTCACAATTCTTACCAAATCCCGACCGGCCACTTAACGACCTTCAGGTGACTCAGGAATTTGGAATGCCAGTGACGCCCCGCAGCGAACATAGCTGCATTTGGAACCCGACTCAACGTGCATCACTCTCCCCACTTCTAAAAATCCCGCTTCGCAATAGCAGAGAATTGTGCAAATGACGACTCCGGTCGTTAATCGGGACACTCAATTTCGATTTCATTTTCTTGAGGAATTCATGTTGAAAAAGTGACACCTTAGGGCAGCTTCGCGTCCCGTCCGGACGGGTCGATCAGCTTCTTCCCGCATACTGGGACAACAAAGGCCCACATGACTTCTGCCGTTGGCAAAAGCGCTCACAGCCAAAGGTTTCAACAAATGGCAAAAATCTCTGACACAACAATAATTGTTGCTTCGCTGGGCGTCAGGGAGTGTGTCCACTGTATTGACACAATAAAAACATCATCTAATCTTGATCTTAACCTGCTAAGTCGCCTAGGAAACTGATGCATTTCTGACGCACTGGAAAAAATTCTGCATTCTTTGTGCCAATACTGAAAATTGCCTGGAAATCACCTCCTAGATGACCGATGGTACAGAGGAGCCATGTGTGGAATGGCTCGTCTTGGGAGGGTCTCATGACAAGTTGTAAGAAGTTGTTTGCGCATTTCTGCGCCACCGCGGCGCCTGCGCTGCTCGGTGCCGCATCCCTTGTATCTTCATCCGCTGCCGCCGCGCCATGCCAGGGTCCTCCAGGGACCCCGGCGCCAACACAAACCAAGTGCCTGACGGCCGTCCAAATCCCGGGCCATCCGCTGCGTTCGTTCGATATCAGCTGGGTCAATCCGGACCGAGCAGAATATTATCTGGCTGATCGTTCGAATTCGGGGATCGATATCATCAACACCAATAACCTCAAGTTCCAACGGACCATCGGCGGCTTTGTCGGCATCAAACTCAGAGCGAACGGCACCGTCAACAACGACATCTCCGGCCCGGATGGCGTGACATCGCATGGGCGCTGGCTCTATGCCGGCGACGGCGACAGCACCCTGAAAGTAATCGATCTCAATGCGGCCGTGACCCCTATCAAGCAAATCATCAGCACCGGCGGCACGACCCGGGTCGATGAAATGGCCCTGACGACCGACGGCAGGTTGCTGCTCGCCGCCAACAATGCCGAGGATCCTCCCTTCGCAACGCTGTTCTCGGCGAACGGCGATGATCCGGTCTCCCATGTGGCGAAGATCATCAAGATCACCGTGGACCCCGCGATTATGCCTCCCGGCGGCTCGATCGAGCAACCCGCGTGGGATCCGAAGACCAAGCGCTTCTATACATCGATCCCGACCATCGCTAACAACCCGCCTGGCTGCACCCTTTCACCAGTCAACACCTGCAGCGGCGGCTTGCTGGTGACCGATCCGGCTCATCCGAAGGCGGTGGAGGGCGCGTTCAATCCGGCCACAAACACCGGAGTGGTTCCGCTCACCGCCTGCGGACCGAACGGCGCGACAGTGGGCCCGCACGACAATCTGCTGCTTGGCTGCACCCCGAATAACCTTCCCGGCAGCACTACGACGCTGGTCATCAACGCCAGGACCAAGAATACCGCCGTCGTTACCGGCATCACCGGATCAGATGAAGTCTGGTTCAATAAGGGCGACGATCGTTATTATCTCGGCGCCAGCGCGTTTCGCACCAAAGGCGTTCTAACCCCTGTCTTGGGCGTCGTCGATGGGACCAGCGTGCTGATCGAAACCATTCCGGTGTCTAGCGGGTCACACTCGGTGGCGGCCGATTCCAAGCGCAATCTCATCTTCAGTCCGCAGGTCGCGCCCGCCGCGGTGGTTGGCGCTGGTGGAGACACCACGACCAACGGCGCGGCAATCTGTGGATCAAATAACGGGTGCGTCGCCGTCTTCAAGCATGACGAAGACGACGAAGACGAAGACGAAGGCCACGACCACTAGCCGTCGCCGATCGGCTTGCGTCGTTGCGGTAGCAAGTAATGGTTGTGTCCTATCCGTGATTGTAACTGCGAACAATGCCTTGAGCATTGGAAGCAACGAGAGGCCGGGCTAGCCCGGCCTCTTCGATTTTGTGGCTCCCAACATCGCCGCAGTTGCGGCGATGTTGGATTGGGCGAATCCCGGAGTTGGTATTCAAGGCAAGCGGCAGCACGTGATGTACCCCTGTACATCAGTACAACATCGCCCCTGACGAAAAAGACATTACAATAGAAATACCCATGTCATGGCTGCCAAATTGGGCCTATGGAAACCACATCCACGTACCACCGGAACCGTCACACAACCGCCGAGGCGCACGTATGTGACCGAAGTCAAGGGTCGAGATCGTAAAGCGTGGCAAATATACTCGGCCGCGATATACTGAATTCTCACGGAACTAAATAAGATGCCGACTGATCTCGCATACGAGTTCGCAAATTATCTGCGCGACAAAAACCACCTTTCCGGCGACACCAGTGTGTTGAGTGGGGCTGCGCAGTCTTCGGTCAACCGCACGCTTCATAAGTTGTGGGAACTGACGGACCTTTCGGCCAATGACTTTGCCGACGAGGTCGCGGGTTTTTTCCAGGTGCCCCGGATCGCCTTACCGGAACTCTTGTCGGCCCCGCCGCTGGCCAATCAATTCTCCCAACGTTTCCTGCGGGAAATGCTGGTATTTCCGTTTCAGTCAGAGGACGGCGAACCTACGCTCGCTGTGGCCGATCCGAGCGATTCTGCCGCGGCTCGCGCGGCCGCCATCGTGCTTGGCGGCGACATTAAGATTCAGGTTGCCTCGTTCGAAGATATCGAGACCGCCCTCGACCAGCGACTCGGCAACGATGTAACGACGCCCGAGGTGGGCCGCGAGTCCGCCTATGCGCGCGAAGACGATATCGAGAGCCTTCGCGACCTCGCCTCCGGCGCACCCGTCGTGCGGGCCGTGAGCGATCTTTTGGAAAAGGCGGTCGAGCTTCGCGCCAGCGACATTCACATCGAGCCGTTCCGTTCTGGATTGACAGTGCGCCTGCGCGTCGACGGATTGCTGCGCCCGATTCCGGCACCGACCGATGTGCTGCCGCAGGCCATCATTTCCCGCATTAAAATCCTGGCGGGACTCAATATCGCGGAGCGCCGCCTGCCGCAGGACGGCGCGGCGCAGTTGCACGTTGCGAGGTCCGATCTGGACATCCGTGTCGCCATCATGCCGACGCAACACGGCGAATCCGCGGTGATCCGCCTGTTGCCGAAGGACCGCGGCTTGCTGGCTATCGAGAGGCTCGGGTTTTTTCCGCATGACGAAAAAAAGCTGCTCGATCTGCTCAAGTTGCCTCACGGCATGATCGTCGTCACCGGACCGACCGGCAGCGGCAAAACCACAACGCTTGCCACCGTTCTATCGATACTCAACGAGCCCACCCGCAAGATCCTCACCATTGAAGATCCCGTCGAGTATGAGGTCCCGGGCGTTAATCAGTCCCAGGCAAAACCCACCATCGGGCTGACCTTTGCGGCAGCCATGCGAGCCTTCGTGCGCCAGGACCCGGACGTCATCATGGTCGGCGAGGTGCGCGACGCCGAGACTGCGCACATCGCCATCCATGCGGCCCTGACGGGCCACCTGGTCTTGACCACTCTGCACACGGAAACCGCTGCCGCCGCTGTGCCGCGCCTGCTCGACCTTGGTGTCGAAGGCTTCCTCCTCAAATCGACCTTGCGCGCCGTGATTGCCCAGCGACTGGTGCGCCAGCTTTGTGACCGCTGCAAGATCAAGCGAGACCTTACGCCGGCCGATTTCGCCGCCGATCCCCGCTTTACCGCGCTCGGATTCGAGATCGGCGAAGCGATCTACGGACCCAAAGGCTGCGAGCGGTGCGGCGGCACCGGATACCGGGGACGCGTCGGCGTCTTCGAGATTTTGAAGATCGACGAGAGCGTGCGCGGCCTCATTAATGCCCAAACCGACGGTAACGCCATCGATAAGGCCGCGGTACATGCCGGAATGACCACAATGGTCGACGACGGCGTGGCGAAATGCCGGGCCGGAATAACATCGACCGGTGAAGTCCTGCGCGTTACGACGATCCGGTGAGCCATGCCTAATTTTCGCTATCGCGCGATCACCCAAAGCGGCGAGCTCGTGAACGGGTCCCTGTCCGCCCCGACCGCGGCCGAGGTCGCGCGTCGCATCGAGTACCTCGGCCTGGTGCCGATCGAAACGGTCGCGGACGACGGCGTGGCGGAGGTTTCGCGCGTCACCGTCGCGCTGTTCAACCAACCTCGCCCGGCCGATGTCACCCTGTTCACGCG
This sequence comes from Xanthobacteraceae bacterium, assembly GCA_035311445.1. Taxonomy (GTDB): domain Bacteria; phylum Pseudomonadota; class Alphaproteobacteria; order Rhizobiales; family Xanthobacteraceae; genus JAJPKK01. Next base: position 5,809 of record DATGCX010000451.1, on the reverse strand, counting down.
CGACTTGGCGCTGCTGCTCAAGGCCGGGGCCCGTCTTGACGATGCGCTGGAACTGCTCTCCAGCGACACCGATATCGGGCGACTGCATCCGATCGTTGCCAAGATCCGTTCCGGGATTCTGGCAGGCGAGAGCTTTGCCGAAGCCATTGGCAAGCATCCAACGCTGTTCCCGCCGATCTATGTCGCCCTCGTGCAGGTTGGCGAAACATCCGGCAAGCTCACTCATATCCTGGAGTTGATCGCCACCGAACGGGCGCGGGCGGAAGCATTGCGCCGTAAACTGACGGACGCCTTGCAGTATCCCGCATTTGTCCTGCTCGCCGCGGGCTGCGTGCTGACCTTCTTTATCCTGTTCGTTTTGCCTCAGTTCTCGTCGGTACTGCGTGACTTCGGCGCCAAAGGCGATTCGGCGATCACCACTTTCCTCAATTTCTCAGAATTCCTGCGCGGCAATGCTACCGAGATCTCTATAGGGGTCGTGGTTTTTATCGTCGGAGTGTGGCTCTTGCTGCGCCGCAAAGGCGTGCGCGCAGCGATCATCTCCGAGATATCGCGAATACCCGGCATGTCGACGATATTCAACTTTTATCGAGCTGCCCTGTTTTGCCGCAATTTGGGCATCTTGTTAAGTAGCGATGTCACGCTTACGGCGACGTTGCGGATACTCGTGGACATCATGGCGGTTACCGGAAGAGCTGCTCCCTGGACAGCAACCGCCGATCGCGTACGCCACGGCGGCAAGCTGTCTGACGCCCTTGCCGCTGCGGCACTTCTGCCGCCAATGGCCATTCGCATGCTGCGTATTGGCGAGGAGACCGGCCAAATGCCCACCCTTGCGGCGCGCATTGCGGAGTTCTACGAGGCGAAACTGCAACGCAGCCTCGACAAGGTGGTCGGCATCGTCGGCCCGGTAGCCATTATTTCCATCAGCGTCGTGGTCGGCGGTCTCATCGTTTCGGTGATGACTGCCCTTCTCTCCATCACTCAAGTCGTCGGATGACGGATGCGGGCTCAGCAACATGAAACGCTCTGAAAAGCAAATCGGCTTGCGCACACGCGGGCGTTCGCGTGTGCACAGCCAGCGTGGCTTCACGCTCGTGGAAATGCTGGTTGTCATAACCATCATTGGTCTCATCATGTCGCTGGTCGGACCGCGCGTGCTCAACTATCTGGGCGAATCGAAAATCAAAGCCGCCCATATCCAGATGCAAAGCTTCGGGAGCGCGCTCGATCTGTTCTATCTGGATGCCGGTCGTTACCCATCCACCTCGGAGGGTCTGGCGGTACTTGTGAAGCCGGCCTCCGGCTTGACGGCATGGAACGGCCCCTATCTGAAAGGCGGCGGCGTACCGAACGATCCTTGGGGTAATTCCTACATCTATCGAGCTCCGGGAGAACGGAGCCCCTATGAGATCAAGTCATACGGAGCCGACGGACAGGAGGGCGGGACCGGGTCAGGAGCCGATATTTTGTTTCCGTCAGTTGTTCAGGCCGCCAGGTAGCAACTGAAGCTCAAAATGAAGCACCGTGAAATGCATATCGGCCCGGCAAAACGCCGACGTTCACGGGTGCGTAGTCAGCGCGCCTACGTCTATCGAGCTCCCGGAGAACGGAGCGCTTATGAGATCAAATCATATGGAGCCGATGGATAGGAGGGAGGAACCGGAGCGGGAGCTGATATTTCTACTGCCAGTATCGAGTGACAGCGTGAGGAAGCAAGACGGATTTACCCTCCTCGAAATGGTCGCCGTGCTCGCCGTCGTGGCGATGCTCGCCGCGATTCTGCTGCCCCTCGCACCGCATGCCACCACGCGTCAGCGACTGGCGGCCTATGCGGTTGAGACCGCGACGCTCCTCAAAGCTGATCGTACCGTAGCCGTACGACGAAATACTCAAATCAATACACAGATCAATGCACCGGGCCGGACGATCCGCTCCGGATCGTCCGGTCGGATCATGCGCATTCCCGATGATGTCTCCTTCAAGGCGATGTTGCCCCTGACCTGCAACGAACGTCCTGCACATTCCACCATAAGCTTTTTTGCCTCCGGCATGTCATGTGGCGGTACTATCGTATTATCGCGGCTGGGCGCAGATTTTGAGGTTCGCGTCAATTGGCTGACCGGAGGAATTGAGATCGTGGCAGGCGGCATCTTGTAGTCATAAATGCAACATGGGGCGAGGCTATGCCTTAATGCAACATGGGTGAGGCTATGCCTTTCGCGATAGAAACTAGGCTAATTGCAATACGCTGATGATAACTGCTCGCAACAGCGGCGGGGTTCTCGGGATCCAATTTCGCCAATTTTTTTTAGAATTTTCTTGGCCTTGTCGCCCGTAATAGTACCTTAGGGTAGCGGAGGTAGGACTTGTGACGTGATATGGTGCCAACCACGTCACCAAGACGGAAACGCGCCGGGACATAGATGAGCGTATTGCCTCAAATCCGAGATGGCTTCTATCGATGGATCGACTCCGTCGCCGGCACTGTCAATGGCCTGCTTCATCGGCTGCAGCCGAACCACGAGGTGCGGATCGTCGAGGAGGCGCACGACACCTTTATCTTGCATGCCGCCGGCACCGCCCGAAAATCGAGCCTGCGCGAGCATCGGATTCGCATCGCCGACGGTTCGATCGAGGAAAGCTTGCCGGCCGCGTGGGTGTCGATGCTGCGCGGCAGTCGTGCTGAACTGGTTTTACGCGCGAACCGATTCCTGTTCCGGCCGCTGGAGCTGCCCAAACGCGCCGTCGAATTTCTTGATGGTATTGTCCGTGCTCAGATCGACCGTCTCACGCCCTGGACGGCAGGCGAGGCTGTCTTCAGCTGGACACCGCCGAAGGATGCAGCGAATGATCGGATCGAACTGACGGTCGCCGCGACGGCACGGGCGCTTGTGGCCCCCTATGTGCAGGCGATTGCTGATCTCGGTGCGGCGTCCGTCGTAGTGCTGACGGTCCCTGCCGATGCCGAGCCGCATGCGGCGCCCATCAAGGTGTTCGAGCAGCGAGCGCGAGGCGTGTTCGAAATCGACCGCATTCGGCGCACGCTCGTCGCTCTGTTCATGCTGAGCGGCCTCGCAGCCGTCCTATCGATGGGCTACTCGGCGGTTGCTCTCGATAGTTTGGACGGCGAACAGCAGGCTCTGTCGCGAAAAATCGCGGCACGGCGCGCTGCGCTTCACACTGGCCCTGAATTCGCGGTTTCAGCGCAGCGCATGCTTGAGCGCCGCAAGCAATCGATGCCGTCGAGCGTGATCGTGCTGGAGGCACTGTCGCAGATCCTTCCTGATCACACCTATGTCACCGAGCTTCGTATTGAGGCCGACAAACTGCAGATTGTCGGGGTTACCCGCGACGCCGCCGCCTTGATTGCACTGATCGAGCAATCTCCACATTTCACGCGCGCCACATTCTCCGCGCCGACCACGCGCACGCCTGGAGAGCCTGGTGAGCGGTTTCACATCGAGGCCCAAATCAAGCCGATCTTTGCGGTGGGCACATGAACATATCGAATCTCTTCACGAGCCTTCTGGCGCGCTTTCCTTCCGGCGCGGCGATCCTCTATGCCGGGCTCGTGGCGGTGTTCGTTGTCACGGCCTGGACGTCGGTGGCCGAGATTCTGGAACGCCGCGACGCGGTCGCAGCAAGCGCCGACGTGTTACGTCAACTCGAAGCCCGCAATCCAGCCGCGCCGCGCGGGCCGAGCAAGGACGGCGAACCAGCCGTTGCCGGCTCGCCGCTGCTTGAAGGTGCGACGGTGACGGTCGGGGGCGCCAATCTCTTGCAGCGGGTTGGCGGTTCGGTTGCGCGGTTAGGTGGCAACATAGTGTACACGCAGGTAGACTTGCAGGGCCCACAGTCGAAGGATGGCTTTGTCAGTGTCACGGTCAGCTGCGAGGTCGAGCAGCCGGTGCTCCAGCAACTGCTTTATGATCTGGAAGCCGGAATGCCGTTCCTGTTCGTCGATCAGCTGGTGACGCAAGGTCCGGCGGTGCCGGGAGCGAAGCCGGAAGGCAAACTGCGCGTTCTGATTTCGGTTTCCGGACAATGGCAGGGACCGAAATGAAACCGCGTCGTACATTTTCGTTTCTGGCCGGCATGGCCCTGCTCGGCGCGATCGCGACCTACATCGAGATTACGCGCACGACCGCGCAGCCATCGGATCGCGTCGGGCAGCCGGCAGATCGCGTCGCCAAGCCTGCCGAAATCAATAATACCGCGCGCGTCGCAGCGCTGCCCCCAGCACAGGCGCCGATCGAGAGCGCGGCACCTCCCGGAAACCCACTTTGGGTGCTGCCGCTCAAGCAATTGTCGACAACGCGGGATCGGCCGATCTTTTCGCCGTCGCGCCGTCCGCCGCCCCCGGCAACGCCTAGTTACGTTGCGCCGGTGTCGGTGCGGCAGCCGGCAAAACCCGTGGAGCCCGAGCGTCCTGCGGTCACATTGCTCGGCACAGTCGTTGGCGAAGTCGACCAGCTTGGAGTCGGCGTTTTCAAGGAATCGGCAACGGGCACTGTCATCAAGATGCGCACGGGGGAAGATCATCAGGGCTGGGTCCTGCGTTCGGTCAAATCCCGCGAAGTCACGCTTACGAAGGACCGCGAAAAGGTTACTCTCGAATTGCCGGCCCCTGGCGGAGATTCGCCAATGATGCCGGGCGGACTAACGCCCGGCATGCCGGTGCCCGGCATGCGGGTGCCCGGTATGGCGGTGCCCGGCGTGCAGGTGCCCGGCGTGCAGGTGCCCGGTATGGCGGCGCCCGGTGCGCAGGTGCCCGGTATGGCGGCGCCCGGTGCGCAGGCGTCCGGTGCGCAGGTGCCCGGTGTGCAGGCGCCCGGTGTGCAGGCGCCCGGTGTGCAGGCGCCCCGAAGGCAGCCAAGGCGCTAACCTATTGCGGTAACACCGACGGCATCATCAAAAAATTACTTATCGAAAAGGGCTCACCGAACGGCCGACGGGAAGTTTTCGTAGCAAGAGACGGTAGCGAGCGCCCCTTCGCGGACGAACCACCTTGCCTTGCCGCAAAGTCCAAAAAATGCCATCTGTTGCGCGCCGATGGTCGGCAGCACCGGGGGGCTCCATGTTGAGAACCGCTTTAGCGGCGTTGACTCTAAGCATCGCAACGGTCGCATCTGCACAAAACAGGCCCGCGGGTCTCGACCCGGATGTCGTGGACTTCTGCGTCTACGGCGGCCAGTTCTACTCGTTGGGATCTTCGATCTGTATCGGCAAGGAAGTCGCCATCAAATGCGTTCGGTACGGTACTGTCACCCAGGACCTAAGAGACCTTAATGCTAACGCGGACGACCAATCCAAAACTCGTCCGGTTTGGCTGAATTTTCAACAGAAGCTCTGTTGAAGTCGCATCTGCGCCGATTCAGATCGCCTGCTCCCGCCGCAAAGCCGCAATCTCGTCCAACCCATAACCCAACGCGGTGAGAATGTCGTCGGTATCCGCGCCCAGCCGGGGCGGCGGCGTGACGGGTGCGGGATCGCCGCCCTTCAAGCGAAATCCCGAACGCACCACCGCGACAGGTCTTGCAACGCCGGGCGCTGCCTCGAATTTTTTCACCAACTCGCGTTGGACGATATGCGGATGCGCGAGTACTGCCGGGATTTCGAGCACCTCACCGGCCGGAACTCCGTGGGCGTTGAACAACGCCGACCATTTGGCCGCCGATTTTGCGACGAGTGCGGACTCAATCTCCGCCTTGAGAACGAAGCGATGGCGTTTGCGCGCCTCTCGTTCCGCAAAGCGGGCGTCCACTGCTAGACCGAACTTTCCCCAGCTTTGAGCTAAGCGGTTGTT